>NZ_JAKSED010000002.1:0-391483 GCF_022359935.1 Aquamicrobium sp. NLF2-7 | reverse complement strand
CCTGCCAGCCTCTATCAGCGAGCGCTGCCTCTGCAAACTCCCGCAGCATGATCAGGTCGCTTCGGGCCCCAGCCCTTTTGAATGCTGCAATTTTCGGGTAAGAGCATCGCGCGTTTCATCCATCCGATCCCCTTCTTTTGTCTTTCCTCCTAAATTTCGAACTGCAAGAGGTTGCTTCTGAAACGGCGGTTTTCATCCCGATGGTACTCTGAAAGGCTACCAAAGGTTGTCTCAGGTTAACTTAAATCAATAAATAAAAAAGTCCCTCGTTTGTGGGAGCTGCGTCCTACTTCTTTATCGGAGCAGTTTTGTTCGATCCAATGCCGTAAAACTGGCCAGTAGTACTGCAGCGCAACATACATGTTCCGCAGGAGGAAACCTCTTCGTGCCAGGGGAACGCCATTGGAGTGGGAAATGGCGTGCATGCAGATCGTGCAGGAATTTCATATCCCGGCGCCCGGTTGGTTCGGCTGCTCCTTCTGTTCCTGAGACGGATAATCTCGCTCCCCCATAAGATGTACTCCCGGATTTAGCTTGATTAACGTTCAGTTAATCTGGTTAATTTTATGGTCCCAAGAAAAACGCTAAGGTTGCATTCGGCTTCGGGGGGGATTGCCCGGCCATGATGTCACCACGGCTGGGTTTCAACGTCGCGACTACCACTCAGAGCCGATGTCAGAACCTAAAGTTCAAAGGGGATTAAACCTATGAGTACGGGTATCGCTTTCAATTTCACAAAAGCATCGATCTCTGAAACGCCAGTCAATTCTCCCATTTCTCTCTATCGCATACATGACCCCGGCACCGAGCCCCCCGGAGGAGTAGAGGACACGGGCCAGCCTGATCGAACGCTCGTCATCATCGACAATCGTGCCCTTGAGCGGGAATGCTTTGCCCAGAGCCTCATTGCGCGGGGCGTGGGACTGGAGGTGCTGGCTGTCGGCAGGATCGAGGAGTACACGGCCCGGCGCGACGAGGTTCCCCCTGTTTGCGCAATTCTGCTCAATCTTGGGGGAAGACGTGTCGGCGATGCGCAGGTGGAGGATGAAATCCGGCGCCTTTCTGCCGAATTTGGAAAGATTCCTCTGATTGTTCTGGCCGATACGGATGAGTTGCCGCAAATTCTGCAGGCTCTCGAATATGGCGTCAGGGGCTTTATTCCAACCTCGGTTGGCATAGGTGTCTGCATAGAGGCAATCGGGCTGGCCATGGCAGGCGGCGTCTTCGTTCCCGCCAGCAGTGTGATTGCCATGCGGCGGCTGGTGGAATCCCGGCCGGAAACGCAGCCGCTGTCGGGTATGTTCACGCTGCGCCAGGCCGAGGTGGTGGAGGCGCTGCGCCGGGGCAAGGCCAACAAGATCATTGCCTACGAACTCAACCTGCGGGAAAGCACCGTCAAGGTCCACATCCGCAACATCATGCGCAAGCTCAAGGCGACCAATCGCACCGAAGTTGCCTTCAAGATCAATCACATGTTTCCCGGTTATGCGCAGGCAGGCGGATCGCACGCGACGCATCCGCGCTAGAAACCGCATCAGTCGCCTCCGGGTAATTCCACGACAGGCGATTTTGAGTGGCTGTGCGGGCGGTTGAAAAAGCAGCCTGCTCGCAATTGAGGCAGCGACCAGATTTTGGGGTATATGATAGTGCCCCTGAGCTGTTTCGCCGGACGTTTCAGCAGCGGATTGCGACGCGCAGTCGCGAATGCAGTCAGGAACTGCCCATCCGCTTTGTCCGTGGCGCCTCCGCCCGGAACATCACCAATGCCGGGATGGCTTTGCCGTTGGAAGTGAACATTCCAACGGCATCCGCAGCAGCCGGGACGGCGTTCCCGACCGGAACGTTCCGGCCGGCTCCGTCAGCCTTTTCAGAGCGGAAAACGGTGGCGGCGGGCCAGGGCCCAGATGTCGCGGTTGGTTTGCGCAAGCCTGCCGATCGAGCGGGTGATGTTGGCGATCTCGTCGGCGTCGATGGCGTCCATCTTGCCGTATCTGAGCTGGTCTGCGGTTTCGGAAACCCGCATCAGCAGGGTGGAGACGTTGTCGCCCGTGTCGTCGAACGAATAGATGCAGTGATTGTATTTGTTGCGCAGCTTGGCTTCGGCCATCATCTTGCGGGTGACGTCGAGCACGTCCTTGCGAACGGGCGGCGGCGTGCGCGCCATCTTGGCCAGCCGCTCGACCAGATCGACGCGCGCGCGCGTGGTGTTGAGCGTCAGGAAGATGATGGTGGCCGTTTCCTTATCCACTCCGGCGAGCCCGGCGATCAGGTGGATGAGAAGGCTTTCGGTGTTGGTCCAGGTGTAGTTGAGCTGACCCAGAAGGGTCAGCACATCCCTGAAAGGCGGCGCCGGTCGGTTCATCGCGAGGCTGCCTGCTTGCCCAAGACCGCAGCGATCCTATCATCCGGACCGCCCGGCGTCTATTTATCGTCTAATCTTCCCGGAAGGCACGGTTCATGCTGTCGCGGATCGGTTTCGACAGATAGTCGAAGAAGGTGCGTTCCGCCGTCTGGATCAGCACTTCGGCCGGCATTCCGGCGTCGGCAGGAAGCCATGCACCCGCGCCAGCTCGCTGGACGACAGGCGCACGCGGGCCAGATAGATCTCGCGCACTTCCTGCACCGATTGCTCGCGCAGCGCATCGGCCGAGACGTAATAGACCGTTCCGGTCAGCACCGGCGTCGTGCGCTGGTTCAGCGCCGTCAGCCGCACCGTCGCCTCCTGTCCGGTGCGGATGGCATCGATCTTGGTGCGCGGTATCTGCGCCTCGATGATCAGCGGAACATCGGACGGCAGGATTTCCGCAATGCTCTTGCCGCTTTCGATGACGCCGCCCGCCGTATGGTAGTAGAGCCGGACCACGGTTCCGCTGACCGGCGCGTTGATGGTCGCCCGTCGCAGCACGTTCGTGGCCGCGCGTGACTGCTCGCGCACCGAGTCGAGCTCGGCCTCGACGCTCTGCATTTCGTCGAGCGCCGCCTGCCGGTATGCGGCGAGCGTCTGGTTCTTCTGCTGGCGGTAGCGCGCCATCTGGGATCGCGTCTCGTCGATTTCCGCCGCCAGCCGTCCGCTCTGGCCGTCCGCTTCGGCCATGACGCGCTGGATCGCCGAAATCTCGGGCTTGCGCAGCAGTCCCTGCTCATAGAGCTTGCGCTTGCCGGCATATTCCTCCCTGAGGAAGCCGATCTGCTGCGACAGCGCCGCATGTTGCGCCTCATAGCCGCCGACACGGAATTCGAGGGCGGCGATGTTGTTGTTCAGAAGCTCGATCTCGCCGGTGAACTTGCGCTGCGAGGCCTCGAAATTGAGCCGCTGGCTGGCCAGGATTTCCGCAATCTCGGGATCGATGGCGTTGCTGGTCAGCTCAGCCGGAAAGGCGATGCTTTTCTGCCCCTCGGATTGCGCGGTAAGCCGCGCGACGATGGCATCGAGCCGCGCACGGCGCAGGAAAAGCTGGCGCTCGTTGGCCAGCGCCGAGGTCTCGTCCAGTTGCACCAGCGGTTGCCCCTCCTTCACATGGTCGCCCTCGGAAACGAGGATTTCCCTGATAACGCCCCCTTCCAGATGCTGCACGATCTTGTTCTGGCCGGTGGCCACGAAGCTGCCCTGCGCGATGACGGCAGCGGCAAGCGGCGCGAAGGTGGCCCACAGGCCGAAGCCGCCAAAGCACGCCACGAGCAGCACGACGCCGGCGATGCTTTGCTTCCTGATGGAACGGGGAACCCCGGCATACCAGGTGAGATCCTGGAGTTTGGCGATATCCGTACTCATGCTGCACCTGCTCTGGTCATATTGGCCGGCGCTGCATTGGGCTGCATCGCGCCCGGCCGGGGAAGATGCTCGCCGAACGGACTGTCGGGCAAATGGCCGGCGGTATGGGCCGCAAGCGCGCGCAACACCTCGTCGCGCCGGCCGAACATGGAGATGGTGCCGTTGGTCATCAGCAGGATCTTGTCGACATGGCGCAGCAGCGCCGGTCGCTGGGTGATGACGATCACCGTGATGCGGTTTTCCTTGGCGTGGCGCAGCGCGCGTGCAAGTGCGGCATCGCCGGCCGCATCGAGATTGGAATTCGGCTCGTCGAGCACGATCATGCGCGGATCGCCGAAGAAGGCACGGGCAAGGGCAATGCGCTGCTTCTGCCCGCCCGACAGGGGCGAGCCGTCGGCCGCCACCTGCGTTTCATAACCCTGCGGGAAGGTGGCGATCATCTCGTGCACGTCGGCAAGCACGGCGGCCCGGTAGATTTCGGCGTCGTCCACATCGTCGCGCATGCGCGCTATGTTGGCCTTGATCGAGCCTGGGAAGAGCTGCACGTCCTGCGGCAGATAGCCGATATTGTCGCCGAACTGGCGCTGGTCCCAGTTGCGCAGATCCATGAGGTCGAGGCGAACGGCGCCCGATGTCGGCAGGATGGAGCCGACCAGCATCTTGCCGAGCGTTGTCTTGCCCGCGCCCGAATTGCCGATCACGGCAAGCGAGTCGCCCGGCTGAAGCGAAAAATTGATGCCGTTCAGCACCACGCGCTTGGTGCCCATCGGCACATAGAGCACGCGCTCCACGTCGAGCCGGCCTTCCGGATTGGGCAGCACCAGCCGTTCGAGGTTGAGCGGCGAGGAACGCAGCAGCGCGCTGATGCGGCTGTAGGCGCCGCGCGACAGGATGAACTGGTTCCAGCCTTCGATCGAGCCTTCGATCGGAGCGAGAGCGCGGCCGGCGATGATGGAGGCGGCAATCACCATGCCGCCGGTGATCTCGCCCTCGATGGCCAGGAATGCGCCCCAGCCCAGCAGCGCCACCTGCGTCAGCAGGCGGATGGCGCGCGAGGTGGCGGCCGAGACGATGTTGCGGTCCTGCGCCTTCACCTGCGCCTTCAGCGATCCGGCCGTATCCTGCCCCCAGATCTTCACCGCCTCGGGGATCATCGCCAGCGCGTTGATGATCTGCGAATTGCGGGCCATGGAATCGAGATGCAGGTTGGCGCGGCTCTGGTAGACATTGGCCTCGCCGAACGGAGCGGCGGTCATGCGCTGGTTGACGAAGGCGACGATCAGCAAAAGCACGCCGGACAGGATGATGATGCTGCCCAGATGCGGATGCACCAGATAGACGGCCAGTATGAACAGCGGTGCGAAAGGAATGTCGAGGAAGGACAGCAAGGTTCCGGATACGAGGAAGGAGCGCAATTGCTGGAGATCGCCAAGCGTCTGGTATTCGCGCCCCGACCCATGCAGCGAGGCGCGGGCGGCAGCGCTCAGGATCGGCGCGCCGAGCTGTGCGGCAACCTCGACGGCGGTGCGCATGAGGATGAAGCGGCGGATGGCGTCGAAGGTGGCCTGCAACAGCACGGCCCCGACGATGACGATGGTGAGCATGACCAGCGTGTCGGTCGAGCGGCTGGTCAGCACCCGGTCCGAGATCTGGAAGAGATAGACGGGAATGGCCAGCACCAGAATGTTGCTGACATTGGTGAACAGGAACACCATCAGGAGGTTCCTGCGCACCGCGCCCAACCCGGCGCTGAGGCTTTTCGACAGGTCCACTGGCCCGAGGCGGCGGTGGAAGGTTCCGCTTTTGCTCTCCCTGCCACCTGTGCCCCGGTCATCGGCAACGGCATAGCGACCGGGTGCGGGCGGCGGCTGTCCGGCGCTCTGAACCTTCGGCTGCGGCCGCGCCTCTATCGGGCCGCTGGCGCCTTCCAGCATGACCGTGGCGCCCGGTCTGGCCGGTTCGGGTCCGCAATCCTGCGATTGTCGCATCGTGGTCTCCGGGGCGGGATCGTCGCGCATCCTTTCGGACGCGGCCTCACGATCCGCCTGCTCGTTCGTGCGCCGGTGCTCTGACACGGCATCCTCGAGGGAGAGTTCGATCTCCCTTTCGAGCGCCGCCAGCACCCGTATCAGCGACTCGGGGTCGGGCTCGCGAAATGTCGTGTTGCCTGGTGCGGCCACAGGTGCCGCATTTGCCTGAAACCTCTCCATGAAGACGCTCCCGCCCCCTCCCGTCCGCACTGGTCGTATGGCTCGTATCAACTCAGCATGGTCTGCATCAGATCGGCGGACCCGATGTCCGGTACCCCGCCGTCATGGGCCGTTGCGCCATCACCGGTGTCGGGCGCCAGCAGGTCGTCGCTCAGGAACACCACGGCCTCGCTGACCAGCGCATTGGTGTCCTGCGTGTAAAGTCCGCTGTCGTGCGAGATCAGCTCGGCCTGGATGAGCAATTCGTCCGAATACACACTGCCGCCGGCATAGACCGTGGAATCGACGCCGCCGTCGACGATGTGGGCATGGTTGACGAGTGCGTTGGTGCCGGTCGAGATGGTCCAGTCGGCATCGGCATATGCGCCTGCCTGATCCATGGCCAGCGCCACCTGATCGGCATCGCCGAGGATGTTGGTCTGGCTGATGTAGTTAAGGTCGACCACATTGCCGGAAACATAGAGCACCTTCAGCCCGCCCACGCCGCTGAAGGCTTCGTGCCGGAGCAGATCGGCCGGCGCGTCGGCGGGGCCGGAGGCGAGCTTGTCCGCGGCCTCCCGGAAGGACGGCGGAAGCCCCCCGAAGCTCATCGTCCCGAACTGGGTGATCGACGCCTGGTTCCACAACAGATTGCCGCCCGTCGACAGCGACGCTTCACCCGCAGTCTGGAAGTCGCCGACCGTGCCGACGAGATCGTCGTCGAGCAGGATGTTTGTCTGGCTGATGATGTTGCCGTGATAGACGCTGCCGCCGACGATGATGAAATCATAATAATTGCCGAGCTCAGCCACGGACGCGATGTTGACGGCCGTGTTGTCGCCGAGCGTGATGGTGGTGCCGCCGCCGCAGGCCGCCATGACCGTGACGTCGTTGTCCTGCACGAAGCTGATCTGCCTGATCCAGTTGGCGATCACCAGATCGCCGTCGATCCGCGCAACCTGCCAGTAGGCGGGAAAGCCGGACCCTTCGTCGGCCTGCCCGCCATAGGCCGGGTTGGCGATGGTCTCGATCGTCGCGACATTGAAGGCCTGCGTCGGCGTATCCGTCAGCCGCTGCCAGCCACCCAGCGCATCTGAAACCGCATCGCAATCGCTCCAGACATTCGTCTGGCTGATGGCGTTGACATGCATATAGTCGCCGACCGCGGCAACCACCGGGGCGCCATGCCAGTTGTTGACCAGCACCGCCTCGTTCACCAGAAGATTGCCTCCCGCCTCCAGCCCGATCATCGGAGTGAGCGAATGGTCGACGCCGGTGGGCACCGGCGCATCGTCCTGCGTCTGCGCGGATGGGTCTTCTGCGGGGGGCCGGAATTTCACCGGCAGAAAATCTTCCAGAACCGGTGCTTCGTTGAGGCTTTCTCCGTTGACATGGATGCCGGCGGTGGCCGCACCCTGCGCCACGAACAGGCTGCCGCCTTCAGGCGCGGCGTCGGGCAATGCATCGGCGGCAGCCGCCACATGCTGGATGAAGTCGCCAGCACCAGCTTGCGAGTGCAGGCCGTCCATGTCGGCGACTGGCTGGAGCTGCGCAGCGTCTTCCATCAGCTTCGCCAATGCTGCGACGGGGTCGCCTGCCGATTGCATCGCAAGCCCGTGATTGCCGATCGACAGATAGTCGTTGTCGACAAGCTGTGCTTCCTGCCGCAGATAGACCGCCAGAGAGCCGATCGGCTCATATTCGGGGATCACCCTCTCACCCGCTGCTGGCACGTCATGCTGGCGGGCGGGACCGGCCACGCCGGCCATGTTGCCCGGCGGGATATGCACGGGGATTTGATGGGTGGGCACCGAAGTGGTCACGCTCGCCGGCACGATGTCGAAGGACGGCGGCGAATAGGTCACCTTCGGCGCGAACTGCCCCAGCGTGTAGGGACTGGTCATGGCGAGCTTTATGTCGGGCAGTTCCCCCGCTTCAGGCGGCGCTTCGCGCTGGGCGGTGAACTTCGCATAGTCCAGCCGCAGCCGCACGTCCTCGACTGTCTGGGAAAACACTCCGATGAAATGGGCGATGATCTCGGTGGTCGAGTCCATATGCATGGTGCACTACCTCGCTGGCTTGCCAGCAGAACCGTTCGTCAGGGCCGCCCGCCCCTTGCAATGCCCCGGCCTGCCGCTCTGGCGAGCGGCGCAGGGCTTCATTCCAGATCTGCTTCCCCCGTCTCCCGTAATTGCCCGCTGCGAGCATGAAGGGAAAAGTGCGGAGCTGTGCACGGGGACCATGCACAGCTCCAGAACCCGGCGCTCTTGGGGGGCGAGAGCGCCGGACCCGTGGACGGCATTTTTATCCGTCATCTTCCCCGACCAGCGTGCTGATCAGGTCGCCGCCGACCACAGTCATGTCAACCGTATTGCCAAGGACGTTGGCGCCCATGACGATCTGCTGGTTGAAGGCACTCGTATCGACGAGCGCGCTGGCAGAGGCCTGCGAGGAGCCGGTGACGTAGCCGTCATCGCCGTTGTTGGAGCCCCACACGCCGCCTGCGCCGCCTGCACCGCCGGCACCCGTGGTGGCTATGCCACCCATGCCGCCGAAGCCGCCGTTGCCGCCGGATACTTCTCCTGCCCAGGCCGCGCCACCGTCACCGCCGGCTGCCAGAGCCCATCCGCCGAGGCCCGCACCGCCGTCGCCGCCTGCGCCGCCGAGACCACCGCCAAGGCCGAGGCCGATGCCCTGACCCGCGCCGAAGCCGAGGCCGCCGCCGCCATCGGCGTCGCCGCCGGTGCCGCCTGCGCCACCCATGCCGCCCATGCCGCCGGTGCCGGAGCCGCCGAAGCCGCCGAAGCCGTCACCGCCGAGGCCGCCATTGCCGACGCCGCCAGCGCCGCCGGTGCCACCGGTGCCGCCAGTGCCACCCGCTGCTGCCGCCGCTGCCGCATCAGCCGCCGCCGCACCCATCAATCCGGGCGCCGCCGCCGCTGCTGCATCGGCTGCCGCCGCACCCGCGCCGCCATCGCCGGCCATGCCGCCGCTGCCGCCAGTCCCGCCGGCACCCGATCCGCCGGGGCCGCCGCTGCCCGATCCTCCGGCACCGCCATAGGCAGAACCTCCGGCGCCGCCGCCACCACCTGCGCCGCCGTCACCGCCAGTACCGCCGCTGCCACCGGCACCAATGCCGGCGCCAAGGCCGCCGAGGCCGAGCCCGAGGCCGGTGCCTGCCGCACCGTCGCCTCCGGCCGCGCCATTGCCGTCGCCGGCGCTGGCGCTGGTGTGGCCGCCGAAGCCGCCGAAGGCGTCGGAACCATATGCCGAGCCGCGTCCGCCGGAGCCGCCATCGGCATTGGCATCGCCTCCACCGGTGCCGCCGCCACCACCGGCATCAATGCCGTCACCGGTCTTGGCGAAGCCGCCCGTGGCGCTGCCCTGCTGCTGGAAGTTGCTATTGTTGTGAACCTGCGGGTCGCTCAGCGTGTCGTTGTCGACCAGATCGTTGACCTGATTGAAGACGAAGGCATTGTTGCCGGACCCGTTCAGCGAGCCGTTGAGGATGTCCTCGAAGGACACGTCGTCGCCGGGATCATAGGAGATCACGCCGTCGCGATTGATGAAGAGCTGATCCACACTGGCGCCGCCATAGAGATCGACGTCGGCGAAATCGTTGTCGCTGGGAATGATGCCGTCAAGGCCGACATTCACGGATGTCGACACCGAGGTCGCAACGTTCGTGGCGACATTGGTGGCGTTGGTGGCGACATTCTCCGCCACATTGCTGGCCGCATTCTCGGCCGCATTGGCCGCTGCATTGCTGGCTGCGTTGTTGGCCGCATTGCCGGCCTGGTTCGATGCGCCGTTTTGAGCGGCGTTCCCGGCAGCATTGGCGGCGTTGTTGGCCGCATTGTTACCGGCATTGTTGCTGGCCTCGTTGTTGGCCGTATTCTGCGCGGACTGTTCCTGGTCCTGGTTCTGCCAGGATTCCTGGTCCTGATGCTGGTCCTGCCCCTGATCCTGATGCTGGTCCTGATCCTGGCTCTGGTCCTGATTGCCGAGCGGCCAGCCAGGAAGATAAAGGCCAAACCCGCCAAGCCCGTTATTGTTACCCATGATCGTGTCCTCGATTAAAGAACCGTGCGACACGATCACCCGTCATCTGTCAGGCGATATGGTGCCGGCACGGTTCCACTGGTTCGACGACCGAAACGGCCGTCGTCTGCTGTGTGCATCCCCCCACGAAGATGGACAATGCACTGCTGTTTTGGGCACTGCTTGTTGGCCGGGAGCTTTCTTTCCGGAGACGCGGGACCCCCCCTTGATCAAGAACCCTCGTTCCCATTCCGGAAATTCTGGCTTGTCCGGCGTCTGGACTGTCGCGCCGGGAACTTCCATTGAACAGTTGCACCTGCGTCGTAATCCCATGCGCAATAAGGCAATGGGCGCGCATTCCCTCATCCGGGAGGATGGGATTAGAGACGGGGGCTACGTCCCTTTGGCTACGCGTATCGGATAGTATCCGGGCTGTTTCAGCTCTGGTTGTATGGGTGGCCATGACTCTGCCGAACAAACTGAAAACAGTTTTTTCGATGCATTCCGAGCCTAAACGAGATTCTCCGCCGTGGCCGCGGAGAGCACGCGGGCGAGCGCCGCCGCTTCGAGGCACGGCCGCATCTTCACGAAGGCGGCCATCAATCGCTTGAGGTCGAGCTTTTCCACGCCAGCCTTGCCGGAAAACACACAATGATCCGGCAGACCTAACGGAGCCGGCAAACTGGCGCAACGGCGAGTGACCGCGTGGTTTCAGGGCCTTGCATAAATCCTGTTCCTGAAACTCAGGTTTAATGCTTGATTTGTTGGGTTCATGGCACACACCGCTGCCCTTCAGTGTTTTTGCGTGCCGCGCGCAGTCTGTTCCATTTTTCACCCCCAGTTGCCGAACAGCAACAAAATGACGGTTCAAAGTGCTGAAAGTCGACATCACGCTGTCCGCCGGAGAACGCCCGAATGAGCGATGGCCATGGCACATGACCTTGCGGGAAACAGGATGTGATGTTGCTGAAGCTGGAGCATAGATCGCGGGATGGGCTTCATGATTCATTCAAGACGTCAAATCCGCCACGAAGCCATTTTCGCCGGTTTCAGCAGGCGGGCCGCAAACGAAACGAGCGCTGCCCGGGCAAAATTGGCCATTGCAGAAGGCGATGGCTCTATGGTTAGGGTTGCAGCCGTCCACATCCGGGTTGCGTCCGAAGGTTCGCTCATGTTCCTGCCCGGAGTAAAACAGGCAGCAGGCAGCGCCCGGAAGGTTGTTCCATGATCCGCATTCCCGTGTCTCTTTCCTGCGTGCCGGCCACATCCTGCGCGCCGGTGGCCGGGGGTATCCGATGACCGCATCAGGCGCGCTGGACCCCGTCAGCACCGACGGCGGCAGGCAGGTGCTGGAAGTTCATGCCCGCCTCATGCGGCGACGCGGGTTTCTGGTGGCACTCATGGCGGTCATGACCCTTCTGGCGATCATGCTCGACATGACCACCGGCCCTTCGGGCATGGGACTGAGCGAGCTCTGGAAAGTCGTCACCGGGCATCCCGACACCACCCGTGCCATGGAGGTGATCTTCTGGAACGTGCGGCTGCCCATCGCCATGATGGCGGTGCTGGTGGGGGCGGCGTTGTCTCTGGCCGGCGCTGAGATGCAGACTGTTCTCGACAATCCGCTGGCCAGTCCTTTCACATTGGGTGTTTCCTCCGCCGCATCGCTGGGCGCGTCGCTTGCCATCATTCTCGGCCTCGGGCTTCCCTTCGTTCCGCCGCACATGATCATCGCCGGCAATGCCTTCGTCTTCGCGCTCGGCTCGGTGTTGCTGCTCCAGTATCTGGCGCGCGGTGGCGGGGGCATCGAGACGCTCGTGCTGTTCGGCATCGCGCTGGTCTTCACCTTCAATGCGCTGGTGGCACTGGTGCAGTTCATGGCTTCGGCCGACGCACTCCAGCAGCTTGTGTTCTGGAGCATGGGCAATCTCGGCGCGGCCAGCTGGGAAACGGTGGCGGTGCTGGGCATCGTCACGGTGCTGCTGTTCCCGTTTTCGCTCGCATCGTCGTGGAAAATGACGGCGCTTCGGCTTGGCGAAGAGCGCGCGGCAAGCTTCGGAATCGACGTTGGCCGCCTGCGGTTCTTCTCTCTGCTGCGCGTCAGCCTGCTTGCCGCCACCGCTGTCGCCTTTGTCGGAACCGTCGGTTTCATCGGCCTTGTCGGTCCCCATATCGCCCGCCTGATGGTGGGCGAGGACCACCGCTTCCTTTTGCCGGCAAGCCTGTGCAGCGGGGCGCTGGTGATGTCGCTCGCCTCCGTCGCATCAAAGACGCTGGTGCCGGGCATGCTGCTGCCGGTCGGCATCGTCACATCGCTGGTCGGTCTGCCGATCTTCTTCGTCCTGATCCATCGGAGGCGCAGGCGCCCATGAGCGATAAGTCCCTGCACATCAGCGGGCTGACGGTGAGCTACGGCCGCCGAGCGATCATCCGCGACCTGCACGTCTCGCCCATACAGGCAGGCGGGATCACCGCGCTGGTCGGACCCAACGGCGCCGGCAAGTCAACGCTGCTGCGAGCTATCGCCGGCCTTTTGCCGGCCTCCGGCAAGGTGTGGCTGAACGGGCATAACCTGCTTGCCATGTCGCGCCAGCAGCGTGCCGCTTATGTCGGCTTCATGCCGCAGTCGCTGCCGGCCGGAGTGGGGCTGAGTGTTCTGGAAACCATCGTCACGGCCCTCAAGGTGGCCTCGCCGACGGGAAATGAAAAGCTGCTGCGTCGCAGGGCGGTTGCGGTTCTGGAACGGCTGAACGCTGTTCATCTCGCGCTTGAGCCGCTTGATCGCCTTTCCGGCGGACAAAGACAGATGGCGGGGCTCGCACAGGCGCTGGCACCTGATCCTGAACTGCTGCTGCTCGACGAACCGACCAGTGCGCTGGATTTGCGGCACCAGTTCCACATCATGCGCACGGTGCGGGAACTGACCCGCTCGGGGCGCTCCGCCGTCATCGTGCTGCACGATCTGGCGCTGGCGGCCGAGTGGGCCGATACGGTGGTGGTGATGAGCGGCGGCGGCCTTTACGTGGAGGGCAGACCCACGGATGCCGTTACACCCGTTATGCTGCGGGATGTCTATGGGGTTGTCGCCGATGTCGTGGCGCTTCCCAGCGGCTCGCTGCGCATCGACATCAGGGATCTGACGGATAATGGCGCTGCGGCGCGACAGGCAGCCGGAGACGCAGCATGAACAGGCATTTTCCACTGGTGGCCGAGGCAACGGTCGCGATCGCCGATGCCGCCCGCCACATTCCCGACATCGCCGGGCATCTGGAAAGCCATGGTGCGCGCGCATCATCGCAGGGAGAAGCGACGGTTCTGGATTTCGATTTCTGCCGTGGCGTGCTGTCGCCGCAGGAAGGATCGCTGCATCTGCGCGCCGAAGCGGCAGACAGAAGCCTGCTTCAGGAAATCAAGATGGAACTGGCCGAGCATGTCGTGGAATTCACCGGCGTTTCGGCGAGCGACATCGTCTGGACCGGGGACGAAAGCGAAAGCGGTGCGCCACCCAATTTCCGGCTGATGCGGGTGGTCAGCACCAGGCGCATCACGCCGCACATGCAGCGCATTCGCCTGGCAGGTGAAAATCTGCTCCGGTTTTCGGGGCTCGGCAACATCCACTGCAAGCTGCTGGTGCCTCCGGCAGGTGTGGAGCCTGAGTGGCCGGCTCTCGATGCGCAGGGCAGCTTCCGCTGGCCCGGTGGCCCGGGCAAGCCGTCGGTGCGAAAATACACGATCCGTTCCGTGGATGCGCAAGCGGGAACGCTGGACATAGATCTGGTCGTGCACGGCGACGAAGGGCCGGGCTCGGCGTGGGCGATCGCCGCCAAGCCGGGCGATCTGATCGGAATGGTCGGTCCGGGTGGCCGGGGAATCCGGCAGGCCGACTGGCATTTGCTGGCAGGCGATGAAACCGCATTGCCTGCCATCGCGCGTGCCCTTGAAAACCTGTCGCCCGACAGCCGCGGCGTGGCCCTGATCGAAGTGGCGGACCGCGCCGAGGAACAGGATATCGTTCTGCCGCAACGCTTCGAACTGAAATGGCTGCACCGGAACGGCGCGGCCGCGGGAACGACCACGCTGCTTGCGGATGCGGTGCGGTCAGTCGAAGTGCCTGCTGGTGAAGAGCGGGTGTTCGTCTGGGCCGGTTGCGAATTTTCCGCCTTCAGGGACATACGCTCCCATGTGCGCAATGTGCTCAAGCTTGGAAAGGAACAGCACCTCGTCACCTCCTATTGGCGGCGCGGTATCAGCGAGGATGGTGCCAGCCGTCTGGACGCCGTCTCGACTGTGGTCACGAAGATCGGAAAACGTCTCGGCCTGGCGGTGGGAGACTGAGGTTCCTGCCTGAAAGTCTGCATCGATTGCACAGGCTCTCCTACATGCCGTAGCGGGCATGGCTTCCAGAACATCATGCGGGAGCATATGGCAGCCATGGTCGGTCGTTGGAAACAGCGTTTTGATTTCCCCGGTTGTTCCGGCAGCATGGTTATCCATGCTGCCACCCAGCCACGCGGCTGAACACATGATTGCCGGACGGCTGCCTTTCCCGAGTTCCACAGCCATAGGCTCCCCCTGTCCCGACCACGGGGCGGGGCAGGGTGCCGCACCTGTGCCTGGCAGACGTCCGTCCGGCCACGCATTGTGCTACTGCAGGCTGAACCGATATGCATGAACGATCCCATCCGTTAATTTCCGGCACAGAAGAACATGGCTGCCTCCTCCCTCGAAATTCTCAAATCCGTCTACGGCTATGACGCGTTCCGGGGTCCGCAAGCACGGATCGTGGAGCATGTTATTGCGGGCAACAACGCCTTCGTGCTGATGCCGACAGGCGGCGGCAAGTCGCTGTGCTATCAGATTCCGGCGATCGCCCGTCCGGGTCTGGGGCTTGTCGTTTCGCCGCTGCTGGCGCTGATGGCCGATCAGGTGGCCGCACTCCGACAGGCCGGTGTCCGGGCAGCCGCGCTCAATTCCGATCTCGGACCGGATGAGAGGCGCGAGCTGTGGCAGTCCGTCAGCACCGGCGGGCTCGACCTTCTGTATGTCGCGCCCGAAACGCTGCTGCGGCCGGACGTTCTTGACCGGCTCGACGGGGTGAAGCTGTCGCTGATTGCCATTGATGAGGCCCATTGCCTCTCGCAATGGGGGCATGATTTCCGCCCCTCCTATCGCCAGCTCGATGCGGTCGTGCAGCGCTTTGCCGACACGCCGCGCATGGCGCTGACAGCGACGGCCGATGAGCCGACGCGTGCCGAAATCCTGACGCACCTGAACATTGCCGGGACAGACGCCTTCATTGCCGGTTTCGACCGGCCCAACATCCGCTACGCCATCGAGGAAAAGGACAATCCGCGCGCCCAGCTTAAGGATTTTCTTCGTCGCCACGAGGGCGAGAGCGGCATCGTCTACTGTCTGTCGAAGCGCAGGACCGAGGAAACCGCCGCATGGCTGCGGGACCAGGGCTATGATGCGCTGGCCTATCATGCCGGCATGGACAAGGCCGCGCGCGAGGCCAACCAGACGCGTTTCCAGCATGGCGAAGCGGTGGTTATGGTGGCCACCATCGCCTTCGGCATGGGCATCGACAAGCCGGACGTGCGCTTCGTGGCCCATATCGATCTGCCATCCAGCATAGAAGCCTATTATCAGGAAACCGGTCGCGCCGGGCGCGACGGTCTGCCGTCGGACACGCTCATGCTCTACGGCCATGACGATATCGCCCTGCGCAGCCGTTTCATCGAGGAATCCGATGCGCCCGAGCAGCGCAAGCGCATGGAACGCCAGAAGCTCGATGCGCTGCTGGGCCTGGCCGAAACGGCAGGCTGCCGGCGGCAGGTGCTGCTATCCTATTTCGGCGATGAGTGCGAGCCTTGCGGAAATTGCGACACCTGCGCGGAGCCGCCAGTCCTTTTCGACGGCACGATAGCCGCGCAGAAGGCGCTTTCCTGCATCTATCGCACTGGCGAGCGCTTCGGGCAGGCTTACATCGCCGATGTTCTGCTCGGCGTGGAAAATGAGCGCATCGCCGGGTTCGGGCATGATCGCATATCGACATTCGGCATCGGCACCGAGCACGACAACCGCACATGGCGGGCAATCCTGCGCAAGCTGATCGCGCTGCGCTTCATCAATGTCGATCTCGCCGGTCATGGCGGCCTGTCGATCGCATCCGCGGGCCGCGAATTTCTGCGCGACAAGCCCGCACTGATGCTGCGCGCGCCACGGCCGCCACGCGCGCGTCGTGGCAGGGTAGCCCGCGGCGGCGCCGAGTCTGCCATAGCCGAGGCGGATCGTGCCCTGTTCGCGGCATTGCGGCAAAAAAGGCTGGAGATCGCGCGCGCGCAGAACGTGCCGCCCTATGTCATTTTCCACGACAAGACGCTGATCGAGCTTGCGGCGGCAAGGCCGGCCTCCCGCCGCGAAATGGCGGAAGTGCCGGGTGTCGGCGAGGCCAAGCTCGATCGCTACGGCCCGGCTTTCCTGTCGGTCATCGCGGAGCACGCCTGAGGATTTTCGGGGTGCCGCTTGCCGCTGGCAGGCGGACGCGATTATCCGGCAATTTCGATGGCCGGTGACTGCTGTCGCAACCCCGTGGCAACCACCGAAACCCTGAACCTGCCCTGCAGGGCCTGGTCGAAGATGGCGCCAACGATAATGTCGGCATCGGCATCGACTTCCTCGCGGATACGGGTTGCTGCCTCATCCACCTCGAACAGCGTCATGTCCTGGCCGCCGGAGATCGAGACCAGCACACCCTTCGCGCCGCCCATCGACGCTTCGTCGAGAAGCGGATTGGCGATTGCCGCCTCTGCCGCCTTCTTTGCCCGGCCTTCGCCTGTCGCCTCGCCGGTGCCCATCATCGCGCGTCCCATGTCGCGCATCACCGATCGCACATCGGCGAAGTCGAGATTGATGAGCCCCTCCTTCACGATCAGGTCGGTGATGCAGCTGACGCCCGAATAGAGCACGCGATCCGCCATGATGAAGGCATCGCCGAAGGTCGTTTTCGCATCGGCGATGCGAAACAGGTTCTGGTTTGGAATGACGATGACCGTGTCGGCGCATTCGCGCAGGCGTTCGATGCCGCGCTCCGCAGCCTGCATCCGGCGCGTACCTTCGAAGACAAAGGGCTTGGTGACAACGGCAACGGTGAGAATGCCTGCCTTGCGGGCGGCATCGGCGATGAGGGGAGCCGCCCCGGTGCCGGTGCCGCCGCCCATTCCGGCAGTGACGAAGCACATATGCGTGCCGGCAAGAAGCTCCATGACTTCGCCCAGCGTTTCCTCGGCGGCTGCGTAGCCGATTTCAGGCAGGGAGCCGGCGCCAAGGCCTTCGGTGGTCATGGCTCCAAGCTGGATGCGCTGCGATGCCTTCGACATGGCGAGGGCCTGCGCATCTGTGTTGGCGGCGATGAAGTTTACGCCTTCCAGCTGTTCGGTGATCATGTTGTTGACGGCGTTACCGCCGCCGCCGCCGACCCCGATCACAGCGATTTTGGGCTTGAGTTCAACGATGTTCGGTCTGGTACTCATGTCCATACTCCAGAATACGGAAGGTCAGGTCGTCCGGCGACGCGGCGACATGTGAATCACGACTCTATCCGTATCGTTCCCAATAAGGGACTTATTTAAGTCATTGGCGGGAAAGGGCAGAGAGAATGGCGTGGCGGCATGGCGACGACAGCGCGCCGGACCGGTCGTTTTCCTTCCTGAATTCAGCAGGGCTGCCCGTTGTTTTCCACCTCCTGCTGCGAAAATCCGGCTTCGCTGCCGAAATGCACATGAGGCGTGAAGGCCGTATTCCTGCCGGCCCGGCGTTCACCGTTCCAAAGAAAAACTCAAAGCGATCTGGTGCAGAACTCAGTTTGAAGCTGGCACAGGGATTGGCGCTGAAAATAAATGGACTGATGAGCTTGCGGCAACATCTCAGATGGCCGGAAAAAGATCCTGCCCGGTTGTCCTGCAAGCGGCGTTCTTTCGGCGTCCGTAATCTGAAAATTCGGAAATCATCCGATATCTACATGAAATCACTATGGAAATCAGATGGCTGTGGCGTGCATGAGTGCGGCCTTGGCTTTGCCGGAATGACGAAACCGGAACGCTGACCTGTCTCGCATCCCGTTGGCCGTGATGGCACAAATTCCATCAGACTCGATATGCGTATTGCACTGCACGCCGTTGAGAAATTCGGTTCCGGCAATGATTCATTGTCAGGATGATGTTGTCATTGTCAGAAAAATCGCGCAACTGAGTGGCCGCCTGGTAGCTGGCATGGTTCAGAAACTGCCCGATCAGTTTCTCGGAACCTTGCAGTACGGCTCCAGACGAGCGCCAATGGGATAAAGCGTGTTGCAGGGGAGATAAACTTGAAGATCGGAGCATTAAGGGAAACTGCTGACGGTGAAAGCCGGGTGGCGTTGACGCCGGACTCGGCGCGGCATCTGCAGAAACTCGGTCATGAGTGTCTGGTTGAAGCCGGAGCCGGCGAGAAAGCCGGCATTACCGATGAAGCCTACGCCGAAGCGGGCGTCACGGTACTTGCCGATGCCAAAGCCGTAACCAAAGCGTCCGATCTGCTTGTCAAGGTCCGGGGTCCGGAAGCTGACGAGCTTGAGCGGATGCGTGAAGGGCAGACGCTCATCTCGTTCTTCTGGCCCGGCCAGAATCCCGAGCTTCTGGAACAGGCGAAGCGCAAGGGCGTCACGGTCGTCGCCATGGATATGGTGCCGCGCATCAGCCGTGCCCAGAAGATGGATGCCCTGTCTTCCATGGCCAATCTGGCCGGCTACCGTGCCGTCATCGAAGCCGCCAACAATTTCGGCCGCTTCTTCACCGGACAGGTGACGGCGGCTGGCAAGATTCCCCCCGCCCGGGTTCTGGTGGTAGGTGCCGGCGTGGCCGGTCTGGCCGCCATCGGCGCCAGCATCAGCCTTGGCGCCATCACCTATGCCTTCGACGTTCGTCCCGAAGTGGCCGAGCAGATCGAAAGCATGGGCGCGGAATTCGTGTTCCTCGATTTCGAGCCGGCGCAGGATGGCTCGGCCACCGGCGGTTACGCCGCCCCGTCTTCTCCCGAGTTCCACGCCAAGCAGCTTGCCAAGTTCCGTGAACTGGCGCCTCAGGTCGACATCGTCATCACCACGGCCCTCATTCCCGGGCGCCCGGCACCCAAGCTGTGGACCGAGGACATGGTCAGGGCGATGAAGCGCGGCTCGGTGGTCGTGGATCTGGCGGCCGAGCGTGGCGGCAATTGCGATCTGACGGTGCCGGATGAGCGCATCGTGACCGACAATGGCGTGACCATCATCGGCTACACCGATTTTCCGAGCCGCATGGCCGCACAGGCGTCCAGCCTCTACTCCAACAACATTCGCCACATGCTGAGCGATCTGACGCCCCAGAAAGATGGCGTCATCGTTCACGACATGGAAGACGATGTGATCCGCGGCTCGACGGTTGCGCATAAGGGCGAGATCACCTGGCCGCCCCCGCCGCCCAAGGTCAGGGCCATCGCGGCCGCCAAACCAAGGGAGAAGCCGAAAGAGCTGACCGCCGAGGAGAGGCGGGCTCAGGAAGCGGCTGCCTTCAAGGCCCAGACCCGCAATCAGGTGGCCTTGCTCACCACAGGCGGCGTTCTTTTGCTGCTGGCCGGCTATTTCGCCCCCGCCAGCTTCATGTCGCACTTCATCGTCTTCGTGCTGGCCTGTTTCGTCGGCTTCCAGGTCATCTGGAATGTCAGCCACAGCCTGCACACGCCCCTGATGGCGATCACCAACGCCATTTCCTCAATCATCATTCTGGGCGCGCTGCTTCAGATTGGTTCCGGCAGCTGGCTGGTGATCGTGCTGGCCGCACTCTCCGTGCTGATGGCAGGCGTGAATATTTTCGGCGGCTTCCTCGTCACCCGGCGCATGCTCGCCATGTTCCAGAAGTCGTAAGGGAGAGGGTTATGGAAATCGGTTTCACAACCGCCGCCTATATCGTCGCGGCAGTCCTGTTCATCCTCTCTCTCGGTGGCCTGTCGGGTCAGGAAAGCGCCAAACGCGCCGTCTGGTACGGCATCGTCGGCATGGCGCTGGCGGTCATAGCCACGCTCGTGGGTGCCGGTTCGGGCCTCTGGCAGCTTTCGCTGGCTGTGCTCATCGTCGGGGGCGCCGCCGGCTGGATCGTCGCCCAGCGGGTGCAGATGACCGAAATGCCGCAGCTTGTGGCCGCCATGCATTCGCTGGTGGGTCTGGCTGCCGTGTTCATCGGCTTCAACACCCATATCGAGATGACGGGCGTGGCAGCGATGGCGGCGGACGCACGCCTTGCCCTGACCGGCTTCGCCGCCGGCATCGCGCATAAAACCCCCGCCGAAATCTCCATCCTGCGGGTGGAAACCTTCCTCGGCGTATTCATCGGCGCGGTGACCTTCACCGGGTCGGTGATCGCCTTCGGCAAGCTGGCGGGCAAGGTGGACGGCAAGGCAAAGAAGCTGCCCGGCGGTCACATCCTCAATGCGAGCGCCGCGCTCATCTCGCTGGTGCTGCTCGTCGTCTACCTGAACACAGCCAGCACCGCTGCGCTGGCTGTGATGACGGTGGCGGCGCTGTTCATCGGCTATCACCTGATCATGGGCATCGGCGGCGCCGATATGCCGGTCGTCGTGTCGATGCTGAACAGCTATTCGGGCTGGGCAGCGGCAGCGATCGGTTTCTCGCTGTCGAACGATCTGCTGATCGTGACCGGTGCGCTGGTCGGCTCGTCTGGCGCGATCCTGTCCTACATCATGTGCAAGGCGATGAACCGTTCCTTCGTTTCCGTCATCCTTGGCGGGTTCGGCACGACGACAGGCCCTGCCATGGAAATCGAAGGCGAGCAGATCGCCATCGACGTCGATGGTGTGGCGGCGACGCTGAACGAGGCCGACAGTGTCATCATCGTGCCCGGCTATGGCATGGCGGTGGCGCAGGCCCAGCAGTCCGTCTCCGAGCTGACCCGCAAGCTGCGGGCTGCCGGCAAGAATGTGCGCTTCGCCATTCATCCGGTCGCCGGGCGGTTGCCGGGCCACATGAACGTGCTGCTGGCCGAGGCGAAGGTGCCTTATGACATCGTTCTGGAAATGGACGAGATCAACGAGGACTTCCCGGAAACGGACGTTGCGATCGTCATCGGCTCCAACGACATCGTCAATCCGGCCGCGCAGGAAGACCCCAACAGTCCGATTGCCGGAATGCCGGTGCTTGAAGTGTGGAAGGCCAAGCAGGTTTTCGTGTCGAAGCGCGGTCAGGGAACCGGCTATTCCGGCATCGAAAATCCGCTCTTCTACAAAGAGAACACCCGCATGTTCTATGGCGACGCCAAGAAGAGCCTCGACCAGCTCCTGCCGCTGATCGGCTGAGAACCGGCTCCGTAAGATTGCTCCCGGCAAGGATATGCTTGCCGGGAGCATGAAGTTCAAAGCCTGACCGGGCAGGTGGGGCTTTTGCAAGCCTTCGGAAATATCCCGTCCACTTCTTCTGACGCGAGCCGGCAACGCATTTGCGTGTGATCCTGACGATGGGATGCTGTGACCGCGCGAAATCATGACCGGCTTACTGGTCGTGAATGACGAGTTCCCGAACACCAGTCTCTAAGACCACCAGTTCATCAGGGCCAATCGACAAAGACGCTGTCAATGTCGATGGAGGAACGGCGCGATCGCCCGGCGCCGATCATGAAGCAGCTACGAAAAACGACCTCGCTCACGGATGCCGTGATTTCAGATCACGCCTTTGCCTGAATGGCTTCCTGTTCCGGGAAGCGTCGCGCGGCATGGGCGCGCACGTCGTCGCCGAACGCGCGAAACAGCTTTTGCGACACCGGGTCGTTTTCGGCTGCGAATTCGGGATGCCATTGCACGCCCATGGCGAAGCTGCGTGCATCCTGTACCGATACGGCCTCGGCAATGCCGTCCCCGGCGGCCGCTTCCACAACGATGCCGCTGCCGGGCCGCGCGATCGCCTGCCGGTGAAGCGAGTTGACCATCACGGGCTCATCGCCGATCAGCCCCGCCAGATGCGAGCCGGGGGCTGCCCGGATGCTGTGTTTCACCGCAAAGCGCTCCGCGCGATCCGGCGACTGCGGCGCGCGGTGGTCGAGATTGCCGTCGATGGACTGGATTTCCGTCTGCAGCGTGCCACCGCGCGCGACGTTCAGCTCCTGCAGGCCGCGGCAGATCGCCAGCAGCGGCAAGCCGCGCTTCAGGGCAAGCTCCAGCAAGGCGAAGCTGGTGGCGTCGCGGGCCGGATCGTAGGGCTCGTTGGCGGGGCTGACCTCGCCTCCGTAGAGCGTGGGATAGACATTGGAAACCGAGCCGGTGAGAAGCAGTCCGTCCACCGCGTCGACCACGGCCTCGCAGTCCAGGTCTTTTCCGAGGTTCGGCACCAGAAGCGGCGTGACGCCGGCCGCGCGCGCGGCGGCCATGACATACTGGCGCTGCGTGGCGAACCATTCGGTGCCCGCGAACTCGATGGTGTCGGTGGCGACGGCGACGCAGGGCCTTGCCATCACACCATCTCCATATAGGTTTCGAGCTCGAAGCTGCCGACCTTGCGGGCAAAGGTATCGGCTTCCTGCTGCTTGCAGGCGACGAAGGCATCGCGCAGTTCCGGAGCGAAAAGCGCCTGCATCAGTTTGCCCTGCTCGAATGCGGCGATCGCCGCCAGCCAGTCTGACGGCAGGCGCGGCAGATCGTGGGAATCGACATCCATGGCGATGGGCTGGCCGGGATCGCAGGCCTCTTCCATGCCGATCAGGGCCGAACCCAGCACGCTGGCCAGAACCAGATAGGGATTGGCATCGGCCCCGGCGACGCGGTGCTCGATGCGGCGCGCCTTGTGCGATCCGCCGGGAATGCGGATCGCCACCATCCGGTTCTCATAGCCCCATGCCACGGCGGTGGGCGCATAGGATTTGGGCCGCAGCCGGCGGTAGGAGTTGAAGTGCGGCGCGAAGATGAGCGTGCTCTGCGCCATGCCGCGCAGCAGACCGCCGACGGCGTGGCGCATGATGTCCGTTCCCTTTTCGGTGCCGTCGTCGAAGACATTGTTGCCGTCGCCGTCGAGCAGGCTGAAATGCACATGCAGGCCGCTGCCCGCCCGGTCGCCATAGGGCTTGGCCATGAAGCTGGCGATGAAGCCGTGCTTGCGGGCGATGCCGCGCACCACCCGCTTGAACAGGATGGCGTCGTCCGCCGCCTTCAGCGCGTTGGCGACGTGGTTGAGGTTGATCTCGAACTGGCCGACCCCGTTCTCGGCAATGGTGGTGTCGACGGGAATGTTCTGCGCACGGCAGGCGGCATAGACTTCCGAGATGAAGGTCTCGAACGCGTCCAGTTCGTCGATGGACAGGGCTCCATCCGCATTGAGCCTCCTGCCGTTGACCGGCGAGACCGGCCCGACGGGTTCATTGGAGGCGGCATCGAACAGATAGAATTCAAGCTCGGTGGCGACAACCGGCGTGAGGCCGCGCGCTGCATACCGCCTCTGGATTTCCGCCAGCGCCTGTCTGGGGTCTCCCGGAAAGGGCCGCCCGTCATCATAGGCGAGCGTGAGCGGGATGAGGGCCGTCGGCAGCGGTGTCCAGTCCACCGGAACGATCGGCCGGCCGGTCCAGTGGCACACCGCATCGGAATCACCGGTGCTGTAGACCAGCGGATTGCCTTCGATGTCCTCTCCCCAGATGTCCATGCCGATCAGCGAATAGGCCATCCGCATGCCGCCATCGAGCGCCTTGCGCGCCTGATCGGCGGCGATGCGCTTGCCGCGCATCACCCCGTTGAGGTCGCATATGGCGACGCGCACGCTTTCCACCTGCGGATTGTTTTCAAGCCACGCGAGCGCGGCATTCCGGCTTTCCTCAGACTGCAATCATTTCTCCCGTTGTCAGTGACGATGGCGAATCCAGGTGGTCCGCAGTGCAGTGTATTTGTCGACGGCGTGGCGCGAGAGGTCGCGCCCGTTGCCGGATTGGCGAAAGCCGCCGAAAGGGACGGCGGGATTGACGGGGTCAACGACGTTCACCGCCACCACGCCGGCCACGATGCGTTCCGAAACCCGGTGGGCGCGCGACAGGTCGTCGGTGAAGATCGAGGCGGCGAGCCCGTAGATGCTGGCATTGGCGAGGCGGACGGCCTCGTCCTCATGCTCGAACGTCGAGACAGAGAGCACTGGCCCGAAAATCTCCTCCCGCATGATCGACGCTTCCTGCCGCACGCCGGTGAAGATGGTCGGCTCTATGAAGCTGCCCGCTCCGTTCACCGTGGCCGCGCAGCCTCCGGTGGCGAGGTCGGCCTCCCGCTTTCCAGCCTCCACATAGCGCATGACGGTGGCGGCGTGCCTGGCATCGACCATGGCGCCGAGGCCGGAAGCCGGATCGAGCGGATCGCCGGGGCGGTAACGCCCGGCGCGCTGCACCAGAAGATCGGTGAGCTGGCGGGCAATCGGGGCATGAACATAGAGGCGGGAAGAGGCCGAGCACACCTGCCCCTGATTGTAGAAGATGCCGGCGGCGATCTGGTCTGCGGCATGATCGAGATCGGCGCAGTCGGAAAAGACGATTGCGGGAGATTTTCCGCCGCACTCGAGCCAGACCTGCTTCATGTTGGATTCGCCTGCATAGCGCAGGAACAGCTTGCCGACGGCGGTAGAGCCGGTGAAGGCCAGGCAATCGACATCCATGTGGCGGCCAAGCGCCTGCCCGGCGGTTTCGCCAAGCCCCGGCACAACATTGAACACGCCTGCCGGAATGCCGGCCTCAAGTGCCAGCTCGCCAAGGCGCAGGGCTGTGAAGGGGGACTGCTCGGCCGGCTTCAGCACAACGCTGTTGCCGGCAACCAGTGCAGGAATGCATTTCCACACCGCCATGTTGAAGGGGAAGTTCCATGGCACCACCGCGCCGATGACCCCCAGCGGCACACGCCGCACGATGCCGAGATTGCCGGGTGGCAGCGGCGCCACCTCGTCATAGATCTTGTCGGCTTCCTCGGCATGCCACTGAAGGATGCTGATGGCGTTGGCGATGTCGTTGTCGTGGGCATCGCGCACCAGCTTGCCCATGTCGAGCGATTCCAGAACCGCCAGCCGGGGCAGTTCCGCCCGCAGCAGTTCCGCCAGTTTCAGAAGCACGGCCTTGCGCTCGGCCGGCGCGCGGTCGCGCCATATGCCCTGCTCGAAGCTGCGGCGCGCGGCGGCGACGGCAAGATCGATGTCGCGGCCGTCGCAGGCGGCCACCTCGGCCAGCACCTTGCCGGTGGCGGGGTTCACCGATGAGAAGGTTTCGCCCGACACTGCCGGCACCTTGCGGCCATCGATGATGGCGAGCGTGGGAAGGCTCACGGTCTCTGCCAACTGGTGCCAGTCGGTGCGATCGGCCATGTGAACTCCTCTCAGGCGGCAGGGATGAAACTGGATTTCAGGATATTGCGGGAAGGGCTCGTCGTTGAAAAAGCGAATTTCTTCGACCCGTCATTCCATTTTCATCCTGATACATTGTGCGATCTGCGATCGCAATATATATGTGCAGAAATTCTTGAATGACGGCGCAGGAACGGCGTGCGCGAAGCCATGGCTTCCGAAGCGGGCCGACCCCGGAGGCGGGTGCCGGACCATGCCTGAGCCGCGCAAGAGTTCTGTACGACGGCGAAATCCGCCTATACTGGATGACGAATGACAATTGCGCCCATGACCATCGCCGGCCTGACAATCTTCCCGCTGAAGTCGGCGCGGGGGATGCCGGTGCTGTCGGCGCGTGTCGGCTCCAAGGGGCTTCTCGATGACCGCTCGATGATGGTCGTCGACGAGACGGGCTGCGCCATCACTGCGCGCGCTGCTCCGCTGCTGATGCAGATCAGGGTGGTGCTGGATGGCGACGAGGTGATCCTGTTCGCGACGGGCAGGCCGCCGATCGGATTTCGCCGGGAAGAGCTGAAGCCTGCCTGCGGGCCGGTTTCCGTCTGGGGCAGCGAGGTTTCAGCCCGCGATGCCGGCGATGCGGTGGCGGACTGGCTTTGCGGGCATCTGGAGCGGCCATGCCGGCTGGTCTTGCAGGATGACCGTCATCCCCGCGCACTCGACATCGGCAGCGGCGGGGTCGTCAGCCTTGCCGATACCGCGCCGCTTCTGCTGGCCAGCACCGCGTCGCTGGAAGAGCTGAACCTCTATCTTGAGCAGCCGGTGGAAATGGACAGGTTCCGGCCGAATGTCGTGGTGGCGGGCGAGCTTCCCTTTGACGAGGACGCATGGGCCGAAATTCGCATCGGCGACATGCGCTTCGAGGTCGCCGGGGCCTGCGACCGGTGCATGATGACCACGCTCGACCCCGCCAGCGGCCAGGCGCGTAGGGATCACGAGCCGCTGAGCATGCTGGGAAAGCAGAGGCGGGGTGAAGACGGCAAGGTCTATTTCGGCCAGTTCCTGATTCCGCATTCGGCCGGCCGTATCCATCTCGGCGATGCGGTCGAGGTCCTGTCGCGCAGGAAGCCGGTAGCGCTGCTGCCGGGTTCGGCGCGGAAGGTCACGCGCCTGCCCACGGCGGCCGCGCAGGGGCTTCAGTCCGGCAGCCGGCAGGTGGAGCTTACATGCGTGGCGGTGATTGACGAGACGAACGACATGAAGACCTTCCGCTTCGTGGCGGAGCCGTCCTTCACCTATTCGCCCGGCCAGTTCATAACGCTGATGCCCGTCATCGGCGGTGAGATTGTGCGCCGCAACTATACGATCTCGTCCTCTCCCTCGCGGCCCCTGCACATGTCGGTGACCGTCAAGCGGGCGCAGGACGGTTTCGTGTCGTGCTGGCTGCATGAGAGCCTGCATGTCGGCGACCGGCTTCAGGCCTCCGGTCCGAATGGAAAATTTCATCTGGGCGCGGCCGGGGACACGAAGAAGCTGTTTCTGGTCTCGGCGGGAAGCGGCGTGACGCCGATGATCTCGATCCTGCGCACCATTGCCGATGCCAATCTCGATCGGGATGTCGTCTACCACCACAGTGCCCGAACCGCGGCCGACATGCCGTTCCGCGACGAACTGAAACTGCTCCAGCATCAGCTTGGCGAGCGGCTGCGCATTTCCTGGAATCTTTCCGCGAAAGGCGCGGACGATGCCGTTGATGCGCCGGGCATTGTGCATGCCGGCAGGTTCGACGAGACCATGGCGCAGATCGTCTGCCCTGACCTGTCCGAACGCATCGCCTTTTGCTGCGGCCCCACGGGCTTCCGCAACAAGGTGCGCGATGTGTGCACCAGCTTGCTGCCGCAACCGGCGCTGGCCTATCTGGAAGAGAGTTTCGGGGCGGACGAAAGCGCTGTCGATCTTCCCCCGATCGGGCGCTTCAGCGTTTCCTTCCAGCGGTCTGGCAAGACCGTGGAGGGCGAAGGCACCACCACGCTTCTCGCGCTGGCGCGCGGTGCCGGCGTCAAAATCCAGTCCGACTGCGAGGCCGGTATATGCGGCTCATGCCGTTGCACCGTGGTAACGGGAGACTGGCGCATCGCGGCCAATGCTGCCGACCGCGACCGGTCCGTGCTTTCGGATGAGGAAAAAGCGGCGAATGTGGTTCTTGCCTGCTCGACCTCCCCCATAGGCGATGTCGTCATTGAGCTCTGAAGACGTTGGTTCTCTGTCTGCGCAGATGTTCTGAATCAGGTGCTGTTTTGGCGAGTTCGCAAAAGAAGAGTCGTTTTGTCAGCGTTCCTATAATTCCATGATAAAAAGGTTTATTGCCGCTTTGTGTGGGCAGAATAAAAATTCATGCCTCACGCAATTGCGCGATCTGCGATCGCAATATATAGAGATATAGACGGCTTGCGGATCATGATCCGGTCATGACATTCTGCGCAGGCTGGCCAGCAGCTTCAGGGCGAGCTTCGGCCGGCGCCTTGACAGGCCGAAATGATCCGGGAGCGGGGAGGCGATCCAGACGAATGGCGAGTGTGAGTGCATATCGGGCAGGGCATGAAGTTCGCACCGTCGCGGTGGTCGGCTGCGGCCTCATTGGCGGCATGTGGGCGGCTTGCTTCCTGCATCGCGGGCTGGATGTGCGTGCATGGGACCCTGCGCCGGATGGAGAAGAGCGACTGGCGGCTTTCGTCGAAGCGGGGCTGGGTGATCTTGATGCGGTCGGCCCGTCTGGCCGTGAGCGCGGCCGGCTGATCTGGTGTGCCACGATCGCGGAGGCGGTCGAGGGCGCGGATTACGTTCAGGAAAACGCGCCGGAAAAACTGCCGCTCAAGCAGTCGCTGCTGGCCGAAATCGATGCCGCAGTTCCCGCCGATGTCGTCATCGGATCGAGCACTTCTTCTTTTCCCGCAAGCCAGTTGCAGGCCGAATGCGCCAATCCGGAGCGCGTCATCGTCGCTCATCCCTTCAATCCACCGCATCTGGTGCCGCTGGTGGAGCTGGTGGCGGGCGAGAAAGGGTCGCCGGCTGCGGTCGATGCCGCCTATGCCTTCTTCGAGGCGATCGGCAAGGTTCCGGTGCGCGTGGCGCGCGAGGCCGTCGGCCATCTCGCCAACCGCATGAGCTCGGCGCTGTGGCGCGAGGCCGTCAACATCGTGGCCGAGGGCATCGCCTCGGTTGAGGATGTGGACCGGGCGATCCGCTTCGGGCCGGGGTTGCGCTGGGCGGTCGAAGGCCCGCACATGCTCTATCATCTGGGCGGCGGCGAGGGCGGGCTTGAGGCCTATCTCGACCATCTCGGCCCTGCGCAGGAGGCAAGATGGGCGACGCTCGGCACGCCGCGCCTCGATGCGGAGACCAGGCGCAAGCTGGTCGAAGGCATGCAGGCCGAGGTTGCCGGGCGCGCAATGGGCGAGCTTACCCAGCGCCGCGACCGGCTTTTGATCGCTCTTTTGCGCCTCATGGCTGAGGACGAAGCCGGGGCCGATAAGAAAGCAGGGAAGGGCGCGCAATGACCGGCCTTCCGCTCATCATGGTGGCGCCGAACGGCGCGCGCCGCACCAAAGCCGATCATCCGGCGCTGCCGATGACTGTTTCCGAGATCGTCGAGACGGCTGAAGCCTGCTGGAAGGCGGGGGCTGACGCCATCCACGCCCATGTGCGCGACGAGACCGGCCGGCATGCGCTCGATGCTGATCTCTATCGCCAGCTCATCGGGGCGCTGGCGCAGCGCGTTCCGCAGATGGTCGTGCAGGTCTCCACCGAGGCGGTTGGCATCTATAGCGCGCCCGAGCAGATGCAGCTTGTGCGCACCTTGCAGCCGCGCGCCATTTCCGCGGCCATTCGTGAACTGGTTCCCGATGCCGCGAGCGAGGCGGAAGCCGCGCGCTTCTATGGCTGGTGCCGGCAGCAGCAGATCCACGTTCAGCACATTCTCTATGACGATGCCGATGTGGCGCGGCTGGGCGACCTGATGGCCCGGCAGGTAATCCCGGCCGGTCAGCCTTCGGTCATCTATGTGCTGGGCCGCTATTCGGCGAACCAGCAGAGCGAGCCCGGCGATCTCGATGCGTTCCTGCGCGCGGCCACGGACCTGCCGCAATCGCCCGACTGGATGGTGTGTGCCTTCGGCCGCAGCGAGACGGATTGCCTTGAGGCTGCGATGCGAGCCGGCGGCAAGGTGCGCGTGGGCTTTGAGAACAGCCTGTGGAATGCGGACGGCAACCTCGCCGCCTCCAATGAGGAGCGCGTCGCCGAAATCGCCGCCCGCGCCCATCTCCTTGGCCTTGGGTGACGGACAATGTCGGAAACGCCCTACCGCATCTTCAATGTCCGGCTGGCCGAGCGCCGGCTGCTGACGCCGAACATGGCGCGGCTGGTGTTTGCGGGTGCCGATCTGGTCGCCATGACGACGCTTGCGCCGGACCAGCGCATCAAGCTGTTCTTTCCGCGCGAGGATGGAACGCCGTCAGCCCTTCCCGTCAGCCCCGACTACCTGAAGATCTACAAGGCGCTGCCGCCGCACCAGCGCGCGCCGATGCGCACCTACACCATCCGCGCCATCGACCCGGCCCGGCAGCTTCTCACCGTCGATTTCGTCGTCCACGGCGACAACGGACCGGCCTCGTGCTGGGCGATGAGCGCAGAGCCGGGCGACCCGATCCAGACTACAGGCCCCAACAGTGCGTATGTCGGCGAGATCGGCGGTTTCGACTGGGAGCCGCCACCGGGGCTGACCGATCTGCTCATCATCGGCGACGAGACGGCGCTGCCGGCCATTGCCGGCATTCTGGAACAGATCGCCTTGTGGGAGGTCAGGCCGCGGGCGACGGTATGTGTCGAACTGCCCTGCATGGAGGATGCGCAGAAGGTGCCGTCATGGGATGGCCTCGACCTGCGCTGGCTGCCGCGCGACGCAGGCAACCACGGCTATGGCGAGCTGATGGTCGGCGCAGCACTTGCCGCGGACATTCCCGGCAGCGCCATGCGCACGGCTCCGGCGCAGCCGGAAGCGGTCGATGTCGACAAAGACACATTATGGGACCGTGCGGCGCCTGCCGCCAACAGCTTTTACGGCTGGATCGCCGGTGAAACGGCGGCCGTCAGCCGCATTCGCACGCATTTTCTGGGTGAGCTTGGCATAGACCGCAATCAGCTCACCATGATGGGCTACTGGCGTTATGGCAAAGCCCATGCATAGCCATCGCCGCTGTCCCCTCCTGTCCGGCTGTACGCTCACCCAGTCGCCCCGCACGCGGAGGGCCGAGCTTTTGCTGCTGTGCGCCCGCATCGGCTATTCGCCGCCGTCTTCCTTCGCCTCCGCATAACTGAAAACCGAGGAAGGAAGACATTACATGACTGACCAGACCATTTCGCGCGCCAATCTGCAGGCCATCGATTCCGCGCATCATCTCCACCCCTTCACCGACCACAAGGAACTGCGTGGCGCCGGCGCCCGCATGATCGTGCGTTCTGAAGGACCCTATATCTATGACAGCGAAGGCGCCGAGATCCTGGACGGCATGGCCGGCCTGTGGTGCATCAATGTCGGCTATGGCCGCGAGGAACTGGCCCGCGTCGCCTATGACCAGATGAAGGAACTGCCGTTCTACAACTCCTTCTTCCGCTGCACGACGCCGACACCGGTGCTGCTGGCGGGCAAGCTGGCGGAACTGGCGCCCGACAACGTCAATCAGGTGTTCTATGGCTCGTCCGGTTCGGAAGCCAACGACACGGCTCTCAAGCTGGTGCGCCATTACTGGGCGCTGGAAGGCAAGCCCTCGAAGCGCATCGTGATTTCGCGCAAGACCGGCTATCACGGCTCCTCCATCGCCGGCGCTTCGCTGTCCGGCATGGACGGCATGCACAGCCAGCTTTACGGCGCGGTGCCGGGCATCGTCCATGTCATGCCGCCCTATTCGTTCGAGCTTGCCTTGCCGGGCGAGAGCGAGCACGATTTCGGCCTGCGGGCGGCACGTGCCGTCGAAGACGCGATCCTTGAGGCGGGCGCTGAAAACGTCGCCGCTTTCATTGGCGAGCCGGTGCTGGGCGCCGGCGGCGTGAAGATCCCGCCGGCCAGCTACTGGCCGGAAATCCAGCGCATCTGCGACAAGTACGACGTGCTTTTGATGATCGACGAGGTCATCACCGGCTATGGCCGCACCGGTGAATGGTTTGCCTGCAAGACCTTCAACATCAAGCCCGACACCATCACCACGGCCAAGGCGCTGACCTCCGGTTACCAGCCGCTGTCGGCGCTGCTGGTCGGCGACCGGATCGCGTCCACCCTGATCGAGAAGGGCGGCGAGTTCTATCACGGCTATACCTATTCGGGGCATCCGGTGGCCTGCGCCGTGGCGCTGAAGAATCTGGAGATCATCGAGAAGGAAGGCCTGATCGAGCGCGTGCGCGAGGACACCGGGCCATACCTCGCCAGGGCGCTGGCCGAGCGCATCGGCACCCATCCGATCGTCGGCGAAACTCGTGCCATCGGCCTGATGGCGGCCATCGAGATCGTCAAGGACAAGGGCGACCGCAGCCGCTTCAAGGGCAAGCATGCGGGCGACAAGGTGCGTGACCTGTCCATCGACAACGGCTTCATGGTGCGCGCGGTCGGCGATACGATCATCATGTCGCCGCCGCTGATCTGGACCCGCGAGAACATCGACGTGGCCTGCGACAGGCTGCTGAAAGCGCTCGATGCGGCGGAAATCGAACTGCGCCGTCTCGAAGCGGAAAGCCCGGCCAGCGAATGATGGGAAGACGGGCCGCAGCCAAGCCGCGGCCCCGCATGCCCGGCCGCACCATGCTTGGCATCGTACAGCCGCCGGCAGACATGGTGCGGCTGCTTCCGCACAGCTTATTATCTGCTTGATACGCGATCGCAGATCGCACACACTCATTGCCATATCCTCGAAACCAGAGGCTTTATATGACTGCCGAACTCCCCTTCACCCGTGCCGACATCAATCTCGGCAACTGGCGCGAGCGTCCCTATTCCATGTCGACGTTCCAGAACGTCGCGGAATATGTTCCCTCCGCCCAGATCATCAGCGCCCGCATTGCCGAGACGCCGGTCCGGCCATTCGGTCATTTCGCGGACATTCCCGTTTCCAACGTGGCGGGAAATACGCTGCGGCTGGAGGATTTTCTGGAGGAAAGCCACAGCGATGCGCTGGTGGTGATGCGCAGGGGCGAGGTCATCGCGGAATGGTACGCGCCTTATGTCGACCCGGCGCGCGCCCATATCGTGTTCTCGATCTCCAAATCGTTCACGGGCATGCTTGCCGGCGTTCTGGAAGCAGAGGGCAAACTCTCCTTCGACCAGATGGTGACGGACTTCATCCCCGATGCCGTCGGTTCAGCCTACGAGGGGCTGACGGTTCGTGACCTCTTCAACATGACGGTGGCGCTCGATTTCGACGAGCTTTATCTGGACGAGGACGGCAGTTTCGACCGCTATCGCCGGGCCATGCTGTGGAAGCCGCAGCGCGCCGGTGATCCGACCACGAATTTGCGTGATTTCCTGTGCTCGCTGCCGCGTGCCACTCACCCACACGGCACCCTTCATCGCTATCGCTCGCCGAATTCCGACATGGCCGGTCTGGTGGTCGAGGCTGCCTCCGGCATGCGCTTCGCGGACCTTCTGAGCACGCGCGTATGGCAGCCGATGGGTGCGCATACGGATGGCTTCATTACCGTCGACAGCGCCGGCAATCCGCGCACTTCGGGCGGCATTTCCGTTACCGCGCGCGATCTTGCCCGTCTTGGCGAGTTGCTGCGCGTCGGCGGGCGCGGCGTGCTGCCTGCGGAGTTCGTGGAACGGCTGTGGACCGGCGGCGACCGCGCCATCTGGGCGGCAGGCGACCAGTGCTTCCTCTATCCGGGCGGCAGCTATCTGGCCTACTGGTACGAGACGGGCACCGGCGCGCTGGCCGCCATGGGCATTTTCGGCCAGTTCCTGTGGATCGACCGCGCCTCGGAAACCGTCGTCGTGCGCCAGGCTTCGGAGCCGCTGCCGATCAGCGACGATCTCGACCAGAAAACCATTGCCGCGCTGAAGGCAATCTGCGCAGCCTGAGAACGCGCACCAGCCAGAAAGGGAGGCCGGAAAATTCGCACGCAAACGGGAGTGGAAGCGGTGACAGCGGGGACGGTGCCGGCCATTGCGGCCAGCAAACTTTCAATCAGCGTCGGAACAGAGGGCGCGCTGGTGGTCGATGATGTCGACTTTTCCATCGAGCCCGGCGGCATGCTGGCGCTGGTGGGCGAGTCCGGATCGGGCAAGACCATGGCCGCGCGCGCCATACTGGGGCTTCTGCCCCATCCGCTCACCGTGGTGCCGGGCAGCAGCATCCGCTTTCAGGGAACCGAACTGATCGGCCTTGGCGCGCGGGAACTGCGGGCCGTGCGCGGCGCGCAGATCGGCATGGTCTTTCAGGAGCCGATGGTCTCGCTGAATCCCTCCATGACCATCGGCGAGCAGATGGCCGAGGGTCTGCGGCTGCATCGCAATCTCGGCAAGGCCGAGATCCGGGACATGTCGCTGGCCATGCTGGAACGTATCCGCATCCAGAACCCCGATCGCTGCCTGAACGCCTATCCGAACGAGTTTTCCGGCGGCATGCGCCAGCGCATCATGCTGGCTTCGGTCATGCTTCTGAAGCCGAAGCTGCTGATCGCCGACGAGCCCACCACGGCGCTCGACACGCTGGTGCAGCGCGACGTGCTCGACCTGATGGTGGAGCTCACGCAGGAGAACGGCACCGCCGTCCTGCTCATCAGCCATGACCTTGGCATGGTGTCGCATTATGTGCGTGATGTCGTGGTGATGCATCGCGGCAGGATGGTCGAGGTGGGGCGCAGCGCCGATGTTCTGAAGGCGCCCGCGCATGATTATACGCGCCGTCTCGTCGATGCCCTGCCGCGCCGGCCGGCCATTGCCAGACCCGCCGTGGACAAGCCCGAGACCATCCTTGAGGTGGACAACATCGTCGTCGAGTATCCCGGCCGCCAGACGCTGCTTCAGAAACGCGAGGCCAAGCGCGCCGTGGACGGCATCACGCTGACCGTGGCGCGGGGCGAGACGCTGGCGCTGGTCGGCGCTTCGGGGTCGGGCAAGACCACGCTCGGCCGCACCATCGTCGGCCTGCAGGCCCCGACCGACGGTCGGATGCGCTTTCGCGGCGTGGAGATCGACTATGCCCGCAGCGACAAGGCAAAAGCCCAGCGCAGGGACATCCAGATCATCTTCCAGGATCCCTATTCGTCGCTCGATCCGCGCCAGACGATCGCCGGGATCATCGGCGAGCCGCTGCTGCTCGAACCGGGCATGACCAAAGCGAAGATCGAGGAACGGGTGCGCGAGGTGATGACGGAGGTTGGCCTTCCGCACGAGTTCACGACGCGGCTGCCGCATCAGCTGTCGGGCGGGCAGCGCCAGCGCGTGGCGATTGCCCGCGCCATCGTGCGCGATCCTGCCTTCGTGGTGGCTGACGAGCCGGTGTCGGCGCTGGATATGACGGTGCAGAAGCAGATACTGGAGCTGATCCGCAAGCTCCAGGAAAAGCGCGGTTTCGCCTGCCTGTTCGTGTCCCATGATCTCGGTGCCGTCGAGCAAGTGGCCGATCGCGTGGCGGTGATGGAAAATGGCCGCATTGTCGAGATCGGCGACCGCGACGAGGTGTTCGACCGTCCGAAGCACCCCTACACGAAGCGGCTTCTGGAGGCAGCCATGCTGCTTGACCGCAAATTCGAGGGCGCCGCATAAGGCTTTTTCTCCGGAGCCGGCACGCCACAGATCACCGTGCGCTTCTTCGCATGCACAAAGGAATCTAATTGTTGAGAATGCATCGGACCGAAAACCGGATTTCCCTTTTCGGCCCGATGCTCTAACAGCCATTCCGTCTGGCAGGCGGAGTGGTGCTTATGGTTGCGGAACGCATCTACGCGATTGGCGATGTGCATGGTCGCGCAGACCTTTTGCGCGCGCTGCTCGCCCATATCGGCGGGGAAGCTCCCGACGGGACGGTGATATTCCTTGGCGATCTGATCGACCGGGGGCCGGACAGCTGCGACGTCCTTGATCTTGTCGCGTCGCATTTGCGTGGGAACCCGGCCTCGCGCCTGCTGCTTGGCAATCATGACTGGTTCCTGAGGGAATTCCTGCAAGGGTCGCTCGATGCATCGGGCCTTGAATTGTGGGCGGATCGCTATGGTGCGGCGGGTGCCCTGCGTTCCTATGGCATTGCCGATCCGGTGAGCGACTGGCAGGCGGCGCGCCGGGCTGTTCTGGAAAGGCATCCCGGCCATCTGCAACTTCTGGCGGGCGCGGAATATTGCGTCGTCAAAGGCGATCTGTGTTTCGTGCATGCCGGTCTTCGCCCCGGCGTGCCGCTGTCACAGCAGTCGCCAGCCGACATGATGTGGATCAAGGATGCCTTCCTCGACCATCGCGAACCGTTCCGGCATCTGGTCGTGCATGGTCATTCGCCGACGCCGTCGGGCCTGCCGGAAGTCCATTCCAATCGCATCGCGCTCGACACGCATGCCTTCAGATCCGGGCATCTGAGCGCGGCTGCCTTCGATGATGGGGCGCTGTCGCATTTCCTGCGCACGACCGTTACCCCCGATGGCGCTGTCGGCATCGAGCGCCTTGGCTGAAACCGGCCTCCGGCGCTGTCATCGAACTGTTATGAAGGCGGCATATTGCACGCGCAGTTCCTGCAGCGAAGCCTTTGCGTATGACAAACCCAATCGATCTGCCCGTAAGCGCCGTTTCCGCGCGTGGCCTTGCGCTGCACTACGGGGAGAGCATCATCCTCAGGAGCATCGATCTTTCGCTGGCCAGGGGCCGCACGCTGGCGCTGCTCGGGCCTTCGGGTTGCGGCAAGACCACGCTTCTGCGGCTCGTCGCCGGGCTTTTGCAGCCGACGAAAGGCGCGGTCAGCATAGCGGGGCAGGTTGTGGCGGATGCCGGCACCGGGGTCTTCGCACCGCCCGAACGGCGCAATCTCGGCATGGTGTTTCAGGACTATGCGCTGTGGCCGCATCTGACGGTGGGCGGCAATGTTTCCTTTCCGCTGGAAATGCGCGGCATCGGCAGGGCCGAGCGCAATGAGCGGACCCTGCGCGCTTTGCGCCGCGTCGGGCTGGAAGCCTATGCGGACCGCCGGCCGAGCGACCTTTCCGGCGGCCAGCAGCAGCGTGTCGCCATCGCGCGCGCGATCGTCGCCGAGCCGCAGCTCATCCTCTTCGACGAGCCGCTCTCCAATCTTGATCGGGAGTTGCGCGAGAACATGGTCGGCGAACTGGCCGGCCTGATCGCCGAGCTTGATCTGACGGCGATCTATGTCACCCACGACCATGCCGAAGCGCTGACGCTGGCCGACGAGGTTGCGGTCATGCGCGCCGGCGAGATTGCCCAGCTCGCGTCGCCCGACGACCTGATTGCCCGCCCAGCGACCCCCGAAGTGGCCGATTTCCTGCGCCTTGGCGGAACGGTGAATGTCGTGTGGCGTGACGGACATTGGTTCGTTGGTGACAGCGGCCATGCGCTGGTCAGCGATGCCACGCAGCCGCTGCAAGGTGAAGCGCAGGTGCTGGTGCCTCTCGACGCCGTATCGGTATGCGGTACTTCGGCGGACGCCTTGCCGGCAAAGGTGCTGCGTTCGCAATTCCGCGGTGACGGCCATCTGGCCACGGTCATGCTGGCCTGCGCGCCGGGCGTGGAACTGCAGCTTCCCAGCGCCGCGCGGTTGCGGCCGGGCGAACAGATTGGACTGTCCATCGATCCCGACCGGATTCGCTGGTTCGGGCAGGGCAGCCATGGAACTCCAGAAAAGAAGGTTGCGACATGTTGAAATCGATCAAGGGGCTTGTCTTCGGCGCTGCATCGACCCTGCTTCTGGCAGGCGTCGCCCATGCCGACATCACCGTTTACACCGCCGGCCCGCAGAGCCTCATCGACAAGCTGGCCGAAGGCTTCACCGCGCAGAGCGGCATCAAGGTCAATGTCTTCCAGGCCACCACCGGCAAGATCATGGCCCGCATCGAGGCCGAGGCCGCCAATCCGGCGGTCGACGTGCTGGTCTCCGCGTCGTGGGAAACGGCCACCGACTTCGCCAAGCGCGGCTGGCTCGTTTCCTACACCAGCCCCAACGCCGAAAAGGTTCCTGATTTCCTGAAGAACGAGACCGCCGTGGCGCAGGGCGTTTCCGCGCTCGGCATCGCCTGGAACACCAAGAGCGGCACGCCGAAGCCGGCCGAGTGGAGCGATCTGGCAAAGCCCGAGTTCAGGGATCTGGTGAACATTCCCGATCCCGCGCAGTCCGGCTCATCCTTCGAGCTCACAGCGGCGCTGGCCGGACAGGATGATTTCGCGTTGTTCAAAAGCCTGAAGGACAATGGCGCCATCATCGCCGGCGCCAATGCCGAAGCGCTGAACCCGGTGCTGCAGGGCGCCAAGGCCGCCGTCTTCGGCGCGGTCGACTACATCACCTTCGGCAACAAGGCCAAAGGCGAAAGCATCGACGTGATCTTCCCCGAAACCGGCACGGTCATCGCGCCGCGCCCGGTCATGATCCTGAACTGGTCGAAGAACCAGGACGAGGCGAAGAAGTTCGTGGACTACATGCTCTCCGACGAAGGCCAGAAGCTGGTCGCCGGCACCTATCTGATGCCTGCCCGCAGCGATATCCCGGCCGACCGCCCGCTGATCTCCGACCTCAAGCTGATCGACTATGACGCGGCGGCGATACAGGGCAAGCGCAAGGAAATCCTTCAGCAGATTTCCGATATTTTCGGCGCCAACTGAGCCTGATCGAATGAGTGCGAAGGATATCGGCGGCGTCGCGCCTGCCGCGTGGCTTGCCCTGAGCGGTCTGGTCGTCGTCGTTGCCGTACCCTTCGCCGCAATCGTCCTGCAGGCGATCTTTCCGGAACTGGGGGCGGGCTCCTTCGCCCGGCCCTTCTCCCTGCTTTCGCAGACGCTGGGCGACGTGCGCCTGCTGAGGATGACCGGCAACACGGTTCTTCTCGGTCTGTGCGTCGTCATGGCCTCCGCATTGCTGGCCATTCCGCTGGGAGTGGCACGCGCGCTCTACCGTATCCCCCTCGCTCCGGTGTGGGACGTGCTGCTGCTCGTTCCCTTCATGATCCCGCCTTACATCGCGACGCTCGGCTGGATCATGACGCTGCAACCGCGCGGTTATATGGAGCAGCTTTTCGGCTTCAACCTGACGCCGGTTCTGTTCTCACTTTTCGGCATGACGCTGGTCATGACCTTCAACACCTTTCCGGTCGTCTATTTCGCGGTGTCGCGCACCGTCGAGGCCATCGGCCTGCGCTATTCCGATGTCGGACGGGTGTTTGGCGCCACGCCGGCACGCGCCTTCTGGCGCATCACGCTGCCGCTTTCCGCTCCCGGTCTGGCCGCCAGCCTGCTGCTCGTTTTCGCCGCGGCAATCGAGGAATACGGCACGCCCGCAGCGCTTGGCCGCCGCGCCGGATTCGAGGTGCTCGTCACCGGCATCGACACGCGCGTCGGCGATTGGCCGATCGACCTGCCGGGGGCTGCCACGCTGTCGCTGGTGCTCGTCATTATGTCTCTCGCCGCCTTCCTGCTGCAACGCTGGATCCTGACGCGGCGCTCGTACCAGACAGTTGGCGGCAAGCCGCAGAATGCGGAAAAGCGCGAGCTTGGCCGTCTCACTGGTCCGGTGATGCTGATGTTCGGCATCGTCGCTTTCCTGTCCACCGGCGTGCCCATGCTGGCCATTCTGGGCACGGCGCTTTCGGGCACGATCTCCGGTGGGCTTGCTCTCGACAACCTGACGCTGCGCCACTTCGCCGATGTGTTCGGCAATTCGGCCGGAGCGCTCGGCGCCTTGACCAACAGCTTCACGCTCGGGCTGGCGACGGCGGTGCTGACCGGCCTGATTGGGGTGGTCGCCGCCTATGTCGTGGTCAAGACTCGCATCCGGGGCCGCGCCCTCATCGACATCATGACCGTCCTGCCCAATGCCTTGCCGGGCATCGTGGTGGCGGTCGGTCTCATTCTGGCGTGGAACATGCCGGGGCTGCCGTTCACGCCCTACAATACCGGCTTCATCCTGCTGCTGGCCTATTGCTGCATCCTGCTGCCGCAGACGGCGCGCTATGCGACGGCCGCCTTCCTCCAGATCGGCGACAATCTGGAAGCGGCGGCGCGCGTTGCGGGTGCCTCCGGCGCGGTCGCTTTCCGGCGCATCCTGCTGCCGCTCGTGTTTCCCAGCCTCGCTTCGGCCATGCTGCTTGTCTTCGCGCTCGCCTCGCGCGAACTGGTGGCTTCGATTGTCGTGGCGCCTGTCGGCATGCAGACCATCTCAACCTTCATCTGGCGTCAGTTCGAGCAGGGGTCGGTTGGGCTTGGCATGGCGATGGCCTTTGTCACCATCATCCTGACGACCCTGCTGCCGCTCCTGTTTCTCATGCTGCTGCGGCGCGGCGGGCTGGTGCGGGAATAACCGCGCCGCGCAACTCCGTAAGGGCTGCTCCTTCTGCCCACAGCACGATCCATCGCCTGCATGTCCTTGTATCACGGGGTCGATACGGGATAGGTGTCATGAAGCGCCCGCAAGGCGCTTGATGATGCACAAGCGGACGGAAACGGGCATGGCTGACAAGAGCTTTTCAATCGAGCGCGCGATCGATCAGGGCATCGGCCGCGAGCCGGCCGATCTGGTGCTGAAGGGAGGCCGTTTCTTCGATCTCGTCACCGGCGAGCTGGTGGAAGGCGACATCGCCATCTGCGGCGACCGTATCGTGGGCACCTGCGCCGAATACAGGGGTGCGCATGAGATCGATATTTCCGGCCGCATCGTCGTGCCCGGCTTCATCGACACCCATCTGCACATCGAATCCTCGCTGGTGACGCCGCATGAATTCGACCGCTGCGTGCTGCCCTGCGGCGTAACGACAGCGATCTGCGATCCGCACGAGATCGCCAATGTGCTGGGGCTGGAGGGCATCACCTATTTTCTCGACAGCGTCGCCGAAACGGTCATGGACATCCGCGTGCAGCTGTCGAGCTGCGTGCCGGCAACGCATCTGGAAACCTCCGGCGCGGAGCTGACTGTCGACGACCTTCTCCCCTTCGCCGACCATCCAAGCGTGATCGGTCTTGCCGAGTTCATGAATTTTCCGGGCGTTCTGGCCAAGGACCCCGGCTGCATGGCCAAGCTGGAGGCATTTCAGGGCCGCCACATCGATGGCCATGCGCCGCTGGTGCGCGGCTACGACCTCAATGGTTATCTGGCCGCCGAAATCCGCACCGACCACGAGACGACCTCGGCTGAAGAGGCGCTGGAAAAGCTGCGCAAGGGCATGCATGTGCTGGTGCGCGAGGGCTCTGTGTCGAAGGACCTTGCCGCGCTGATGCCGATCATCACCGAGCGCAATTCGCCTTTCATCGCTTTGTGCACCGATGACCGCAATCCGCTCGACATCGCCGATCAGGGTCACCTCGACTACATGATCCGCACCGCGATCGCGGCCGGCGTCGAGCCGCTGGCCATCTACCGCGCCGCCTCGATCTCGGCTGCCCGTGCCTTCGGGCTGAAGGATCGCGGGCTGGTGGCGCCCGGCTGGCGTGCCGATCTCGTGGTGGTCGATTCACTGGAAAGCTGCCGCGCCGAAATCGTGCTGTCGGCGGGGCGTGTCGTGAGCGACGATCTCTTCGCCGCGCGCAATCCGGTCGCCCCCGTCGGCCGTAACAGCGTCAGGGCCCGGCGTGTGGCAGCCGCGGATTTCCGCGCCCGCTCCAACAGCGGCCGCACCCGCACCATCGGCATCGTTCCGGGCCAGATCATCACCCGTGACCTCGAATTCGATCTTCCGGTCGGTGAAAACGGGGTTGGCATCGATCTCGCCAATGACGTGGTCAAGGTCGCGGTGGTCGAACGCCATGGCCGCAGCGGCAACATCGCCACCGGCTTCGTCAACGGCTTTGGGCTGAAGTCAGGCGCGATTGCGTCGACCGTCAGCCATGACAGCCACAATATCTGCATCGTCGGCTGCTCGGACGAGGACATGGCGCTGGCCGCCAACCGGCTTGGCGAAATCGAAGGCGGCTTCGTGGTGGTGCAGGATGGGAATGTTCTGGCGGAGCTTGCCCTGCCGGTTGCCGGGCTGATGAGCACAGCCAGCTATGAAACGGTGCGCGATGAGCTGAAGACGCTGCGCGCCGCTGCATTCGCGCTCGGCTCGACGCTGGAGGAGCCGTTCCTCCAGCTCGCCTTCATCGCCCTGCCGGTGATCCCGCATCTGAAGATCACCGACATGGGGCTTGTCGATGTGAACCGTTTCGAGCTGATCGGCACCTGAGCGGTCGCCTCACGCCTGCGCAATTCGCAGCGATTTTGGAGAGGCAAACCGGAATCGTCGTGTCCCGGTCTTGTTGGGTCAGAAGCTGTTTCGCTCGTGATATGTCCTGAGGAACGCCTGAATGCGGGGATCTTCAGGGTGATGGAGGATTTGTGCAGGGGCATCGACGCCCACGAGCTCGCCCTTCTCCATGAAGGCCACCTGATCGGCGACATGGGCGGCAAAGCCCATCTCGTGGGTGACGACAACCATGGTGATGCCTTCCGAGGCCAGCGCCTTCATGACGTTGAGCACTTCGCCCACCAGTTCGGGGTCGAGCGCCGAGGTCGGCTCGTCGAACAGCATCAGGCGCGGCTCCATGGCGATGGCGCGGGCGATGGCCACGCGCTGCTGCTGGCCGCCCGACAGGCGCGAGGGATGGTTGGCCATCCGGTCGGCCAGCCCCACCTTGGTCAGCGCCTCGGCGGCGCGCGCCTCGGCCTCGGCCTTTTTCATGCCGCGCACGCGGATCAGGCCCTCGGCCACGTTCTGCAGGGCCGTCATGTGCGGCCACAGGTTGAACTGCTGGAACACCATGCCGATGGAGCGGCGCATGTCGCGCAGCTTGCGCCCGCTCATCTTCGCGCCGCCGGCAGTCTCGTAGCCGATCAGCTTGCCGTCGATGAGAACCTCGCCGGAATCATATTCTTCCAGAAAGTTGATGCAGCGCAGCAGGGTGGACTTGCCCGAGCCGGAGGGGCCGATCAGGCAGGTCACCTTGCCGGGCGGGATCGACAGGTCGATGTCCTTCAGCGCCTGGAATTTGGAGTAGTATTTGTTGACCTTGCGGATCTCGACGGATGATGCGGCAATCATCTTACGTCCTTTCGATGAGGTAACCGGTGATGCGCTTCTCCAGCCGGCGGCCAAAGCGCGAGATGGTTTCGACCAGCGCCCAGAAGAACAGCGCCAGCGCGAGATTGGCTTCCAGATAGCGGAAGGTCTCGGTGGACATGCGCTGTGCCTGGTACATCAGCTCGGGAACCGTGATGATCGACAGGATCACCGTTTCCTTGGTCAGGATGATGGAGAAGTTGACGAGGGCCGGCAGCGCCGAGACCAGGCCGATAGGCAGCAGAATGCGGCGCACGATGGTGGCCTCCGCCATCCCGATGGCGCGCGCCGCCTCGATCTGGCCATGGGGGACGGCCTGAAAGGCGGAGCGGAAGATCTCCGCGAAATAGGGGCTGCCGTAGATGGTAAGGCCAAGAATGCCGGCGGGCAGCGCATCGAGGCGCAGGCCGACCAGCGGGCCGCCATAATAGAGCACGAACAGCTGCACCAGAAAGGGCGTGCCGCGTATGACCTCGATATAGGCCTGCATGATCCAGCCGACGGGACGCGGCGCATAGCGCTGGATCAGAGCAATGACGAGGCCCAGCGCCATGCCGAAAAACGTGCCCAGAAGCCAGCAGAGGATGGTGAGGCCAAAGCCGCGCAGCAGCATTGGCCCATATTGCTGAAAGATGCTCCAGTCCATCAGACGGCCATCCTGTGTTCGAGATAGCGGCCGAGCGCGGCCAGGAACAGGTTGATGAGAAGGTAGATGCAGGCTGCGGCCAGATACACCTCCAGCGGCCTGAAGGTGGTAGCGGCCTGCGCCTGGCTCGCGCGGGTCAGCTCCAGAATGCCGACGACGGAGACCAGCGACGACACCTTGACCAGCAGGATCAGCTCATTGATGAGGGCCGGCAGCGACAGTCTCACGGCTTGCGGAAGAATGATGCGGGTCCAGATGTCGCGCGGTCCCATGCCGATGGCAGTGGCGGCTTCGGTCTGACCCTTCGGCAGCGCGTTGATGGCGCCCCGCCAGATCTCGGAAATATAGGCGCTGGCGCAGACGCCGATCGTGACCACGGCGGCGACCATTGCCGGCACGTCGATGCCTATGACGGGCAGCAGGTAGTAGAACAGAAGCAGCTGGACAAGCAGCGGCACGCCCCGCAGGAAGCTGACCCACAGACCGGCAAAGCGGCGCAGCCATATCTGCTTTGAGAGGGCAGCGGCGCAGATCAGGGTTCCAATGACGAGCCCGAGGGCGATGCCGAGCACGGAGATCAGCAACGTGTAGCGGGCTGCCCAGAAGAGGGGCCCGAAACTGTCGAGGAAAGTCTGGAAGGAGAACATCGCGGCTCGCCAGTGGTGAGGGCAGACAAGATCATTTCATCAATTCACAGAAACGATCTGTTTGTTGGTTATCGCATTTTTCGGCGCCTGAGTTTTCGTTCGGCGCGCAAAATGCGCAAGGCAATGCGGGCGAGGCAAGCCCCGCCCGCATGTCAGAACTTACTTGGTGGGGACTTCGAGCGGCAGCTCGGTATAGGTACCCAGCCACTTCTCCTGAATGGCCTTCACGCGGCCGTCCTTGGTCATCTTGATGACGGCGTCGGCAATGGCCTTGGAGAAGCTTTCGCTGTCATCGCCCTTGCGCAGCACCCAGGCGAAATAGGTCGGCTCGCCGAAGGAGGCCGGCTCGAACAGGGCGAAGGTCTCGCCGCGATTCTTGACCAGATAGGTGAGGTTCGGCAGCGAGCCGGCGACGGCGTCGAGGCGGCCGGCCGCGAGATCCGCATAGGCTTCGTCGGTGGTGCCATATTCCTTGACGGTCACGCCGCCGAGCTTCTCACCGAAGGCCTGCAGCTGGCGGAACTGAGCCGTGCCCTGCTGGACGCCAACGGTCTTGCCCTTGATGTCTTCGGGTTTCTTCAGCTCGGTGTTGTTTGCGGCGCGCACCAGCGAGACGGTAGCGTCGGCGATCGGCAGGGTGAAGGTGTAGCGCTCGATACGCTCAGGCGTGATGGTCACGGGAGCGATCACGATGTCGAACTTCTTGACCTCGAGGCCCGGCAGTTCGGCGGTCCACGGAATGTCCTGATAGACCGGCTCGACGCCGAGTTCCTTGGACACTTCGTCGAACAGGTCCTTGGTCATGCCCTGATAGACGCCGTCGATCAGCATGTCGAAGGGGGCGTAGTGCATGTCGGTCGCGGTGACGATCTTGCCGGCGGCCTTGATGTCGGCGAGCTGGTCAGCGCTGGCGGGAGCCGCCAGAGCCATCAGCGCGATGCCGGCGAGCGCCGACTTCAGAATTCTGGAAAGTGTCATTTCGTTCTCCTTGCTGGACGGTTATGTCGGGAGTTCATGAGAATGAGCGCAGCGGCTGCTTCCGGTGGATGCAGTGTCCGGTGTCTGCATTTTCATGCGGGTGCCGGGCATTTGCCTCTGCTCTCATGCGCGTGAGTCCGTGACCTCGTTATTGTTCATTTTTCAACGTGTTACCAGTCACCCGGACACGAAGCCTGCCAAAGTCTAACTGGCCTGTCAGGCCAGCATATTGCCCGAGATGATGATACGCTGAATCTCGCTCGATCCCTCGTAAATTCGCATGATGCGAAGATCCCGGTTGATACGCTCGACGGGGAAGTCGCGCGTATAGCCGTAGCCGCCATGCAGTTGCAGTGCGATGTCGGCAATTTTTCCCGCCGCTTCCGATGCGCCGAGCTTGGCCATCGAGGAGGCGAGCGAAAAACGTCCGCCATGCTCGTGGGCCAGACCGCGCTGGCGTGCGGCCTCCTGCGACAGAAGCAGGGCCGAGGAGTAGGCGAGGCCCATGTCGGCGATCATCCAGCGTATGCCCTGGCGATCGGACAACGCCATGCCGCCGATGACGCGGTCCTTCGCGTAGACGATGGCGGCGTCCATGGCTGCCTTTGCCATGCCGAGGCACTGGGCGGCGACTTCGATGCGGCCATTGTCCAGCACCTGCATGGCGGTGCGGAAGCCCTTGCCCTCTTCGCCGAGCAGGGCATCGTGCGGGAGCTGGCAATCGAGATTGAGGGTGAAGACATGGCCACCCCTGAGGCCCATGGTCTTTTCGGGCAGGCCGGCTTCCAGCCCCGGCGTGCCCTTCGGCACGATGAATGCCGAAATGCCGCGATGCGCCTTCTCCGGATCGGTCACGGCGTAGACGATGATGAAATCCGCCACGCCGCCATTGGAGATGAAGCACTTGGTGCCCTTGAGGTGCCAGCCGCTTTCGGTGCGCCGCGCCCGCGTCTTCATGTCGGCGGGATCGGAACCGGCGGTCGGCTCGGTCAGCGCGAAGGCGGCCAGCGCCTCGCCCGTGGCGGCCTTGGGCAGCCATTCCTGCTTCTGCTCCTCGGTGCCGCCGATGAGCACGGAATCGGTCGCCAGATAGTGCGCCGTCAGGGCCGAGGCGGTCGAGCCGCAGGCGCCGGCCACGATCGATACGGCCCGCAGCAGGGCAGGAGCGGAAATTCCGCCGCCGCCATAGGCTTCCGGCAGATTGGCGCCCATCATGCCCGCTTCGCCGAGCGTGGCGAGCTGCTCATGCACGAAGCGCGACATCTCGTCGGTCTCGGCCGCAAGCGGCGCGATCTTGTCGGCGCACATCCGTTCCAGAACCTCGCAGAACATGCGCTCCTCTTCGGACAGCATGTACCAGGGGTCGTCAATCTGCGTCATGCGCGTACTCCAGTCCAAATTCCTTGAGAACCGCCTCGATATCGCCGCCGAGACGCGGCGCGGAGGTCGGGCTGACGGGTTTGTCGCCGTCGAAACGTACGGGCTGGCCGACAACCGGCGCGCGCCCGAGAACAGGATGCGGCAGCTCGCTGACCAGACCGCGCGTCGCGGCATGCTCGTTGTTCGCGGCCTGCGCGATGTCCCAGATCGGCGCGGTGGGCAGGCCATGTGCGGAGAGCGCGGCGACGGCTTCCTCCGTCGTCAGCGCGCCGGACCATTCCTCGATCAGCGCGCGCAGGGCGGGCTCGTTTTCCGTGCGGCTGCTGTCGCTGGCAAAGCGGGGATCGGCTGCGATTTCCGGCTTGCCGATCAGCGCCGCCAGACGCTGGAACTGGCCGCCATTGAGCACGGCGATGACGACCTGCCCGTCGCTGGTGCGGAAGCAGCCGAACGGCGTGGAAAGCGGATGGCGGTTGCCGACCCGGCCGGGCATGACGCCATCGTAGAGATACTGGGCGTGGCTGGTCGTCAGCATGGAGAACAGGGCGTCATACATGGCGACGTCGAGCGTGGCGCCCTGTCCGGTCGCATTGCGCTGCACCAGGGCCGCCATGATCGACCAGCTAGCGAACAGGCCGGCGATGAGGTCGGCCACGCTTTCGCCGGTTTTGAGCGGCGCGCCGCCTTCCTCGCCGGTCGAGGCCATCAGGCCGGACATGGCCTGCACAACCAGATCGTAGGCGGGCAGGTCGGTGAACGGCCCCTGCTGGCCGAAACCGGAAATCGAGCAGTAGATGATGCGCGGATTGGCGACGCGCAGCGCTTCTGCGCCAAGACCCAGCCGCGCGGCGACGCCAGGGCGGAAGTTTTCCACAACAACGTCGACGCGGGCGGCCAGCTCCTGCGCGAGCTTCAGATCGGCCGGCTTCTTCAGGTCGAGCGCAAGGCTCTGCTTGCCGCGATTGTTGAGGGTGAAGAGTGCGCTTTCTCCGTCCCTGAAGGGGCCGATGTGACGATAGTCGTCGCCGGCCGGCGGTTCGAGCTTGATGATCTGCGCACCGAGATCGGCCATCAGCGCAGTGCAGTAGGGGCCTGCCAGAACGCGCGAAAGGTCAAGGACCCTGATCCCGGAAAGCGGCCCGCTCACAGACAGGAGCCCGGCATGAAGGCAGCGCTTTGCGCCCATACGGCCATGGCAGTCCGGCTTGTCGCCAAAACGAATTCGGGCATGTCAGCCTCCAGGTACGGGCTGCGCATAGGATGGCCGATGCGGCAGCGAAACTCTGTCGGGTCTGGATAGCCGGGACGCCTCGCGGGCGTCCTCACCATTCTCCTCACCCTGACCGACCCTAACAACAACTCCGCCTCTATGTCTATACTTATATTCGGTCTATGTATAAACTTATTTCGGGGGAAGGCTTCACACCCAGTGGCGCTGAACAGGCCGCCGGGCGTGTGGGACAAAGTGTTGCGCGTAAAGACATGTGGAGGAAGCGCGCCACATCGGGCATGAGATCGAGCCGCAACCGATTCCGGTTTCCGGACCTGTAAAGAAGGCAGCAAGGTGACAGGAGCATAAGGCTGGAATGATCGACAAGCCGCTGGGACCGACGTCGCCAAAAGCGCAGAATATTGCCAACGAGGTGCGCCGTCGTATCGTCGAGCGCGAGTGGAAGCAGGGAGAGCGCATTCCCGATGAGGCTGACCTGGCCATCGAATTCGATGCAGCGCGTGCAACCGTCAACAAGGCATTGCAACTTCTGGCCGACGAGGGGCTGCTTGAGCGCCGCCGCAGAGCGGGCACGCGGGTCACCATAAATCCCGTCCGCAAAGCGACAGTGACGATTCCCATCGTGCGCGAGCAGGTTGAGCAGGCAGGCAAGACGTATGGCCACAGAGTGGTGGCCCTGCGTCACAGCCCGGCGCCCCCTGCGATCGCGGCAAGGCTGGGACTTTCCGCAGGCAAGGTTCTGGCGCATATGCGCGCCGTGCATTACGGCGACGGACAGCCGTTTCAGCTTGAGGACCGCTGGATCAATACGGATTCTGTTCCCGAACTTAGGGCCTTCGATTTCTGGCAGCTCAATGCGAATGAATGGCTGGTGCAGAACGCGCCCTATCTGGGCGCCGAACTGACCTTCAGCGCCGCCAATGCGGATGCGCGCGAGGCAAGGCTGCTGCAAACGCAGCCGGGACAGGCGTTGCTGATCATGCACCGTACGACATGGAACGATCTCGGGCCGATCACCACTGTTCGGGTGGCGTGCCAGCCGGGACATCTCATCAGCACCGAAGGAATTTACCATCGCGGCAGCTGGACGCCGGAGGAAGGCAGCGCGCCGGCCGTCTGAATTCCGGCGCGGCTGCTCTTTTCCGTTTCAGTTCAGTGTGACAGGAGGACGGGCATCAGGAGGTTGTTGAGGACGCCTTCCGTTGCGCCGCCAAGCACGAAGTCGCGCAGACGCGAATGTCCGTAGCCACCCATGACAAGCAGTTGGCATCCGCGCTGAAGGGCTTCCTGCTGAAGCGCCTCCGCGATGGGACGGCCCTGGGCTTTCACGGTGGAGGCCGTGGCATTCACGCCTCGCTGGCGCAAAGCCGCCGCAAGGCGCTCTTCATCGCCTGCGTTTTTCAGCGGCTTTTCGTCCACCACGGTGATGACGGAGACGGCGGAAGCCCGCTCCAGGAATGGCCGCGCATCTGCCAGAGCCCGCGCGGCGACACGGCTGCCATCCCAGGCTATGGCGATGTTGTCGAAAGCGGAGGGCTCCGTCGTTTCCGGCACAAGTAGGGCGGGTCTTCCCGAGCCGAAAACCACCGCTTCGGCGGTGGCGCGCGCGGTCTGGTTTCCTGCATCCAGCCCGACGAGGCTGAAATCATAATAACGAGCCTGCTGGGCGGCGGTTTCCGTCAGCAAAGGAAGGGCCACGGCAATCGTCTGAGCGTCGAATTCAGCCGCCGCTCTATGAGCGTTTTCCCGAAGCAGGTCGAGCAGATGCTCTCCCCGCCGCCGGCTTTCCGCTTCGGCCTGCCTGATCAGGTCCGGCGTGTTCAGCAACAGCTTCGACAGCGCCGTCGAGACGTTGGGAATGCTGACATTGATGGCGAGCGCATGGATGCCTGCGTCCATGCCTGCCGCGATCGCGGCAACCTGTCCGGCCAGCCTGTCTGCATTGGCATCGGGATGCGTGACGAGAGGAACGAAGAGCTGCGTTTTCAAGCTGGTTCTCCTTTGTCGTCGCGCCGTTTTTCCCGAACGGAAAATGGCATTATTCCGCTTTTTACGCTGCAATGGCAAAAGCCGGGTTGATCCAGCGCAAACGTAGCCGCTTGTGCCTCTCCGGTGCAGCAGAATTTCAGGTTTCCCGCGGCCCTTCCTGCGAGAGGAACCAGGCAACGAGTTCAAAGGAGTTGCGCACTGCCGCTATCCTGCAGAGCCGCAACCTGTGCGTTTCTATGGTGCGGCGGGAAAGGCCAAGCTCCCGTGCAATTTCCTCGCTCGTCTTGCCCTGCGCGATCAGTGTGAGGATCTGGCGCTGGCGATCGGTAATGGCGGCCATGGTCTGCGACACCGGCCGGTTCATCGGCTCGAAGCAATAAAGCGCGTCGGCGAAAGGATCACTGGCATGGCGGGATTTCCCGTTGACGCTGCACCAGAAGGTGCGGCCGTCCCGGCTCATCATGATGCGCTCGTCGTAATAGGTCTTGCCGCCGGAAAGATGGGTGCCCCACATATAGCCGGTACGGATGAAGTCCGCGATCTTCGGGTAGAGGCGCGAGAAACTCTGGTCCACCAGTTCGGCGCGCTCATAGCCGAAAAGGGACGAAAACTCGCTGTTGCAGTCGCGGATGATGCGATGCGTGGCATGAACCATCGGCAGCGGAATGTCATCCAGCCTGAAGGTGGTGGTGCCGGGAACCAGCTTGGGCGGCGGTCTGGGGCTCATTGCGTATAAATACGACATGGTACGGGTCCCGCAAGATGGTGCGGGCAGCAGGCACACATCGCGATGCACCGGCGGCTTAAGGCGTATCGCGATACGCCTTAAGGTTTTGCCCCGCGCATGGCCTCCGAAAACGTTTTTCGCCTTCGGACGGATCAGGCGGGTCTAGCCGACGATGGTGGCTTCCGTCGCGGCGCGCAGTTCCGCTTCGCTGACACCGGCTGCGCATTCAACGATCTTCAGGCCGCCGGGCACGACATCGAGAACGCCCAGATTAGTGATGATGCGGTCGACGACGCCCTTGCCGGTCAGCGGCAGGGTGCAGGCTTTCAGAACCTTGGTTTCGCCGGCCTTGTTGGTGTGGTCCATGACGACGACGACGCGGCCGACACCGGCCACCAGATCCATGGCGCCACCCATGCCCTTGACGAGCTTGCCGGGGATCATCCAGTTGGCGAGGTCACCGTTCTCGGCCACTTCCATGGCGCCGAGGATGGCCATGTTGATCTTGCCGCCGCGGATCATAGCGAAGGAGGTGGCGCTGTCGAAGAAGGCGGTCTGCGGCAGTTCGGTGATCGTCTGCTTGCCGGCATTGATCAGGTCGGGATCTTCCTCGCCCTCATAGGGGAAGGGACCCATGCCCAGCATGCCGTTCTCCGATTGCAGCGTGACCTCGACGCCTTCGGGGATGTAGTTGGCCACCAGAGTCGGAATGCCGATGCCGAGGTTCACATACCAGCCGTCCTGAAGCTCACGGGCGGCGCGTGCCGCCATCTCGTTGCGATCCCAGCCAGCCATCAGACCGTCTCCCTCTTGCGGGTGGTGCGCTGTTCGATGCGCTTCTCATGCGGGCCCTGCACGATGCGGTGCACATAGATGCCGGGCAGGTGGATGTGGTCGGGCTCGAGCGAACCGAGCGGCACGATCTCCTCAACTTCCGCCACGCAGACCTTGCCGCAGGTGGCGGCGGGCAGGTTGAAGTTGCGGGCGGTCTTGCGGAAGATGACGTTGCCGGAGGGGTCGGCCTTCCATGCCTTCACGATCGCCAGATCGGCAACCAGTCCGCGCTCCAGAATGTAGGTTTCACCATCGAAGTCGTGGTGTTCCTTGCCTTCGGCGATCACGGTTCCCACGCCAGTCTTCGTGTAGAAGCCGGGAATTCCGGCGCCGCCGGCGCGCATGCGTTCAGCCAGCGTGCCCTGCGGGTTGAATTCGAGTTCAAGCTCTCCCGCCAGATATTGCCGCATGAATTCGGCATTCTCGCCGACATAGGACGAGATCATCTTTTTGACCTGCCGGGTTTCCAGCAGAACGCCGAGGCCAAAGCCATCGACGCCGGCATTGTTGGACGCGACGGTGAGCCCCGTGACGCCGCTGTCCCGGATCGCCGCGATCAGCAATTCGGGAATGCCGCAGAGGCCAAAGCCACCCGCCGCAATCAGCATGTCGTTTCGCAAAAGCCCGTCGAGCGCCGCACGGGCATCGGGATAGATCTTTGTGTGTTTCATGAAACCTCCCAGTCCTTCAGGCCAGTCTTCCGAGCATAGCGGAGCCTCACCTGCATTCCAGGCTCACAATCCTTTATCAGGCCGCTCTCGGGAATACGTAAAAATACGTCAGAGCGCTTTGGTCCGGCGCCTGTTTGCCCAGGCAAAACTGAAGCGTCCGGCCCGGCCATGCAATCATATATTCATGCTGTCCCGAGCAGGCCTCGGGGCAGGCGATTCCTTTGGTTCAGGAATTTCAATTGACTAGATATCTATAAATTATCGATGATATGCAAAAGAAAGGGCGAGAATGGGTCGGGTAAAAAGCAGAGCATTACCTATTGCGGTCATCGACACGCAGGCGAACGAAGAGGCCGGGAACATCGGAATCGGGCCGGTCGTTTCGTCGGCGCATCTGGCGGCCGGACGCTCCCCCGCCCTGTCTGAAGTCGAATATGGGCTGATGATTGCAACCAGCGCCTTCAACCGCTGGATGGTGCGCTGCATGGCGGCCTCCGGCCAGCCGGGCCTTTCCTCCACGGAAGTGGCCATTCTCCATTCGGTTGCCCATCGCGGCCGGGAAAAGCGGATGGCCGACATCGCCCTGGTGCTTGATATCGAAGATATTCATGTCGTCTCCTATGCCGTGAAGAAGCTTGAGGCGGCCGGGCTCATCAAGACACGCCGTGCCGGCAAGGAAAAGATGGTGGAGATCAGCGACGCCGGCTTCGAGGTCTGCCGGCGCTACGGACAGCTGCGTGAAAAGCTGCTGCTGGACATCGCCAGCCAGGCACGCATTCCCGAATCCGAGCTGTCCCATCTCGGCTCACTTCTGCGGATGCTTTCGGGAACGTACAATCAGGCTGCGCGGGCCGCCGCCACCTTCTGAGGATTTTGATGTCGCTCCCTGCGGTCAATGATCTGCTTCGGGTCGAGGGTCTTCCGGTGAATTTCGCGGAAACCCGCGTTATCGATGATCTCAGCTTTTCCGTCCGCGCAGGCCGCACCACCGCTATCGTCGGAGAGAGCGGTTCCGGCAAATCGGTCACGTCGATGTCGATCATGCGTCTGGCTGACATGGCCGGGGCCAGCTACCCGCAGGGCAGAATTCTCTTTTGCCGCGAACAGTCGCAGGTCGACTTGCTCGCCGCCGATCAGAAGGCGATGCGCCGCATCAGGGGCAATGAGATCGCAATGATCTTTCAGGAGCCCATGACCTCGCTCAATCCGGTTTTCACCATCGGTGACCAGCTGGCGGAAGTCCTGATGCTGCATGAGGGAATGACCAAGGCGGCTGCGATGACCGAGGCGGAGCGGCGGCTGACGCTTGTGCGTCTTCCCGATGCCGGCAATCTGCTGACCCGTCATCCGCATCAGCTCTCAGGCGGCATGCGCCAGCGCGTGATGATCGCCATGGCGCTCGCCTGCCGCCCCAGGTTCCTGATCGCGGACGAGCCGACGACCGCTCTGGACGTTACCGTTCAGGCCCAGATCCTCACCATAATCCGGGAATTGCAGGCCGAACTCGGCATGGCGGTGATCTTCATCACGCACGACATGGGCGTGGTGGCTGAGATGGCCGATGATGTCGTCGTGATGTGGAAGGGAAAGAAGGTCGAGGAAGGGGCGGTCGGGAAAATCTTCGCCGCGCCACAACATCCCTATACAAAGGTGCTGCTTTCAGCTGTGCCGCGCCTCGGTTCGATGGCTGGCCGGCCGTTGCCGTTGCGCGAAGCCCTCACGGTCCTGGATAGCGACAAGCCAAGGCTTGTCGGCGAAACACGTGATCAGGATACGGCGGGTTATTCCGGCGTGCCATTGCTTCAGGTGCGCGATCTGCGGGTACGTTTCGACATCAGGAAAAACTTCTTTGGCCGGGCGACGCACAGATGCAGTGCGGTCAACCATGTCAGCTTTGACATATACCCCGGGGAAACACTGGCGCTTGTCGGTGAATCGGGCTCGGGAAAATCCACCATCGGCCGGACTATCCGGCAGCTTCAGAACCCTGTTTCGGGTGAGGTGAGGTTCAGCGGAAAGCTGATGTCGGCAATGAGCCGCGGCGAGCGGCAGCGCCTGCGCCGCGATGTGCAGTACATCTTTCAGGATCCCTTTGCGTCGCTGGATCCGCGCAAGACCGTTGGTTATTCTATAGCCGAGCCGATTCGCACCCATGGCATTCTGGACAACAATCGCGACATCACGCTGCGGTTCGGCGAACTGCTTGAGCGTGTTGGCCTCCAGCCTTCGATGGCGTCGCGCTATCCGCACGAATTCTCAGGCGGCCAGCGTCAGCGCATCTGCATAGCCCGCGCGCTTTCTCGCACGCGTTGCCAGCGGCGGCTGGATTTCGCTGCAGGTGGGGTTCATTTCGGTTGCCGGCTCTGTGGTGCCGGGCGTCGCCATGGGGCTGGTGGCGGGCTACTATCGCGGCATCTGGGATATGATCCTGATGCGCTTTGCCGATGTGCAGCTGGCGCTGCCCTTCATCCTGCTTGCCATCACCTTCGTCGCGATCGTCGGCGGCTCGATCACCAACACCATCATCCTGCTGATTGTCAGCCAGTGGGTGCAATATGCGCGTCTGGTGCGCGCTTCTGTCATGTCGCTGCGTGAGCGTGAGTTCGTGCTGTCGGCCCGCGCCATCGGAGTGGCGGACCGTAACATCATCATGCGCCATCTGCTGCCCAATCTGCTTGGCCCCGTCGTGGTGCTGATGACGCTCAATGTCGCCAACAGCATCCTGCTCGAAAGCTCGCTGACGTTCCTTGGAATTGGGGTCGGTCCCTCGATTCCCTCATGGGGAGGGATGCTGGCGGAAGGTCGCACCTATCTGCAGACCGCATGGTGGATTTCCGTGGTGCCGGGGCTCGCTATTCTGCTGACCGTGCTCGGCCTCAACCTGCTTGGCGACTGGCTGCGCGACCTGCTGGACCCCACCGGGAGAACGAGCCGTTGATCCTCTTCGAGAAGACCTTTTCCTCCACGCTTCGCGAGCTTGCCGAAACGCTTTCTGCCGCAACGGTGGAAACGTGGACCTTCGACGATCTGCCAACCCGTCGCGCCGCCGAAGCCGCTTTTTCAGCGCGCGGCATCAGCGCGAAATGCCGGTCCGCCTACAAGCCTCTGGTGGTCGCCTTTCGCGACGAAATCGACACAGAAGCGCTCGTGCGGGCCGACATCGTGTTTCCCCGGCATCCTCAGGCCGGTCCCCGCCGGTTTCTTCTCGAAACCTATCCGCTCGTCGCCATGTTCCCCGAAGTCCTTTTCTCCTTCATGGAAGGGCCGGAAAGCGATGCCTTGCCGGTATACGGCGTCAGGCTGACCTACGCCGACGGCCGCGTGGAAGATCTGTCAGTCACCGCTCCCAATCGCTTGCATGAGGATTATGCGGGCAACGCGGCGCTGTCGCCCTGCGGCTGGCTGCGCATCGATGGAAGAAAGCAATCGCTCGACACGGACTATGAGCAGATTTTCCATCAGACGATGGAGGCACTTGCCGGGGGCCACTGGAAGAAAGAGCCGTTCTTTCAGGAACTGTTCATCGGCGTTTCCCTGCCGGCCAGCGACGAGGACCTCGGGGTTGGCGGTGAGGTTCTGTCGTTGCGTGAAGCACTGCATGAGGACTTCTGTTTCTCGGCTCTCGAACTGCTCGCGAAATTTTCCGGCCGTCCTGCCGGATACCGAGATTTTCAGCCGGGCCAGATCATGCCGGATATTCGTCAGGGCGAGAAATTATCCGTCACCGTGGAACTGCGCCCTTATGATGCGGCTTCCCGCTCCGATCACATGCAGGATCTGGAAAGTGCAGGATGCGCGCTGTCGCAGGTGCAGATCGCGGCGCAACTGGAGAAAATACCGGGCCGGCGGTATTTCGCACGCTCGGTAGCCGGACGTGAAATCGCGGCGGTATATCATCCCGGCACGGATCGCGGCGTGATCATTTCCGCGGGCCAGCACGCCAACGAGACCTCGTCGCCGGTGGGTACGCTGCGCGCGGCTCACCGTCTCATGGGGCGTTCCGGCGCGCATTTCGCGTTCTGTCCTCTGGAAAATCCCGATGGCTATACGCTTCACCAGCGCCTGATCAGAAACAATCCCCGACATATGCACCATGCCGCCCGCTACACCGCGATGGGCGACGATCTTGAATACCGCACAGGCGAGGTGCTGTTCGAGAAAGCGATCCGTCTCGAAGCGGAGAAGCTGCTGCCGGCTCTCCTCCATCTCAATTTTCATGGATATCCCGCGCATGAATGGACGCGTCCTCTGTCGGGCTATGTGCCGCGCGGGTTCGAAGTCTGGACCATTCCGAAAGGCTTCTTCCTCATCATGCGCCATGGCGAAGGCTGGGAGAAGGCGGCGCGCAAACTGATGACGGATGTCACGGCGCGCCTCAATGACGTGACGGGCCTGCGGGCTTTCAATGCGGCCCAGATCGCCTTGTTCGAGCGACATGCCGGGGAAACCGGCTTTGAGGTCCTCAATGGTTTTCCCGTAATGATCTCGCAGGACGACCGCCACCGGCTTCCCATGACCCTCATCACCGAATATCCGGACGAAACCGTCGAGGGCGATGCGTTCCGGGCAGGGCATGAGGCACAGATGGCGACGGCGCTGGCCGCCTATGACGCCCGGCAGGATCTTTCCCTGGACCTGCTTCCCTCGCCACTGGTGGCCTGAGCGGAAGCGACAACGGAGTGCCTTTGCGATGACGATGATCGATCTCAACAGCGATCTGGGTGAAAGCTTCGGCCTCTGGCCGATGGGCGACGATGATGCAATGCTCGGTCTTGTGACCAGCGCCAACATTGCCTGTGGTTTCCATGCAGGCGATCCCGCCGGCATTCTGCGCAGCCTCCGCTCCGCGGCGGAACGGGGCGTTATCGTCGGCGCCCATATCGGCTATCGCGATCTCGTCGGCTTCGGGCGCCGCAACATGGAACCTTCCGATGCCGAGCTGTTTGCCGACAGCATCTATCAGATCGGCGCTTTGCAGGGCCTTGCCAAAGCTGCGGGAACTCGCGTTGCCTATGTGAAGCCGCATGGGGCTCTCTACAATACGATGGCGCATGATGCCCGGCAGGCCGACGCCGTCATCGCCGCCATCAAGGCCCTGGACCCAACCCTGCCGCTGATGGCGCTTTCCAATGCGCCGGTGGTTGCGCAGGCGCGGGCGCAAGGCCTCACTGTGATCTGCGAGACATTCGCCGACCGTGCCTACATGCCGGACGGCTCGCTGGTTTCGCGTTCGCGTGCAGATGCTGTGATCCACGAACCGAAGGAGATTGCGGGTCGTATGTTGCGCCTCTTGACGGAGGGGCTCATCACGGCAGTCGATGGCACAGATATCCGGCTGGAGGCGCAGTCCATCTGCGTCCACGGGGACACGCCCGCGGCTGTGGCGATCGCCCGCAGATTGCGGGCCGACCTCACGGAGGCGGGCATCAGGCTCGCCTCGTTCACACGCTGAGGCCGGAGTGGCAAATGCGCTTTCTTGCTGCCGGGCTGGACGGTATTCTTGTCGAAACCGAAGACCTTGAACAGGCGCTTGCCCTGTTCGACAGCTTGCGCGTTGCAAAGCTCAAAGGCGTGACAGAACTGGTGCCGGCGGCGCGTGCGGTTCTGGTACGGTTCAATCCCTTGTTCGCAAGCAGAGAGGGATTGCGTGAAGCCATCGCCGCGATGGAACTGACGCGAACGGAAACCTCGCCCGGCCAGATGGTCGAGATACCTGTCGTCTATGATGGCGAGGATATGGCGGAGGTGGCCGCGATCCTCGGCTGTTCCGAGGCGGAAGTGATCCGGCGTCATACCGGGGCGGTGCACACGGTGTCATTCACGGGTTTCGCGCCCGGTTTCGCCTATATGAGCAGCGACGATCCGGGGTTGGATGTACCGCGCCGCAAATCACCACGCGTGCGTATTCCGCGTGGCTCTGTCGCGCTCGCCGGCAGGTTCAGCGGCGTCTATCCCACAGAAAGCCCCGGCGGATGGCAACTGATCGGACGCACCAACACCCGCATGTGGGACCTCGCGCGGGCACGTCCTGCCCTGCTGGTGCCCGGAGACCGGGTGCGCTTCCGTCAGGTTGAGGCTAGCGATGCAATCATTGTCCCTGCCTTGTCCCGGGCCGCGCCGACAACGGTGAAGACGGACGCCTGTGTGACGATCCTGCGCACGGAACGCCCTTTGATGCTGGAGGACGAAGGCCGGCCCGGACAAGCGTCGCAGGGCGTGTCCGGCTCGGGCGCGCTGGATCGGGCCAGCTTTCGCGCGGTGAACGAAGTTCTTGGCAATGCGGCCAATACACCGGCGCTTGAGATTGTCTTCGGAGGCGTTGAACTTCGCGCCGAAAAGCCTGTCACGCTGGCCATGACCGGCGCGCCCTGCAAGCTCGTGCTGACCGGCAATGACGGGCGCAGGACTGCTCTGCCGACAGGCCGGGCTTTTGCCCTCGATGCGGGGAATATTCTCGATATCGGGGGTGCCGGTCAGGGCATGGTCAGCTATCTCGGTATCCGTGGGGGCTTTGCCTGCGATCTGGTGATGGGATCGGCTTCCCGCGATGTGCTGGCCGGCATTGGCCCCGAACCCGTTGTGGCAGGTGCAACGCTTTGCGCAGCGCCCGGACCGGCCCGCGCCGTCAGTGCATATACGGTTCCGGCCGCAGCGCTGCCGAAGAAAGACGAGGCAACCACCGTGGATATCGTCATGGGGCCACGCGATGACTGGTTCACCGAAGCGGCATTGCAAACCCTGATAACGCAGGAATGGCGCGTAACGCCTGAGGCAAGCCGGGTCGGCAAACGGCTTTCCGGTCCGTCGCCTCTGGAGCGTATCGATGCGGCAGAATTGCCGTCCGAGCCGACCGTGCCCGGTGCGATACAGGTGCCGCATAGCGGCCAGCCTGTGGTGTTTCTTGCCGATCATCCGGTGACAGGAGGCTATCCTGTGATTGCTGTGGTCGCGCGCTACCATCTCGACCTTGTGGCGCAAATCCCGCCCGGCGCGTCGATCCGTTTTCATCCCGTCAGCGAGGATCATTGAGCAATGAAGAAGCTGCTCGTCGCCAATCGAGGCGAAATCGCCCTGCGCATCATTCGTGCAGCGCGCGACTACGGGATTGAATCGGTTGCCGTTTATGCGGACGCGGACTCCGCATCGCTTCATGTCGAATATGCGGATGAAGCGTGGTCGCTCGGTGCGGGGCGCGCTTCGGATACCTATCTTGCCATCGATAAGATCATCGACGTTGCGGCGCGCTCGGGAGCGGATGCCGTCCATCCGGGTTACGGTTTTCTCTCCGAACGGCCGGAGTTCGCGCAGGCGGTGCTCGACGCCGGACTGGTCTGGGTGGGGCCGTCACCGGATGTGATCCGCATGCTGGGTGACAAGATCGAGGCGCGCCGCATTGCAGCCGGTGTCGGCGCTCCGCTGGTCAGCGGCTCCGATGGCCCCCTCTCTTCGGCAAAGGAAGCTGTCGCTTTCGCCGAACGTGCCGGGCTGCCGATTGCGATCAAGGCTGCGTTCGGCGGCGGTGGGCGGGGCATGAAGGTTGCCCGCTCGCTTGAAGACGTCGGTGACATGTTTGAGTCCGCAGTTCGCGAGGCAACCGAGGCCTTTGGGCGCGGTGACTGCTACGCCGAACAATTTCTCGACAAGCCCCGCCATGTCGAGGCGCAAATTCTGACAGACAGCCATGGCAATATTCTGGTTCTTGGAACGCGTGACTGTTCCCTGCAGCGCCGCAATCAGAAACTGGTCGAGGAAGCGCCGGCCCCGTTCCTGAGCGCAGAACAGAGGCAGCGGATCCACGACGCTGCCCGAAAAATCTGTTCCGCTGCCGGATATGTGGGAGCTGGCACGGTGGAATTTCTGCTGTCGCGCGACGGACTGATTTCCTTTCTGGAAGTGAACACGCGCCTTCAGGTCGAGCACCCTGTCACGGAAGTGACGACCGGCATTGACATCGTCGTTGAACAGTTGCGTATCGCCGACGGGCTGCCGCTGCGTGTGAAAGAAACGCCGGAGCCTCTGGGGCATGCCTTTGAATTCCGCATCAATGCGGAAGATCCGGGTCGGGGCTTCCTGCCGACGCCCGGACGCATCACCCGCTTTCGCGCGCCCTCCGGACCCGGCGTGCGGCTCGACAGCGGCGTCGAAGCCGGATCCATTGTCCCGCCGCTCTATGATTCACTGTTTGCAAAACTGATCGTTTTCGCTTCCACCCGTGAGGAAGCGATTCATCGGGCCAGACGCGCCCTGCGGGAATTTCAGGTCGAAGGAATAGCAACCGTTCTGCCGTTCCATCGCGCAGTGCTTGAGGAAGAGGCTTTTACGTCGGCCGAACATTTTGGCGTCCACACCAACTGGATCGAAACCGAACTCGACCTGCCGCCTCCCGCCCCCCGGGTCGAGGCGCAGGAAGACGATCTGGTGCGCACCTACATTGAAATTGATGGCAAGCGCCATCAGCTTGCTCTGCCGGCTGCGTTCTGGGGGAAGTTTGCTGCTGCGCCGGCTTCACCGGATGTTGTACGCGAGGCTCCTTCCTCACAGGAAGCCGGGGGTGAAATAGTCGCCGTACCGATGCCGTCCATTCTGCAGGGGTGGCTCGTTGACGACGGAGCCCGCGTTCGCAGGGGTGATGCGATTGCCATCATAGAAGCGATGAAAGCGGAAATGCGGATTACCGCGCCTGCAGATGGTATCCTGCAACACAAAGCAAAACCCGGTTCTGAGCTCATGGCAGGCGATACGCTCGCCACCATCCTGCCCGGGGGATGATTTCCTCTGAAGGGTTCTATTCCCTTAAGATGTCATTTCGATCGTGCAAAAGAGCACACCAAGCAACTCCCTGCTGGCCGGAAGATTGGCAGCTGACGCGGCTTGCGAGATCTTCCGGAACCATCCTGCGCTCTGTCGGAATGATTTCGGCCCCAGCGTGGAATTATATCCGGCCTGTCTTTAAACAGGCGCGGCGCTCTTACGAAATGCTGAAAGAATGGCTATCATGAGGTCCAGCTTGCCCGACGGCTTCATTGACTGGAGGCGGGAGGGCTGCAGGAAATCCGGTACTTCAACAGAATTTGCAATGCGGACTGTGAATGGCGAAATCTCAAACCCGCGCCGCTCATAAGACGGGTAAAAATGCGCGCGAGATAATTCTGAACGCAGCGCGAGCGGAATTCGCCGAGAAAGGTTTCAACGGAGCGCGTGTCGACAGCATCGCCTCCCGCTCCGGCCTGAACAAGCAGCTCGTCTATTATTATTTCGGCAGCAAGGACGACCTTTACCGCGTCACGCTCGAGGAAGCCTATACCGAGATACGCCTGCGCGAAAAAGACCTCGACCTGCGATCGCTGCCCCCGCAGGACGCCATCGTGCGCCTCATCGATTTCTCGCTCAGCTATCTGGCGCGGCATCGGGAATTCATTCGCATGCTGGCCGACGAGAATGCGCTGGGTGGCCCCCACGTCAAGGACTCCGATGCTTTTCAGCGCACGAACTCGCCATTGATCGAGATGATCGGGATGACCCTGCGCGAAGGAGAGGCGCAAGGCGTGTTTCGCAAGGGCATCGACCCGCTGGACCTCTATATCTCGATCGCGGGCATGACGTTTTTCTACTTCGCCAACGGCGTCACCATGTCGGCGATTTTCGGGCGGGATCTTTCCACGCCGGAAGCTCTTTCCGTTTACCGGGACCATATCGTTGCGCTGACGCTGGCGGGTCTGCGGCCCTGATGCCGTCGTGCGTGCACCCCGGCGCGGGCCGACCAGCGGCGTTGCAGAGCGCGGGCTGGCCGTTGCCGATTCTCGATTCAACCAAATAGTTGAAAATGCCCCCGGTGACGGTCTACCCTCTGGATGCAAATGCCGGAGGACGCCCTGATCATGATTCCCGCCATCGTTACCGACGAGTTGTCGGATTCGCCTGAAACCGCCTTCGAGCTCGGTCTGGAATGGGGCGTGCGGCATTTCGAGCTGCGCGGCATGCACGATGCCCGCGTGCCGCGCCTGAGCCCGACGCAACGGCGGCGGCTGTTGCGGGCGATCCGCGACTTCGATGTGCGTATCAGCGCTATCTCTCCGGGCCTCTTCAAGATTCCCCTGCCGCCGGACTCTGCGCAAAGCTCCAATCTGGCGTGGATGGACCGCGAGTTCCACGATGCATGGGCGGACGCAGAGACGCTGCTGCGCGATCATGTCGAACGGCTTCTGCCGGAATCGCTGGAATTCGCCGTGGCCAGCGGCGCGCAGTACCTGATCGCCTTCAGTTTTCACCGCGGCGGCCGGCCTTCGGGACGCGCGCCGGGGCGGGTCGCGGATGTGCTCGCCCATGCCGCCGAACTGGCGCGGAGTGCGAATGTATCCCTGATCATCGAGAACGAGGAAAGCCACTGGGCCAATACGGGCGCGCTTTCGGCGGCCCTGATCGCGGCCACCGGCGCACCGATCGGGATCAACTGGGATCCCGCCAACGCGCTGATCGACGGCGACACGCCCTGGCCGGACGGCTATGCCGCCTGCCGTCATCTGGTCCGCAACGTTCACTTCAAGGATGCCCGCGTTCACGCCGACAATTCATGGGAGCTGCTGGCCGACGGGGATGTCGACTGGGCCGGTCAGGTGAGGGCGCTGGAGGAGGATGGCTATGCAGGCTGTGTCGCCATGGAACCGCATCTGTGGCCATCCGTGGCGTCGGTGAGGAATGCTCTCTCGAGATTTAACTCATTGAAAAATAATTGAAATATTGCGGTGTAAAATTTCCGGCAAAAATTCAACCAAATAGTTGAAATCTTCTTTCTCTGCGGGTAGTGTCATCGGCAAGAAAAGAACATGAGGGAGCCGATCTTGCATCAGACAGTCGCCAATGATTCCGGTCTGGCCGCCACCGCGCTGCCCGAAAGCTTCGGTTCCGTTGAGGAACTCGAAGAATACATGACCCGGCCAACGCCCGCTCTGGTGCGCGATCTGGCCTCGGTCGACGGTGACATCATCATCCTCGGTGTTGCCGGCAAGATGGGCCCGACGCTGGCGCGCATGGCCAAGCGTGCGGCACCCGAAAAGCGGGTGATCGGCGTTGCCCGCTTCAGCGAGCCCGAGTTGCAGGCGCAGCTTGAATCCTGGGGCGTCGAGACCATCAGGGCCGATCTGCTGGACGAGGCGCAGGTGAACGCGCTTCCCAAGGCCCGCAACGTGATCTTCATGGCCGGCATGAAGTTCGGTGCTTCAGGCAATCAGGCGCTGACCTGGGCGATGAACACCCATTCGCCGGCGCTGGTCGCCAATGCCTATCGAGACTCGCGCATCGTCGCCTTCTCAACCGGCAACATCTATCCGCTGATGGATGTACTCCAGCAGGGCGCGCTGGAAACGACGCCGCCGGAGCCGCGCGGCGAATATGCCATGTCCTGCCTTGGCCGCGAGCGCATGTTCGAGCATTTCTCGCGCGTTTACGGCACGCCCGGCCGGCTGTTCCGCCTGAACTACGCCATCGATCTGCGCTATGGCGTGCTTTACGATCTCGCCAGCCGCATCAAGGCCGGGACCCAGATCGATCTGTCGCTGATGGGGCACGTCAACGTGATCTGGCAGGGCGACGCCAATGCGCAGGCGCTGCGCTGTCTGGCTCATTCCACCGAAATCACCAGCCCGATCAATGTGTCGGGTCCGGAAACCCTTTCGGTGCGCTGGCTGGTCCATGAGCTGGCGAAGCGCCTTGACGTCGAGCCGCGCCTGTTCGGTTCCGAGGCGACCACCGCCTGGCTCACCAACACCGCGCAGGCCAACCGGCTGTTCGGCTATCCGTCGGTTCCGCTGACGGCGATGCTCGACTGGACCGCCGACTGGGTTGCGCGCGGCGAAGTTGCCTATAACAAGCCCACCAAGTTCGAAGCCCGGAGCGGAGCGTTCTGAACATGACCGGACAAGCCACTCCTCAGGCCCAGCAGGCTGCGATGGACCTTCTGCGCGAAGGGACTGTCATTCCTGCCCACCCTCTGGCGCTGAATGCCGATCGCCAGCTCGATGAGCGCCGGCAGCGGGCGCTGACGCGCTACTATCTCGATGCGGGCTCCGGCGGTCTGGCGGTGGGTGTGCACACCACCCAGTTCGCCATTCGCGAAGTCGGGCTCTATGAGCGTGTGCTGTCGCTTGCCGCAGATGAGGCTGCAAGCTGGACCGACCGCACGCTGGTCATGGTTGCCGGACTTGCCGGTCCGACCGCGCAGGCGGTCAATGAGGCCAAGACGGCCGTATCGCTTGGCTACCATGCCGGCCTGCTCAGCCTCGCCGCCCTCAAGGGCCAGAGCGAGGATGCGCTGATTGCGCATTGCGAGCAGGTTGCCGCCGAAATTCCACTGATCGGCTTCTATCTGCAGCCGGCGGTCGGCGGGCTGCATCTGTCGGCGCATTTCTGGGCGCGCTTTGCCGCCATCCCCAATGTGGTGGCGATCAAGGTTGCTCCCTTCAACCGCTATCGCACCGTCGATGTGGTGCGCGGCATCGTCGATGCCGGGGCCGAGGACAAGGTCACGCTCTACACCGGCAATGACGATCACATCGTGCTCGATCTGGTGACGCCGTTCACCGTGATGCGCGACGGCAAGCCCGTCACGCTGCGTTTCAAAGGCGGCTTGCTCGGCCACTGGTCGGTATGGACGAAAGGCGCGGTCGACATCTTCAAACGTTGCCGCGCGGAAGCGGCGAAGGATGCGGTTTCGGCCGACATGCTCGCGCTCGATTCCCGCGTGACCGACTGCAACAGCGCCTTCTTCGATGTCGTCAACGACTTCCACGGCTGCATTGCCGGCTGTCACGAGATCCTGCGCCGGCAGGGCCTGCTGGAGGGCATCTGGTGCCTTGATCCGGAAGAGGGGCTTTCGCCGGGACAGGCGGAAGAGCTGACCCGCGTCAGCCGCCTGCATGCCGACCTTGCGGATGACGACTTCGTCCGCGCCAATCTCTCGCGCTGGCTGGACTGATCCGATGGCGAAGCTGCGCGAGAAACTTCTCGAACTGGTGCCCGCCATCGTTCTCTTTCTGGCGATCATGGCCATCTGGCAGGCGGCCGTGAGCTGGGGCGAGATCAAGCCCTATCTGCTTCCAAGCCCGCGCTCGGTGCTGGATGCCATGCTCGACACCTCGATCGACTGGTGGGGGCACATCTGGGCCACCGGCCTTGCCATCGTGGGCGCGTTCCTGCTGGCGGCGGCCAGCGGCGTTCTGCTGGGCACGATGATTGCCTGGTCGCCGGTGCTTTCGCGGGCGCTGATGCCGTTTCTGGTGTTTCTCAACACGCTTCCCAAGGTGGCTATCGCGCCGCTGTTCCTGATCTGGGTCGGCTACGGCATCCTTCCCAACATATTGATGGGCGCGCTCATCGGCTTCTTCCCCGTCGTCATCAACACGGCGGTGGGCCTCTCGCAGATCGATCATGACATGATCGATCTCGGCCGCGTCTTCAGTGCGCCGAAATGGAAGGTGTTCGCCAAGATTCGCATTCCGAACGCCTATCCATACATCCTGTCGGCGCTGAAGGTCACGGCGACCTCCGCCGTCGTCGGCGCGATCGTCGGCGAATTCGTCGCCTCGCAGACCGGGCTCGGCTATGTCATCGTGACCAGCCAGAGCAGCATGAACACCGCGCTGGCTTTCGCCGCGCTCATCTATATCTCGATCATCGGTCTGCTGCTGTTCGCGGCTGTCGGGCTGATGTCGCGCTATCTGGCGCCATGGGCCGAGGGGACCGACGCCTGAGCCGGAATTATTGTCACCATCCGATAACCGCAAAAATGGGAGCGAACGGGATGAAGACTGCACTGATGATCACAACGGCCATGGTTGCAGCACTTGCTGCGGCACCGGCCATGGCCAACGAGAAATTCACCTTCGCGCTGAACTGGTTCCCGGTTGGCGACCATGCCGCCTACTGGGTGGCCAAGGAGAAGGGCTACTTCGCCGAGAAGGGCCTCGACGTGGTGATCGAGAACTCCAAGGGTTCCGGCGATTCCATCGCCAAGGTCGACACAGGTCGCGCTGATGCCGGTCTTGCCGATGCCGCAGTCGTCATCGGCTCGCGGGCGAGGGGAACCACGGTGAAGGTTGTCGGCATCATATTCGACCGCACGCCGATGAACTTCTTCTCCAAGGCCTCCGCTCCCATCACCAAGCCCTCCGACCTGCCCGGCAAGACCGTGGGCGCACCTCCCGGCGACAGCCAGCGTCTGGTGTGGCCGGCTTTCGCCAATGCCAACGGCATCGATCCCAACTCCATCAAATGGGTGAACATCGAACCTTCGGCCAAATATGTGGCGCTTGCGGAAGGGCGCGCCGATGCGGTGTCGGACTACACGACCGGCCTGCCGCTGGCGGAAAAGGCGGTCGGCAAGGGCAAGGCCGTGACGCTGAACTGGGCCGACTACAATTTCCAGCTCTACGCCATGTCGATCATGACCAGCGAGGCCACCATCAAGGATCGGCCCGAAGCGCTTCGCGGTTTCCTGGAAGCGTCCTACAAGGGCTGGCAGGATGTCATGAACGATCCTGAAGGCGCGATGGAGATCTATAAGAAGGCCGTGCCTGAGATCGATGTGGTGGCGCTGCGCGAAAACATGGATCTCGGCTTCGAACTGATGAAGACGCAGACCTTCAAGGAAAACGGCATCGGCGCCATCGACAAGGACAAGATGTGCGGATCGGTCGACCTTGTGAACACCTATATGGGCCTGCCCACCAAGGTGGATTGCGCGGACGCCTATGACGACACGTTCCTGACCAAGATTGAGCTTCCGTTCGACGTTCAATAACCTTTGAAGACAGGCTAGACAGAGTGGACACTATTTCCATCCAGCTCGACGGGGTCTCGATGACCTACGGCACCGCATCGGGGCCGGTCGAGGCGTTGCGTGACATCAATCTGGCGGTTCGGCAGGGCGAGTTCATCTCGCTCGTCGGCCCGTCCGGTTGCGGAAAATCCACCCTGCTGCGCGTGGTGGCCGGACTGCGAGAGCGCAGCGCCGGCACCATCATGGTGGATGGCCAGAAGGTGACGAAGCCGATCCCCAATGTGGGGATGGTGTTTCAGGCCGCCGTGCTGCTGAAATGGCGCACCATCCTCGACAACGTTCTGTTGCCGGCGGAACTGGCAGGCCTCAACCCGCGCAACTACCGCGAGCGGGCCATGCAGCTTCTCGAACTCACCGGGCTGAAGGAATTCGCCAACAAGCTGCCGCGCGAGCTTTCCGGCGGCATGCAGCAGCGCGCCGCGATCTGCCGCGGGCTGCTTCTGGACCCTCAGCTCCTGCTCATGGATGAGCCCTTCGGCGCTCTCGACGCGATGACGCGTGACGAGATGAATCTGGAACTGCTGCGCATCTGGGGCGAGGCTTCCGATACCCGCAAGACCGTTCTGTTCGTCACCCACTCCATTCCCGAGGCCGTGTTCCTTTCGGATCGGGTGGTGATCATGTCGCCGCGTCCGGGACGCATCGACACCGTGCTCGATATCGATCTGCCGCGACCGCGCACCGTCGAAAGCCGCATCACGCCGGAATTCGGCGCGCTGTCGCTGAAGATCTACGACATGCTCACCGGCCGTCAGAGCGGCGACGACCCGCGCTTCGTGCCGGCATGACGGTACGGCTCCGGGTCGTCGACGTCTGCTGCTACGAGCGGCCTTACCGGCTGCGCATTCCATTTCGCTTCGGCATAAAGACCGCAACGGGCGGACGGCAGGCGGTTGTCTCGGTCCGCATCCGTCTGGAGAACGGGCAGGAAGCCACCGGCTGGGCAGCAGAGGCGCTGAGCGCTAAATGGTTCGACAAGAACCCCTCGCTCACCGATGACCAGAACCATCACCAACTGCGCCGCTCCATCGAGCTGGCCGCCGAGGCCCGCCTCGGCTCCGGCCTGCAAACGGCGTACGGGCTTTTCGAGACCAGCTATTTCGACCTGAATGACGCATGTGCCGCGCAGGCGCTCAATCCGCTGATCGCGAGCTTCGGCATGGCGATGCTCGACCGCGCCATTCTCGATGCCGTGTGCCGGGCGAAGGGCGTGAGTTTTGCGCAGGCCATGTCTGCCAATCTGGTGGGCATGCATACGGGGCCGCTGGTGCCGGAGCTGGATGGCTTCGATCTCGATGCTTTCCTTGGCTCGCATCATCCCGCATCCGGCATCGACATCCGCCACACCGTGGGGCTGGTCGATCCGCTGGTGCCAGGCGATCAGGAAAGCCGCGTCAATGACGGTTTGCCGGAGACGCTGTCGGAAGTGATCGCGACCTATGGCTGCCGTTATTACAAGATCAAGATCGGCGGTGATGCGGAAGCGGATCTGGACCGGCTCGGCCGGATCGCCGCGCTGCTGGACCAAAGCGGCATCGATTACCGCGTAACCCTCGACGGCAACGAACAGTTCGCTGATGGCGAGGCCATTGCCGCATTCTTTGCGCGGGTGGAAGCCGATCCGGCGCTGCGCCGGTTCAGCAAGGCTCTCCTGTGCCTCGAACAGCCGGTGCGGCGTGACCGCGCGCTGGCAGAGCCGGTGGACCGTCTTGCCGACCGCATTCCGGTGATCATCGATGAATCGGACGGCGGGCTGGATGCGTTCCCGACAGCCCGCGCGCTCGGCTATACGGGCGTGTCGTCGAAGACCTGCAAGGGCTTCTACAAGTCGATACTGAACGCCGCCCGGGCGCAGGCCTGGAACGGCGACGGCGCGTCGCGCTATTTACTCTCCGCTGAAGACCTGACCTGCGAGCCCGGCATTTCCCTGCAGCAGGATCTCGCGCTCGTCAGCTGGCTGGGGCTCACCCATGTCGAGAAGAATGCCCATCACTTCATAGATGGCTTCGGCAATCGTCCTCACGGTGAAGCGCAGGCCTTTCTGGCCGCGCATGGCGATCTTTATCATCTCCAGAACGGTGTTGTCCGGCTGAAGCTCGAAGGTGGCAGGGTCGGGATCGGCTCGCTCGCAGCTTCCGGATTCGGAACAGCATTATTGCCCGATATCGCCGGTCTGGAGCCCATGCCTCCCGCCGACTGGAATTAGCCCGCTCCCCGCGCAGAAGCGTCCTGATGCTGTCGGGGCCTGATGTCCTGCCGGATGTGGGCATGAACGTCGGGGCTGCAAGCTGGCCGTGCCTTTGCGGCTACGATCGGGGCGACCGCTGCACCAAGAAGGGCTGGTACATCTGCCTCAGAGGCAGTGATCCTTGCCAACATCAGACTATTTCTGAACAACGGCACCTGTCGGGGCCGTCAGCCACGGCTGAGAGGCGGTAGGGGCCAGCCCGGCCGGATCCCGCCTGATGAAATGAATGATGAAAGGGAAGATATGAACGGCGCCGACATGCTTTGCGATGTGCTTCTGGTGAACGACATTGACGTTTGCTTCGCCAATCCGGGAACCTCCGAAATGCATTTCGTTGCCGCGCTTGATCGCAAGCCGCAGATGCGCTGCGTGCTGGGTCTGGCCGAGGGCGTTGTGACAGGCGCCGCCGACGGTTACGCGCGCATGGCCGACAAGCCTGCCGCCACCCTTCTGCATACGGGGCCGGGGCTCGCCAACGGTCTTGCCAATCTGCACAATGCCCGCCGCGCCCGCACGCCCATGGTCAATGTGGTGGGCGACCATGCCACCTATCATCTGAAGCACGATGCGCCGCTGACAAGTGATATCGAAGGCCTTGCCCGGCCCATGTCGCACTGGGTTGGCCGTATCGAAAGCGCCGCCGGAGTGCGCACGCGCACGGAAGAGGCTTATCGCGAGGCGCAGATGCGCCGCGGTGTCTCGACGCTCATCCTGCCGGCGGATGCGGCATGGGGCGAAGTGCAGCCCGAAACGCTCGTTCCCGTAAGCCTGCCGCAACCGCCCGCCGTTTCGGCTGACGTGCTTTCCGCTGCCGGCGCGGCGCTGCGCAGCGGCAGGCGTGCGGTCATCATTCTGGCCGGCCGGGCGCTGCGTGCCGGTGCCCTCGAAACCGCGGGCCGCATCGCGGCTGCCACCGGTGCGGCGCTGTTTTCGCAGACCTCCGACCGCACCGCGCGGGGTGCCGGCAGGGTTGCGGCCCGTCCCGTGCCTTACAACGTGGATCAGGCGGTGCAGGCACTGCGCGAGTTCGAAGTGGCGATCTGTCTCGGCGGGCATGCGCCTGTCGGGTTCTTCGCCTATCCCGGCAAGCCTGGCGCGATGCTGCCCCCCGACTGCGAGGTCATTCAGCTTGCAGAGCATGAGCACGATCTGGCTGGCGCGCTTGAGGCGCTTGCCGCCGAAATCGGCGTGCGTGGCGATGCTCCGTTCGTGGCCGGTCGTTTCAACCAGCCCGAGATCGCTGCTCCGAATGGCGTGCTCGATGCGGACAGCATTTCGGTGGCGGTGGCGCGCGCTCTGCCTGAAGACGCAATCCTGATCGATGAGGCGATCACCTCGGGCGGGCGTCTGACGGCGTTGTCGCCGGGGCTCGTTCCGCATGACCATGTGCCGCTGACCGGCGGCGCGATCGGCGAAGGCATTCCGCTGGCGGTTGGTGCCGCCATTGCCTGTCCGCAGCGCAAGGTGGTCGCCATGCAGGCAGACGGCAGCGGCATGTACACCGTGCAGGGCCTGTGGACGCAGGCGCGCGAAAATCTCGACGTGGTGACCGTTATCCTGTCAAACCGTGCCTATGCCATTTTGCAGGGCGAAATGCGCAATGTCGGCGTCAACAATTTTGGGCGCAACGCACGGCGCATGCTCGATCTGGATTCGCCCGACCTCGACTGGTGCCTGATCGCGCGCGGCATGGGTGTGGAAGCTGCCCGTGCAGATACGATCGAACAGTTCATCGATCTGTTCGGGACGGCGCTGACGAGAAAAGGGCCGTTCCTGATCGAGGCGCGGTTCTGAAGCCTTGCCTGAAGGCTGATCGTAAACCGCAAAGGGGATGCCGAGGCATCCCCTTTCAGCAGGTGCGCATGTCCCGGTAGACCAGCTGCAAGGCCTTGAAGGCAGCGTAGCGCTCGTCGTGCAGATCGGCGAGGGTGCCTGTCGCGGGCTGATGGACGCTGCCGGCAGCCGAAAGCTGCGCCATCGCTTCGTCCATTGTGGCGAAGGCGCCGCCGGCGACTGCACCCAGAATGGCGGAGCCCAGCAATACCGGCTCTTCGGTGCGCGGCGCCACCACCGGCTTGCCGCCGGCTGCCGCCAGCAGGGTGCGCACGAAATCGCTCTGCCCGGCGCCGCCGCTGATCACCACCTGTTCGACATGGGCTCCAGCTTCGGCCTGAACCTCGATGATCTGGCGCAGCCCGTAACCGATGCTGCAGATGCCGGCGACATAGAGCGCGACGAGACTGTCGAGATCGTCTTCCATGCCAAGACCGGCGATCACGGCCCGCGCGTCGGGATCGGCAAAGGGGGCGCGGTTGCCGAGGAATTCGGGCACGACATGCAGCCCCTTCACCAGCCGCGCGGCCTCCGTGGCGGTGCCGGCACACTCAAGGGCGAGGTCGGCGAGCAGCACGGGAAGGGCGACACCTTTCGCATCGGCGCGGGCTTTCGCTGCGCCGTGGGCGGGATGCATGGCGATGAGCCGGTCGATGGCCGCGCCGGCCGCGCTCTGGCCGCCTTCGTTCAGCCACATGCCCGGCACCATGGCGGAATAATAGGGGCCCCAGACACCGGGAACGAACACCGGCTCGCTGGTCGAGGTCATGGTGCAGGAGGAGGTGCCGAAGACATAGGCGAGGTTGCGCTGCGGCTCGCCGCCGATGCCGACCGTGCCGATGCCTCCCGCATGGGCGTCGATCATCCCGGCGGCCACGGCCGTGCCTGCGACCAGACCCATGGCCGCGGCAGCCTCTTCAGTCAGGCCGCTGCCGAGCGCGGTGCCCGGCTCGACGATGCGCGTGCCGATGCGCGAAAAACCTTCATCGGCAAGCGCATCGAGACCGATCTTGCGGAAGTAGCTTTCATCCCAGCGCTGTTCATGGGCGAGATAGGTCCATTTGCAGGTGACGGTGCAGATGGAACGGGCGAGATCGCCGCTGGCGCGCCATGTCAGATAGTCGGCAAGGTCGAAGAATTGCCACGCGGCGTCGAAGATCTGCGGCCGGTTTTCCTTCAGCCACAAGAGCTTGGGTGTTTCCATTTCCGGCGAAATGCGCTCACCGACATAGCGCAGCACCGGATGTCCGAGCCTGTTGATGCGTTCTGCCTGTTCCGTGGCGCGGTGGTCCATCCACACGATGATGTCGCGGCTGGCATCTTCGGAGGGGCCAACCGCAAGCGGTGTTCCGCCTTCGCCCAGCACCACCAGCGAGCAGGTGGCGTCGAAGCCGATGCCGGCCACGGCGGCCGGAACGATACGGGCTTCTGTGACAGCCTCCTTCACGCTGGCGCAGACGGCATCCCAGATTTCAGCGCTCGACTGCTCGACCATCGATCCCGCTTCGCGATAAAGGGTGATGTCGCGTTTTGCAGTGGCCAGCATCCGGCCTTCGAGGTTGAACAGGCCGGCGCGGGCACTGCCTGTGCCGACATCGACACCGATCACATAGCGGTTGGCTCGGGCCGTATCGCGCGGCGCGGAGGCGCCGGTCGTCGTGCTCATGGGGACACTCTCAATACGCAAAAGAGGACGAAGGGGCGGGGTTCCCTTCCTACAGATCGACGCTGTTTGGCAGGATGACCAGATCGCGAATGGTGACGTTGCGCGGGCGAGACAGCATGAACAGCACGGCTTCGGCCACTTCCTTCGGCTGCATCAAACTGCCATTGGCAAGCGCCTCCTCCATCTTGGCTTTCGGCCAGTCGTCGAGCAGGGCCGTCACCACCGGGCCGGGCAGAACCGCGCCGACGCGCACGCCATGCTGCGCCACCTGACGGCGGGTGGAGTGAACGAAAGCCTGCACGGCGAATTTCGAGGCAGTGTAGATCGGCTCCCACACCACCGGCACCACGCCGGCGATGGAGCTGGTGAACAGGATGTCGCCGCTCTTCTGCGCAATCATGTGTGGCAGCACCGCATGGACCGAGCGGAACGCGGCGTTGATGTTGAGGTTGAGCATCCGGTCCCAGGCATCGGGATCGCCTTCGGCCACCGGCCCGCCGATATAGGCGCCGGCATTGGCATGGAAAATGTCGAGACGCCCGGCAGCGTCGAGAATGCGCGGCAGCATGCCCGACACGTCTGATGGCGAAAGCAGGTCGACCACCAGCGGTCTGGCGCGTTCGCCAAGCTCGGCGCACAGGGTTTCGAGACGGTCCGCGGCCCGGTCGATCAGCACCACCGTGGCTCCTTCGGCCAGCAGCGTCCGCGCGCACTCAAGGCCGATGCCCGATGCGGCGCCGGTGATGGCCGCGACCTTACCCTTCATGATTTCCGCCATGATGTTTCCTTCCTGTGGATCAGGCTCTGCCGTGGCTGACGCGGGAGCGGCGGGCGAGCGAATCGACGATGACGGCGATGGCCAGAACCGCGCCGGTGATCATGTAGCGCAGCGAGGAGCTGAGATTGAGCAGTGTCAGACCGTTCGAAATGGCCTGAATGACGATGATGCCGAGCAGGGCGGAATAGGCGCTGCCGCGTCCGCCGAACAGGCTGGTTCCGCCGATGACGGCAGCCGCGATGGCATTGAGATTGACGTCGCCGGTGCCGGCCTGCTGGCTGGAGGAGGCAAGGCGGGAGGCGGCCAGAATGCCGCCAAGCGCTGCCAGCGTCGAGCACAGCATGAAGGCCGACATATAGATGCGGCGCACATTGATGCCGGAGCGGCGTGCGGCTTCGCGATTGCCGCCGACGGCGAACATGGAGCGGCCCCAGCGGGTGCGGGTCAGCGCATAGTCCAGCACCACCACCAGCGCCACGAACAGGCCGAACATCCACGGCACGCCGCGCCCCAGATTGAGATAGTAGACGGCGAACTGGATCACCACGGTGAACAGACCGGCCTTGAAGGCAAGCGCGCCGAGCGGCTGCGAGGAAAGGCCGACGGCATGGCGGCGGGCGCGGTTGCGCAGGCCCAGCACCACCATCACCACACCGGGAAGCAGCGCCAGCAGATGAGAGGTCCAGGCCGGCATCACCATGACCTGCCCGAAACGCACCAGCGGCGAGGCATAGGGCAGGTTGATGGAGCCGGTCGGACCCAGAATGTAAAGCTGCAGGCCAAGCAGGGCCAGAAGTCCGGCCAGCGTGGCGACGAAGCTAGGCATGCCAAGCCTGTTGTAGAGCATGGCGTAGAGCGCGCCCATCGCGGCTCCGGCAGCGAGTGCGACGGCAATCCCGCCGGCAATCGGCCAGCCGGCATTGACCCACAGGACGCCGATGATGGCCGAGGCCAGTCCGCTCATCGAGCCGACCGACAGGTCGATCTCGCCCAGCAGCAGTACGCACACGATGCCAAGCGAAATGACGCCGATGGTGGCGCTGTCGAACAGCAGGTTCACCAGATTGTTGGGCGCCAGGAAAACCGGATTGAGGATGCTGAACACGGTGGAGATGACGATCAGCCCAACGGCAACCGGCAGCATGCCGAGATCGCCGGTGCGGACGCGCGCGAAGAAGCTGCGCACCATGCCGCCGATGCTCTCGTCGTGGCGCACACGCTCGTCGGAACGGTCGAGCGCCGCTTCTGCGGTGGCGTTCTCATCGGATGAGGGTTTGGTGGAAACTGGCGTGGTCATGCGCTTGCCCCGCTGATGCCGTCGGTTTTATTGCCGGCGTCCAGACGGGCGCGGCGGCGCGACACTGCGTTTTCGGTGGCGCCGGTAATGGCGGTGACGAGTTCGTTGTTGGTGGCGTCCGGGCTGAAAACGCCATTGTTGCGCCCAAGACGCAGCACCACGACGCGGTCAGCCACGGCACGGACGTCTTCCATGTTGTGGCTGATGATGATGACGCCGAGGCCGCGATCGCGCACCCGCTCGATGAGGTTCAGCACTTCCGCCGTCTGGGCAACGCCAAGGGCTGCGGTGGGCTCGTCCAGCATGATGATCTTGGGGTCGAGCAGCAGCGAGCGGGCGATGGCGACCGTCTGGCGCTGACCGCCCGACAGGGACGCGACCGGCTCGCGAACGGAGGGGATGCGCGCGGCAAGCTCGCGCAGCAGCGTCCATGCCTTCACCTCCATGGCCACCTCGTCGAGATTCCATGGCGACAGTTCATGGCCGAGAAACAGATTGGCGACGACGTCGAGGTTCTCGCACAGCGCCAGATCCTGAAACACCGTGGCGATGCCCAGTTCCAGCGCCCGGCCGGGGCTGTCGAGCGATACGGTTTCGCCGCAGAATTCGATGGTGCCTGAGGACGGCTGATGCACGCCGGCCAGAATCTTGATGAGCGTCGATTTGCCAGCACCATTGTCGCCGACCAGCGCCACCACCTCGCCGGCATGAACATCGAGATCGATGTCGGTCAGCGCCGAAACGGCCCCGAAGTTCTTGGAGATCTGGCGAAGTTTAAGGATGGGGCTGCCCGGTTGCGGGCCTGCGCCGGCTTGCTGGTTCATCTTTGAATGGCCTCTGCTTGGCAAGACAAGCCCGGCCGGCTGGAGCCGGCCGGGCACAGGCATATTACTCGGTAATGCCGAGCTTCTTGCACGCCTCGGCATATTCGCCGGTGCAGACCTGCTCAGCGGTCTGGATGCCCTTGTCGAAGATTTCAGCCTTGATGTTCTCAGACGTCACCACTGCCGGAACGAACAGTTCCGAAGGCGTGTCGTAGAGCGTGGTCTTTGCCTCGGGCGTTTCGCCCTTCACGAACTGAACGGCGACCTTTGCAGCGGCAGCGGCAACGATCTCCGAAGGCTTGGAGATGGTGTTGTACTGGTCGCCGGCGATGATCAGCTGCAGGGCGGCGATGGTGGCATCATTGCCGGTCACCGGAGGAACGGGCTGCACGCCGGCGGCTTTGAAGGCTGCAATGACGCCACCGCCGGTTCCGTCATTGGCGGCCACCACGCCCCTGATCTTGTCGCCGAAGCGGGTGATCTGGCCGGCTGCCCACTCCTGCGCCTTCGGCGGCGCCCATTCCGGCGTGTCGAACTCGGCCAGCGTCTCGAAGCCGGATTCCTTCAGGCCGCGATGGATGCCGTCGCGGATCAGGCCGGCGGCAGCGTCGGTCGGCGAGCCGTTGACCTGCAGCACGCCCGCGCCATCCTCGGCGCCATTCGCCTTCATGTGGTCGACCAGCGATTTGGAGATGGCATAGCCGATGCCTTCATTGTCGAAGGAGACATAGTAGTCGGCCGGCTTGTCCGGGATCGGTCGGTCATAGGCGACGACCTTGACGCCCTGCGAATGGGCGATCTCGACGAGACCGGCAGCGGCAGCGGAGTCGACCGGATCGAGCACGATGACCTTGGCGCCCTGCGCGATCACCGAGTTGAACTGCTGCTGCTGGAGCGAGGCGTCGGCATTGGCGTTCTGGTAAATGACGGTGCAGCTGGCGCACAGCTTTTCCATCTCTGCCTTGAAGCCCGGATAGTCATGCTCCTCGTAACGCGTCGATGCCTGATCCGGCATCAGGAACGCGACGGTGGCGGCTTCATCTGCCTGCGCCTGCGCCATGCACAGAACGCCGGCGGCAGCCGTCGCCATCAGGAAAGTGCGGAAATTCATGGTGTCCTCCTTGTAAACGACAAACCCGTGCCGGGAAGTTGATGCCCTGAAACCGGCACGGACCGGGTCAAAGGCCGGGAGCCTCATGCGCGACGTGTCGGGACTGCTCCACGACGTGGCACATGCACCGGTTCAAGCTTCAGAATACTCCCGAACGCCTCCCGATCGGTCTTCGATATGCAACCGCCTTCATCGATTGTGCATGATAGCTCAATCGATGAAGCAAAAATTGCCACCTTCAGATATTGATGTCAAGCTGGCGCAAATCAGACGGGGTGGATAAGAGCGATACGCTGCGTCTTGTGCAGGACGGGCACAGCCTCGCAGGTGAAAAGCGCGGGAGATGGCGGCAGCGCGGGGGAAGCGGAGCGGCCTCAGAGGAGAGAATTCTGATGGATGGCGGCAAGCCGACCAGAAAGACGACAATCTACGATCTGGCGACACTGGCCGGCACCTCGGCCAGTGCTGTAAGTGCGGTGCTCAACGGCACATGGAAGAAGCGCCGGATCAGCAGCCAGCTGGCCGAGAAGATTACTCGGCTGGCGCAGGAGCAGGGCTATGCGGTCAACATGCAGGCAAGCCTGCTGCGCCGGGAGAAATCCCGGATCATCGGCATGATCGTGCCGAAATACGACAACCGCTATTTCGGCTCCATCGTCGAAACCTTCGAGGCGATGGCCCGCCAGCGCGATCTGTTTCCGATCATCACCTGCACGCGCCGCGATCCCGAGCTGGAGATGGAGGCCGCGCGCACCATGCTCTCCTATCAGGTCGAGTGGCTGATCTCGACCGGCGCCACCAATCCCGACCGCATCACCGATCTGTGTGGGCCGGCCGGCGTGCGCAGTCTCAATCTCGACCTTCCTGGCTCACATGCCCCGTCGGTTATCTCCGACAATTTCGCAGGCGCGCGGGAACTGACACGCCGTGTTCTCGTCAATTGCCGTCAAAGGCTTGGACAGGCACTGCCGCTGCTGTTCATTGGCGGGCGCGGGAACGACCACAACACCAGCGAGCGCATCCGCGGCTTTCGCGCCGCGCATGAGGAGGTTGGGATCGAGGTGGACGAAAACCACATTCTGGCCTGCGGCTATGCGCCGGAAAAGGCCGAAGGCGCGCTCGGCGCGCTGGCGCAGCGGGAAGGGGTTCTGCCACAGGGCATGTTCGTCAATTCCACGATTTCCCTTGAGGGGGTGATGCGCTGGATCCGCCGTTCAGGCCATTACGAGGGCCGTGCGCCGGTGATGGGCTGCTTCGACTGGGATCCCTTCGCGGCTCTGCTTGCCGACGATATCGAGATGGTGCGTCAGGATGTGCCGCAGATGCTGGCGGCCGTGTTCGACATCATAGAAAACGGCGCGCCGCGGGATACCCGTATCGAGATACCCCCGGTCTTCGTCACGCACGGCTGACAAACCGAGCCTCGACCGCAACTCAATGAAAAGGCCGCCGCGATAAAATCGCGGCGGCCTTTTTCCGGGGCTGGCAGCACAGCAAACTGCTGCCGTTTGCGTGGCCAGGCTTACTTGGCGCCGACCCACTCCTTCACCTTGTCCGGGTTCTCGGAGATGTATTTCTCGACCGCCTTTTCATAGGAGGTTTCCTGCGCGTCGAACATGGCGGCTTCCAGTTCCGGAATCTCCACCTTCATGCGCGACAGCAGTTCGGCCACCTTCGGGTTGTCATCCTTGAAACCCTTGCGGGCGAGGATGTCGATGTGCTCCGCCTTGCCAAGCGACTCCTTGGGGTCGTCGATGTAGCGCAGCTTGTACTTGCCGAACATCCAGTGCGGGCTCCAGGCTGTGGCCACGAACCATTTCTCTGTGCGCATGGAGCGGTCGACCGTGGTGAGCATGCCCGCTTCACTGGAAATCTGAAGCTTGTAGTCGAGCCCGTAATCGGTGATCGCCTTTTCGGAAAGACGGGTCAGGCCGGCGCCCGGATCGATGCCCTGCACCTCGCCGCCGAGCTTTTCCTTCACCTCGGCCTTGCCCAGATCCTCGATCGAGGAAATCTCGCTTTCGGGGATGTAGTCGGGAACCACCCAGCCAAGCTTGGCGCCGTCATAGATGGTGCCGAGCGTATCGACCTTGTCTTCGATCCGCTTGAAGTAGTCGGCATGGGTTTCCGGCAGCCACGCCATCATCATGGCGTCGATGTCGCCGCGGCTCACGCCCTGATAAAGCGGCGCCACGTCGGTCTGAACCAGCTCGACCTTCTGGCCGAGTTCGTCTTCGATGAGCTTCGCGGCAAGCTTGGTCACGAATTCCGCGTCGGACCATGCGGCCCAGCCGATTTTCACCGGCTTGCCGTCCTGCGCCAGGGCGGCCGTTGCCATGCTGCCCGCCATCAGGGCAGCAAGGCCGATGCGCGTAAGTTTCCTGATCATATCTTCTCCTTCTTGTTTTCGGAGCTCAAGCGGCGGCTGACCGCTGCTTGTCATCGGCAGCCGGAACCTTGGCCGGCGCTGACGCCTGCAAACGGTCCCCCGCCTTTCGGAAGGCAAGGAGGCTCAGGAAGCCCGAACCGCCCTTGCCGAAGCTCTGGGTGATCCTGTCGAGGACCACGGCCAGAATGACGACGGCCAGGCCGCCCTCGAAACCGGCGCCCACGTCAAGGCGCTGGATGCCGGTCAAAACATGATTGCCGAGCCCGCCGGCGCCGATCATCGAGGCGATGACCACCATCGACAGCGACAGCATGATCGTCTGGTTGATGCCGGCCATGATGGAGGGCAGGGCATTGGGCAGTTGCACCTTGAACAGAAGCTGAGAGGGGGTGCAGCCGAAAGCCTGCCCGGCCTCGACCAGCTCTTCCTGAACCTGCCGGATGCCCAGATTGGTCAGGCGCACCACCGGCGGCATGGCGAAGATCACCGTGGCAATGGTGCCTGGCACGGCGCCGAGGCCGAAGAACATGGCGGCCGGGATCAGATAGACGAAGGCCGGCATGGTCTGCATAAGGTCGAGCACGGGCCTGAACAGGCCGGCCACCCGGTCCGAGCGGGCCATGGCGATGCCGGCGGGAATGCCGACGACGACCGCGATCACGGTTGCGGAAAGCACGAGCGACAGCGTCTGCATGGTGCTGTGCCACAGGCCCATATGATTGACCAGCGCCAGCGACACTATCGTAAAGAGCGCGAACTTCCAGCTCACCCGCCACAGCGAAAGCAGGGTCAGGATGGCGATGCCGACCAGCGGCGAGGTGCCGGTGAGCAGCGATTGCAGGCCGCCGGTGACGAAGCCGATCGCCGCCGCGATGCCGTCGAGCGCCGGGGTGAAGTTGTCGAGTATGTAGTTGACGGTGACGTCGGCACCGTGGCCGACGTTGAAATCGAAGTCCATGTAGTTTCCCTTCGGTTCGGCTCAGCCAGCGCGGTCGAGCGTTTCCAGAAGCGACGACTTGCTGAGGGAGCCGACATAGCGCCCCCGCTCATCGACCACGGGTACCGGCCAGCGGCTCGCCGCAACGAGCCCCAGCACATTCGAAAGAGGCTCGCCCGCGGGAATGGGCGTCACATCCTGAAGAAAGGCGTTGCGATACGGATCCGCATCCTTCGCCCTGATCTTCTGGACCAGCACGTCCTGACTGATCATGCCGTGATATTTCTTGTCGCGGCCGACGACGATGGCGACGTCACGGTCGCTTTGCGACATCTGCTCAAGTGCCGCCGCAGCGGTGGCCCCGCGCCGGTCCACCAGCGTCAACTGGGTGCGGCGCGCCACGTCTCCGGCCTTGAACACCTGCGAGACGTCCACATTGCGGAAGAAGGAGCGCACATAGTCGTTGGCCGGTTGCGAAACGATCTCGTCCGGCGTTCCCACCTGAACCACCTTGCCGTGCTGCATGATGCAGATGCGGTCGCCGATGCGCATGGCCTCGTCGAGGTCGTGGCTGACGAAGATGACGGTGCGGCTGTGCTCGGCCTGCAGGCGCATCAGCTCATCCTGCATTTCGGTGCGGATCAGCGGGTCAAGTGCCGAAAAGGCTTCGTCCATCAGAAGGATGGTCGGCTCGCTGGCGAGCGCCCGGGCAAGCCCCACGCGCTGCTTCATGCCGCCGGAAAGCTGGTCCGGCCGGCTCGTGGCGTAATCCCTGAGGCCGACGGCCTCAAGTGCTGCCATCGCCTTTTGCGTGCGCTCAGCTTCGCCCACGCCGGACACTTCGAGCCCGAACGCGGCGTTGTTCAGCACATTGCGGTTTGGCAGCAGGGCGAAGGACTGGAACACCATGCTCATGTCGCGGCGGCGAAGCTCGATGAGGTCGCGTGTCGACAGCCGGGTTATGTCTTCGCCATTGACCTCGATGACGCCCGAGGTGGGCTCGATGAGGCGGTTGAGAAGGCGAAGCAGCGTCGACTTGCCGGAACCTGAAAGGCCCATGATGACGAAGATCTCGCCATCCATGATGTCGAAGCTGACATCGTCGACACCGATCGTACAGCCGGTGGTTGCGTGGATTTCGGCTTTGCTTTTGCCAGCCCTCGTCATATCGAGAGCGTTTTTGATGTTGCTTCCGAAGATTTTATAAACATTCTTCAGTCGAAGTTTTACTTCGGAATGTCCATTCGATCCGTTTTTTTCGGTCGTTGAAGTCATAATCAATAGAGCACCCGCTTGGCTTGGCGAGTAAAATCTCCTCTGTTATAAGAAAAGCCAAGAATAATATCCGGCCGCGAAAAAATAAGCGATTGCGCTCGGGCAATGCTTTCCCGGCGCGATCGCTTGTTGCAAATTTTATATCGTACTGAAAAACCGATGTCCACCCGCAAAGGCACAAACGCGGGCGACCGTCTTTTCCGGCAGGTTGCGCCGGGCGCTTTCCGAGAGCCTTGCCACAGGGGCCATCGCCAGCGTTCGCCTGCCTTTGCGAGGTCTGCGGCGTGCGTTATGCCGGCATGTGGAAAAGAAACCGCAGCGCGGCTGTTCGCTGTAAATCCCGGACGAGATTCCGGCTCCTCCCGATCACGGAAAACCGTTCCGGCCGAAGCAGGCGCTCCCCTGCATGGCATCGTGTCCATCCGCGTCCTCCCCGCAGATCATCACCATCCGGCAACTGCCAGCGACTTGCGCGCCGTACAGGAAACCGGTGCGCCTCAGGGCGCCAACAGGCAGGATCATGCGCCGGGGTCGGGGCGTTCGCCGGTGCAACCGCGACAACGGCGTGTCGAAGACCGACATCGAACCGGCGCGGACATGGTTCCGCGATGATTGGCAGGCCGTGGAGCAGGTCTCCTGTCAGGCCCCGCGTGCCGAAGCCGGCGCGCGGGGCAAAACTCAGATGTGGTCGGGGCTGACGGCCGAGTAATGGGCGCGCTTGTCTTCGTACATGAGAAGATCCGCCCGTCTGGCGACAGCTTCCAGCTTCTCGCCCGGCAGGCTCGTGGCTGCTCCGAGGGAAAGCTTCAGTTCCATCTGCGAATAATACTGGTTGTTGATGCCGATAAGCCGCCTGATGTTATCGACCACGGCCTCGGCGCCGCGTTCGTCCATGTAGGGCAGAACGACAGCGAATTCGTCGCCGCCGATCCGGGCGGCGTGGCCGGGCTGTGTCACCGCTTCGTTGAGCACTTCGCCAACGCGGCGCAGCAATCCGTCGCCTGCGGCATGGCCCCATTGATCGTTTGCGGTCTTGAGGCCGTTGAGATCGAGAATGATGATCGAAACCGGCGCCTCGCCCTTGCGCTCCAGCCGGTTGAGCTCATCGACGTAATAGGCGCGATTGTGCAACTTGGTGAGCACGTCGTGCTTGCCGAGATATTCCAGATAGGCTTCGGCCTTCTTGCGGGCGGTGATGTCGGTCAGCGCCACCTGCACAAGCGACCAGTCGTCTTCGCGTCCCGGCAGAACCGAGAATTGCATGAGAACATGGCGCTCGGACCCGTCGAGCGCATAGTTCACCACTTCGCGCCTCTGGAAGAGGATGCCGTTCCACAGGTCGATAAGCTGCTCGCGGAAGTGCGATGCCATTTCATATCGGAAGATTTGCGGCAGGCTCTGCAACAGGGTCTTCTTGTCGTCTGCGAGAAAAAGGGTGAGCGTATCGTTGTTGATGTCCAAAACCCGGATCTCGCTGAGGCACTGGTGCACGAATTCGGGGTGCACGTCGGTGAACACGCGAAAATCGACGATGCCGCGCTGGCGCACATCATCCATCAACTGCTTGATGCGGCTGAAATCCTCGACCCACAGAGAAATGGGTGAGTGCTCGAAAAGCCCCTGTGCGTATTGCTTGTGGCGATCCTGTTCGCGCAGCGCATCCTCGCGTGCGGTGACATCCTCGATGGCCAGCAGAACCCGGTCCCAGCTTTCCTCGTGGCCGGGAAGTATGCGGCCCTTGAGCTGGATATCGATGCGCCGGCCGCCCAGCGAATAGTTCACCGTGTTGCTGCTGAAATGGTCCGACCCGTTCCAGAGCTGGACCATTTCCCCGATATGCGGCTCCAGCATGTCGGCATTGAAAATGCGATGCAGGTTCGTCACCAGATGATCGACGTCATCGGCCTCGAACAGCGAGAGCGTCTTGCGATTGACTTTGAGCACGCGGATCTGGCTGGTGCACAGATCGAGGCGGCTGGTGTCTTCCCTCAGAAAGGCGCCCAGATCCGAAATACCCTCGGCGCGCCACATGTCGAACTGCCTGCGCAGACCGCTGTAGTCTTCCAGCCACAGGGAGATTGGCGCCAGCTCGAATATGTTGGCGCTGTCGATCAGTGCGGCGTCGATGCTCATTGTCTTCCCGTTCTCTTCCGCTGCGCGGGCCACGCATGCCACTGCGTATCCGTACAGCCTGTGACCTGTACGACATTTTTCTAAACATTGGTTATCGTATGAAGCCTTTTGTTGCGTCCGACAGGTCAGAAGTGGACGCGGGGGACAAGGCAACCAGACGACGAAATGGCATGTATCGCAAGCAGAATAAAGGGCAAGGGCCGGATCGCCAGCTTTGCCCGCCCGGAAACCGGAATGCCCCACCGGGGAAGAAGGGGAGGGCAGCCGATTGCAATATTCGGGCCGATGCCCGCAGCACAGGTCAGGGCCTGTTCAGGCAAGGCAAAATGAAAAGTGGGCAGGGACCCGGAATTCCGCGTCCCTGCCGCCTGCAAAGTCATGACACCCCGGAATATGCGGGCGCCGGCAGAAAATCCCTGCGGCTACTGGCCTGACGCCGCCGCGAGATCGGGAGCTGCATGCGACTCCAGCTTGTCGCCGGTCGAAAGACCCAGCGATTTCGCGAATGCCGCTGCCGACATCTTTTTTCCCGCTTCCGTGCGCACCTTGGCGATCTCCACCGTGCCGCCTTGCACGGATATGGTGATCGTCTCTTCCGCAATGCCCACGATCTCGCCCGGCTTGCCCCGAACGTCGCCGAAGCGGCGCACCGAATGCTTTCTGGCCTCGAACAGCCGCACCTTCTCACCAAGCACGGTCGTCCATGCGCCGGGTGCCGGGTCACAACCACGGATTAGGTTGTGAATCATGTCGATATGCGCGCTCCAGTTGATCCTGGCCTCGGCATCGCGGCACCAGCCTTCATAGGAAGCCGCGTCCTCGTCCTGCACGGTTTCGGTGTGACGTCCTTCGACCACGAGGTCGGCGGCCTCCAGCATCGCTTCGACGCCGAGCGGAAACAGGCCGTCGAAATAGACGGTGCCGAGCGTGTCTTCCGGTCCGATGGCAACGCGCTTCTGGAGGATCACCGGGCCTTCATCCAGCCCATCAGTCGGACGGAAGATGGTCAGGCCGGTTTCTGTGTCACCCTTGATGATGGGCCAGTTGATGGAGCTTGGGCCTCGATATTTCGGTAGCAGCGAGGGATGGTACTGGATGGTGCCATGCCTTGGAATGTTGACGAAAGATTGCGGTGCGAACTGCAGCACATAGGCCATGACGGCAAGGTCGACATCGAGCGCGCGCAACGCGCCTTCGGCCGTCGGGCTTTTCAGGTTGGGAAGCTGGAATACGCGCAGCCCCAGTTCCTCGGCGGCCAGCCGCAACGGGTCGGGACGCGCGCCCGGCTTTTCGGGGGCACAGAAAACGCCGGCGACTTCGTCGCCCCGGGCGAGAAAGGCTTCCAGTACACTCTTACCGAAGGCCTGCTGGCCAATAATTGCAATGCGCATGCTTTTTCCTCCTCGGTTCTCAGGCAAAGACCGGCCGTGCTTCGCCGAAGGCTGCGCGCAGGCGGCGGCAGACCCGGCCGGCAATGACGGCGGATGGATCGGTTAAGGTCAGAGCATTTCCGCTGTTCCCGAAGCGCGGGAATGCTCTGACCGTCTGGTTTCATGCGGCTCCGAATGCAAAGCCGCATGGAGTGCTTGCGGCGACTTCTTCAGCGGCCCGTGTTGATCCAGACGACTTTGGGTTCGGTGAAGTTGTCGATCGCTGCCTCGCCATGCTCGCGGCCGAAGCCGGAGTCACGCGCGCCGCCCCATGGCAGACGAATATCGGTGGGGCCGTAGGTGTTGACCCAGACCGTGCCTGCTTTCAGGCGGCGGGTGAAACGATGTGCCCGGCCGATATCCCCGGTCCACACGCCGGCGGCGAGGCTGTAGACCGTGCCGTTGGCGATGCGCAGCGCATCCTCTTCATCCTGGAAGGGAATGACAGCCGCCACGGGACCGAAGATCTCTTCCTGCGAGATGCGCATTTCGTGGCGCACGCCGGCGAAAACCGTCGGCTCCACGAAATAGCCGGCATCGCCGTGGCGCGAACCGCCGGTGACCAGCGCGGCGCCTTCGTTGCGGCCGATCTCGATATAGTCGAGCACGCGCTTCATCTGCACTTCAGACACCAGCGGGCCCATGCCCGTCGACGTGTCCTGCGGATTGCCGATACGGGTGGTCTGCGCCCGCGCGGCCAGCCGTTCCACGACCTCGTCATGGATGCTGTGGTGCACGAGGATGCGCGAGCCGGCCGAGCAGACCTGGCCCGTGTTGAAGAAGATGCCGGCGCTGGCGGCCTTCACCGCTGCGTCGATATCGGCATCCGGGAAGATGATGTTGGCCGACTTGCCGCCAAGCTCCAGCGTCACGCGCTTGAGGTTGCCGGCCGAGCTTTGCAGAATCTGGCGTCCGACCACCGGCGAGCCTGTGAAGGTCACCTTGTCCACATCCGGATGATCGACAAGCGCCTGCCCGGCCACTTTGCCGAAGCCCGGAACGACGTTGAGCACACCGGCCGGGAAACCGGCCTCGAAAGCCAGTTCGCCGATGCGCAGCGCGGTCAGCGGCGTGATTTCCGCCGGCTTCAGCACCACCGTGCAGCCGCAGGCCAGCGCCGGCGCGATCTTCCACATGCCGATCATCAGCGGGAAGTTCCACGGGATGATGGCGCCGACCACCCCCAGCGGTTCGCGCACGGTGTAGGTGAGCGCATCGGGACGGGCGGGGATGACCTGTCCGTTGATCTTGTCGGCCATGCCGGCATAGTAGGTGAGGGTGTCGATGACCGCCGGCAGATCCTGGCGGCGGATGGCCGAAACGGGCTTGCCCGAATCCAGGCTTTCGAGCTGCACCAACTCGTCCTCGTTGCGGCGGATCAGGTCCGCCAGCTTCAGCAGCAGGGCGCCGCGCTCGCTGGCCTTCATGTGGCCCCATGAGCCTTCGAAGGCGGCGCGCGCCGAACGCACGGCGGCGTCGACATCGGCCGCGTCAGCCTCGGCCACCCTGGCCAGAACCTCGCCGGTGGCGGGGTTCAGCGTCTCGAAGCTGCGTCCGGAAGATGCAGGAACGCGGACCCCGTCTATCAGCAGCTTTTGTACGTCGTCGGAAACTCGGTTCAGCAAGATCGGACCTCCCATAATATGTACTTTGATTCATATTCTGAATCTTGTCGTGGCCCATGGAGTGCATGGGAATTCAACAGTAACTGCTGCAATGAATTTCGTGAATATGAAATTTATTGCCTAATAGGAAAGCACAAGATATGATCTGAATTGCCAATATGAGTTTCGTCACGGAATGCTTGGGAGGAAGCATGATCGAGATTGAAATCGAACCTGTCTGGCGATTCCGCCGCCGCAAGGATGCGCAATCCCTTCAGATCATGCTGGATTTTCTGGCCGAGATCCGTGCGTCGGGAAAGATCGCCGCCGCTGCCGGCCGGGCCGGCGTTTCCTATCGCCATGCCTGGAACCTGATCGAGAAATGGTCGGAGTTCTTCAACACGCCGCTGGTCGTACGCCGGCAGGGCAGCGGCACAAGACTGACGCCGTTCGGCGAGAAGCTGGTGTGGGCCGGGCAGAGGCTTGAAGCGCGGCTGCGGCCTTTGTTGCAGAACCTGTCGCAGGAGCTGGAAACAGAGGTCAACCAGATGCTCACGCAGGGACCGCTGGTGCTGCGTGTTCACGCCAGCCACGGCTTTGCCGTGCCGAAGCTGCGGGAACTGCTGAGCCTCGAAGCCGATATCGACGTCGATTTCCGCTATGTCAGCAACCAGAGTTCGCTGGTCTCTCTGGTGCATGACGGTTGCGATCTGGCCGGCATGCACCTGCCGCAGGGCGAGTTGCGAAAGCAGGCGATCGTTGCGGCAAAGGGCTTGCTCGACACCAGGACGCACCGGGTCATATCGTTCGTCACGCGCGAAATGGGGTTGATGGTGCGCCCCGGCAATCCGCTTGGCATCTCGGAGCTGAGGCAGCTCGTTGATCCGCAGATCCGCTTCGTCAACCGCGACCCCGATTCCGGCACGAGGCTTCTGTTCGACCAGCTTCTTGCCCGCCATCGCATCGACGGCAGCCGCATCAATGGTTACGAGCACTCCGAGTTCACGCATGCGGCGGTCGCCGCCTATGTCGCCAGCGGCTACGCGGACGTCGCCTTCGGCGTCGAAGCGGCCGCCCGCCAGTTCGATCTCGATTTCGTGCGGCTGCTGACCGAGGATTATGTATTCGTCTGCCACAAACAGATTCTCGATCTGGAGGCCGTTCAGTGCGTGCTTTCGGTCATGCGCGGGCCGGAGTTTCACGCTGCCATCACCACGCTGCCCGGCTACCGGGTGAAGGAAGCCGGGGAGATCAAGACCATCAGCGAGGTGTTCCGGGAAACGCAGTAGCGTTTCAGGGGGCAGCGGCATGGTGCGATGCCCCCCTTTTGCACAGGATCAGCCGCTCACCCTGAGCCGGTCAGGCCGGGTCGTTGGGCGAGGAATGGCCACCCGCACCGACGCCGAGCGGCCTTCGACCGCATCCGCGGCATGATTGTCGGCGGTCTCCTCTTCGATCCGAAATCCGGCACCGGCCGGACAGCCACGCAGATAGTGTTGCGCTTCGGCGCGATCGCCGGCGATGCCCAGCAGTTCGACGGCGCTGCCGCTGCCGCGCAGGACGCGAAACGTGCCGGCCGACGGCCTTGCCAGAATTTCGAAGCGAAGATTGCTGTCCACTGAAAACGTCAGCGAGAGATCGCCGTTGTCAGCCGCGTTGCCGTCCACGACGGACAGGCGCAGCGTGATCGAGGTCGGTGGCACCCAGCTGCGCAGCTCCGGCGCCGGATCCTTCATCGCCAGCAGGCCGGTGCCGTTGCGCTTTTCCCACGCCTCGACTTCGGCGACCTGTTCCTCGGCCGGCCTTGGCGTTCCGTCGCAAAAGCGGATCAGGCTGCCAAGCGGTGCATTTTCGTAGACATGATATGCGCACATACAGACCTCCTTCATTGAAGAGCCGTTGCCCGGCCAGAACGGTGTTGCCTCACTCATAGATCGGGAATCTGCGGACCAGCGCCTGCGCCTGCTCGCGCACTTCGGCTTCGACTGCCGCATTGCCCTGCTCGCCATTGGCTGCCAGCCCGTCGATGACGCGCATGGTCATGGCGCCGACCTCGCGGAATTCCGCCACGCCGAAGCCGCGTGTGGTGCAGGCGGGCGTGCCGAGCCGGACGCCCGAGGTAACAGTCGGCCCCTGCGGATCGAAGGGAATGCCGTTCTTGTTGCAGGTGATGTGGGCGCGTCCAAGCGCAGCCTCCACATCCTTGCCCGTCAGGTTCTTGCGGCGCAGATCGACCAGCATGAGATGGGTGTCGGTGCCGCCGGAGACGATGTCGACGCCGCCATCCGCCAGCGTCTCGGAGAGCGCCTTCGCATTGGCTACCACCGTTGCCGCGTACCCCTTGAACGCCGGTGTCAGCGCTTCGCCGAAGGCCACTGCCTTGGCAGCGATGACATGCATCAGCGGCCCGCCCTGCAGGCCGGGGAAGACGGCGGAATCGATCTTGCGGCCGATTTCCTCGTCGTTCGACAGCACCATGCCGCCGCGCGGCCCGCGCAGCGTCTTGTGGGTGGTGGTGGTGACGACGTGGGCGTGCGCCAGCGGATTGGGGTGAACGCCGCCCGCCACCAGTCCCGCGAAATGCGCCATGTCGACGAACAGCTTCGCACCGATCTCGTCGCTGATCTCACGAAACGCCTTTAAGTCGATGACACGGGGATAGGCCGAACCGCCCGCCAGAATGACTTTGGGCCGATGCTTGAGGGCAAGATCGCGCACCTCGTCGAGGTCGATGCGATGATCGTCTTCCCGCACGCTGTAGGAAACGGCGTTGAACCATTTGCCGGACACATTTGCCTTCGCGCCATGGGTAAGATGGCCGCCGGCGGCAAGGTTGAGGCCGAGGAAGGTGTCGCCGGGACGCATCAGGGCCAGAAACACCGACTGGTTGGCCTGACTGCCGGAATTGGGCTGCACGTTCACATAGCTGCAATCGAACAGGGCGCGGGCGCGCTCCCGGGCGAGTTCCTCCACCTCGTCCACATAGGCGCAGCCGCCATAGTAGCGCCGGCCCGGATAGCCTTCGGCATATTTGTTGGTGAGCACCGAGCCCTGCGCATCCAGCACCGCCTGAGAGACGATGTTCTCGGATGCGATCAGCTCGATCTCGTCGCGCTGACGGCCAAGCTCGCGCATGATCGCGCCGTTCACGGCCGGATCGGTATCGGCAATGCCGCTGCGGAAGAAGCGGCTGGGGCTGCCGGTGCCCGGCCTGTTGGGAATATTGACGTCCATGATAACCCTCCCTTGCATCACCTGTCGGTGGGCGAAATCGTCAGCCGGTCCACCCCAGACCGGCCGATATGCAGTTGATCGACAAAAGCAGCGAATTGACCGCCCGTTTCGGCGCGTTGCCCGCGCGCACTTCGCGCAGGAGCTGCACCTGAAGGCGGTGAATGCTGTCCATCTGCGGCCGGACGCGGTCGAAATCCCGCTTGAAGGCGGGGAAGCGCTCCGGCAGCGCCCTGCCGCCATTGACCCGGGCGATCATCTGGCAGGTCAGCGCGAATTCGGTGGCGATCTTGGCATGAATGCGGTCCGCGACCTCGCGGTCCTGCACCAGCTCGGCATAGAGCCGGGCGATCTCCATGTCGGTCTGGTAGAGCACCTTGTCGACCTCATCGACGACCAGCCGGAAGAACCGGAACCGCTCGAACATGGTTTGCAGGAGTTCCAGCCCGGCATCGCCGCGCACCGACACGAAGGAATTGAGGGCGCTGCCTATCCCGTACCAGCCGGTAAGCAGATGGCGGTTCTGGCTCCAGGCGAACACCCATGGAATGGCACGCAGATCGGACAGGCCGCGTGCGCCGAAGCGCCGGGCGGGCCGCGAGCCGATCTTCAGGAGCGCCAGTTCCTCCACCGGGCTTGCCTGATTGAAATAGTCGATGAAGCCGGGCTCCCCGACGAGGCCGACATAGGAGGCCTGCGACATGCCGGTCAGCGCTTCCAGCGCTTCGGTGTATTCGGGGACGGCCTTCAGCTCGTCCTCGTCGCGGGATTTCACGCTGTGGGCGAAGACGCTGGCGGCAAGGATTTCGAGCTGATACAGGCCAGTGCCTCTATTGGCGAATTTGGAGGAGACAACCTCTCCCTGTTCGGTGACGCGCATGATGCCGCCCACCGTGCCGGCCGGCTGCGCGGCGATGGCGCGTCCTGTCGGAGCGCCGCCCCGGCTGACCGATCCGCCCCGGCCATGAAAGAAGCCGATCCTGATCTTGCGCTTGGTGGCGAGGTCCGCGATCTGCCTCTGCGCCTTGCTGAGTTCCCAGTTGGATGCCAGAAAACCGCCATCCTTGTTGGAATCCGAATAGCCGAGCATCACCTCCTGGCAATTGCCGTGATCGCGCACCGAACGGCTGACGATCGAGACATTCAGGAGCTGGTCGAGAATTTCCGGGGCCGCCCGCAAATCCGCGATGGTCTCGAACAGCGGCACGACCTTGAGCGCGATGGTGCCGCTGCCGTCCGGTGCGGTCGCCAGCCCGCAATATTGCGCCAGCAGGTAAATGGCCAGCAGGTCGTCGCGCGATTGCGTCATGCTGAGGATGAAGGCGCCGACCGCACCGTCATTGTAGCCGGCACGGGCCTCGCGGATGACGTCGAGCAGGTCCAGCATCTCGGCTGCTTCCGGCGACACGGCGGCGCGGTCGATCTCCGGACGCTCGCCGCTGTTAAGTGCTGCGCGGATGCGTTCGCTCCACTGCGCGCTGCCGGGTTGCGGCGCGCCGGCCGGATCGATCAGGCCGAACAGCTCGGCCAGAACCCGATTGGCGACCGTCGAATTCTGCCGGATGTCGAGCGAAACGGTGCGGAAACCGAAGGTCTCGACCTGCCGTATCAGGGGGCGCACGAAACGACGCGCCGCCTGTCTGCCGCCCACTTTGGCGAGCGCGCTTTCCAGCACCCGGAGATCGCAGGCGAAGAATTCCGCGCGCGGGTAGGGCGTGCCGGCACCCTCGCCACGGGTGGCCAGAAGCCGTTCCAGCATGGCTGCGCAGAACTGGCGGAAAGGCTCGTCGGAGTTTCGCGCCGCGATAGCTGCGGCGTCGCCGCTGCGCTCCAGAGCCTCATCGAGGCTGGCGCGAAAATCATCGGGAATGTCAACCACTCTGGCGCTGACGCTCAGCATCGCCACCAGACGGCCGAGCCGCGAAATGTACCAGTCGAGGGCGGCGCGGCGACATTCGCCGAGTGCATAAGCCGTGACCTCTGCCGTTACATCTGGATGCCCGTCACGATCGCCGCCGATCCATGATGCGTAACGCATGAAGGAGGGTACGGGCAGGGCATGCCCCGGATAATGGGTCGCCAGCGCTTCCTCGACCGTTTCATAGAGCTTGTGGGTAGCCTCGAAGATCACTTCCCGGAAGAAATGCAGGCCCCAAGCGATCTCATGCGCCACCGAAGGCCGCTCAAGGCGCAGCTCGCCAGACATCCACAGAAGTTCGATCTCGCCCCGCAGATCATCGATATACTGGGCGCGCTCGCGCGGCGCCCATCTTTGCTGTTCCAGTTCGGTGAGCTTGCGATAGATGCGCCGGTGGATCTCCAGAATGGTGACGCGCTTGGCCTCGGTAGGATGGGCGGTCATCGTCGGGCCGACGAGCAGGCCATCGAGCGCGGCCTGCACCTTTTCCGCAGGATAGCCGGCAGCGGCGATCTCGCCGATCACATTGGCGAAGGACCCCACCACTTCATCAGCACCGCCCTGCTTTTCCGCTTCCCGGCGCGCGCGCATGGCCAGAAGCTCGTTGGCGATTGCGGTGAGCTGGAACCAGATCCCGGTTGCCTGAAGCGCGGGGATGCGTTCATGGGGCTGCAACTCGTCGATGGCGGTGCGTCCGACGAGCACCTGAGCCACCGCGGGCTCGCGCTCGCGGACCACCGACACGAGCAACCTGAACAGCAGGCTCCTGGCATCTTCAGACTGGTTTAGGCTGTTGATCTGGTCCAAGCGGCACCATTCCTCCCACCGCGGCCCCTGCTTCATTGCCCCGTTTCGGGGTCTGCTGATGAAGGGGGCCTGATGCGGCACTTTCGTTCCTCAAGCATCGAGGAAAGCGCTTTTTCTCCCGATCCGAAACGCCCGGACGGGTAAGAATCCCGATCCTTCGGGTGGCAATCCGGGTAGCTGGCGGGTAGGCGAAATTACGCGTTCGCGCCTGCATGCGGCTTTGCCCTCTGCGCGAACATGCGGGAAAAGAAAAAGCCTCCGGCCGGGGCCGGAGGCAAGTATCGGAACCTGCCCGATAAGGGGAGGCAGGCTGCCGAAGCGGGCAGTGAGCGGCCCGAACCGGTATGCGGCAGATGTCTACCGCATGAGCAGGATCTGCAGGTCGGCGACATTGGTGCCGGTGCCGCCTGTCAGCAGAAGATCGCCAGACGCTGCGAGCGCCGGATAGGAATCATTGTTGGCCAGATGCGCGTCCGGGTCGCAGCCGAACTGCCGCATCCATTCCGTGGATCCGGCATCGACAATGCCGCCCGCCGCATCGGTGGGACCGTCGCGCCCGTCCGTGGCGCCGGACAGGAACACCCAGGGGCGCCCAATGCGCGCACCTTCCTCCAGCACGGCGAACCGCAGTGCCAGCTCCTGATTGCGGCCACCCGAACCATTGCCGTTCACCCGCACGGTGGGCTCGCCACCGGCAATGATGGCGATGGGACCGCTTTCGCGGGCTGCATAAAGCGCCATCCTGTGCAGTACGGAAGCGGCATCGGCTACGTCGCCGCATAGCCAGTCGTTGGCCTTGACCACGGCCGGGAACAGCGAACCGGCACATTCCATCACCTTCTTCAGGCTGATGCCGTTGCCGCCGATCACGACATTCTCGACGTGATTGAAATGCGCTGCTTTCGCTGTCGTCCGGCGGGCCGTGCTCTGAAGATGCTTTCGCATCGTTGCCGACAGCGCGTCGGTCAGTCCGTGTTTTTCGAGGACAGCGCGGGCGTCCCCCGCACGCGGTCTCGCTGTCGGGCCGCTGGCGATGGTGGAAACGTCATCGCCCGGCACGTCGGACAGGATCAGGGAAAGCACCTTCGCCTGACGCGCCAGTCCGGCGAGGCGACCGCCCTTGAGGCGGGAAAAGGCCTGCCGCACCGTGTTGATCTCGCAGATGCCAGCTCCCGAGCGGATCAGCGCGTCGTTGAGGGCGATCTTGTCGGCTAGTGCTATTCCCGGCGCTGGTGCGCACACAAGCGCGGAGCCGCCGCCGCTGACGAGCACCAGCAGCAGATCGCCCGGGTGGACCGATTGTGCAAGCTGCTCGATCACATGCGCTGCCTGAAGGCTGTTTTCGTCCGGCAGCGGGTGGCCGCCGGCCATCACCATCACGCGGTCGTCGAGCGGCACCATGTTTTCCGGATTGGTCACGGCGCAGGCTGCGTGCAGTTTGCCGGCGAGAAAGGGCAGGGCGCCCTGCACCATCGGGCAGGCCGCCTTGCCAAAGGCGATCAGGACGACGCGGCGAGCCGCGTCGATCATGTACCTGCGTTGTTCAAGCGCTTCAGACACGGCCTTTTCGGGGTCAGAGGCGCTGACGCCGCCGCGAAACAGGTCCAGCGCCTGCCTGCGCAGCGCGATCAGGTCGGATGCGGTGGCTTTCATCACGCCACCCGGTCCGGTATGTCGTGACCTTCGAAGAAGGCGATGGTATTTTCCACCACCTTCATGCCCATTGCCACGCGCGTTTCCTCTGTCGCGCTGCCCAGATGCGGCAACAGCATCACGTTTTCCATGCGCCTCAGGGCTTCCGGAACAGCCGGCTCGCCATCGAACACATCGAGACCCGCACCGGCGATGGTGCCTGACTGAAGCGCAGCGATCAGCGCCTGCTGATCGACGACATCGCCGCGAGCGGTGTTGATGAGGAAGGCACCGCGTTTCATGGCAGCAAGGCGGCGGCCGTCCATGAGATGCCTGTTTTCCGCGCCGCCCGGACAATGCAGCGAGACGAAATCGGCTTCGGCCAGAACGTCCTCAATTGTTGGCAATTGCCGCGCGGCCATGATGCGGGTTTCGTCGTCATCGACCTTCGAGCGGTTGTAGAACACCACATCCATGCCGAAGCCGAAATGGGCGCGCCGTGCGGTCGCTTTGCCGATCCGCCCCATGCCGATGATGCCGATGGTCTTGCCAGACACCCGGCTGCCGATCATGTGGGTCGGCCGCCAGCCGGTCCAGTTGCCGGAACGCAATTCGCGCTCGCCCTCGCCTGCCCGGCGGGCCACGCCGAGCAGCAGCGTCATGGCGATGTCGGCGGTGCAGTCGGTCAGCACGCCCGGTGTGTTGGTGACGGTGATGCCCAGCCGGCGGGCCGCCTCGGTGTCGATGTGGCTGAAGCCGACACCGAAATTGCCGAGAAGGCGCGTGCGGGCCGTTCCCTCCGGGAAAGCGGCAGCCGGCAGGCTGTCGCTCACTGTGGGCAGGATGGCGTCATATTCGGCGAAGGCGCTGCGCAGTTGGTCCTGCGTCAGCGGCACGTCGGAGCTGTTGAAGGTGGTCTCGAATCGCTCCGAAAGCACCTTCTCGACAGCCGCCGGCCAGCGTCTGGTGACGATAATGCGTGGTTTCATCGTAATGTCTGCCTCGATCGGAAAGGAAGAACCCGGACTCAGGCGGCTTTCTGCTGGGCCTGAAGCACTTCCGAGACGACCGGGCCGAACGCTGCTGGCGTCGGCACGATGGTGACGCCTGCCTCGCGCAGGATCTCCACCTTTTCCTGCGCGGACTCGCCGAATGCGGAAATGATGGCGCCTGCATGGCCCATGCGCTTGCCCTTCGGGGCGGACAGGCCGGCAATGTAGGCGATCAGGGGCTTGCGCATATTGTGCTTGGCCCATTCCGCCGCTTCCGCCTCCTGCGGTCCGCCGATCTCGCCGATCATCACCACCGCGTCGGTGTCCGGGTCCTCCTCGAACAGCTTGAGAATATCGCGGAAGGACGAGCCATTGATCGGGTCGCCGCCGATGCCGACGCTGGTGGAGACGCCGATGCCGAGCGCCTTCATCTGCGACGCCGCCTCATAGCCCAGCGTTCCCGAGCGGCCGACGATGCCGACCCGGCCGGGAAGGTAGATGTTGCCGGGCATGATGCCCATCATCGCCTGTCCGGGCGTGATCATGCCGGCGCAATTGGGGCCGACGAGGCGCATGCGGTCCTCGAAGCGGAAGCGCAGCATGAAGCGCTTCACCCGCATCATGTCCTGCGAGGGAATGCCGTCGGTGATGCATACGCACAGCCTGATGCCGGCTTCCGCGGCCTCCATGATGGAGTCGGCGGCGAAGGGCGGCGGCACGAACACGATGCTCGCATCGGCGCCCGTTTCGCGCACCGCGCCCCGCACGGTGTTGAAAACCGGCATGCCCTGATGGACCTGTCCACCCTTGCCGGGCGTGACGCCACCCACGACATTGGTGCCGTAGCGCCTCATTTCGTCGGCGTGGAAGCTGCCGATCTTGCCGGTCAGGCCCTGCACGATCACCCGCGACCTGCGGTTCAACAGAATTGCCATCTCGTCCTCCCTCAGTTCGCTTTCTTGTTCTTCTTTGAAAAGGCGCGCATGGCCTCGACCGATCTTTCAGCGGCCTCGGCCAGCGTATCGGCGACGATCACGTCCTCGCCGGATTCCGCCAGTATCCTGCGGCCTTCCTCCACATTGGTTCCCGCCAGCCGCACCACCAGCGGCACCCCGACGCCGACTTCGCGGATGGCCTTGATGACGCCTTCGGCGACCCAGTCGCAGCGGTTGATGCCGGCAAAGATGTTGACGAGGATGGTCTCGACATTGTTGTCGGCAAGCACTGCGCGGAACGCCTTGGCGACCCGCTCCGGCGAAGCGCCGCCGCCGATGTCGAGGAAGTTCGCCGGTTCCCCGCCGGCGATCTTGATCATGTCCATGGTGGCCATGGCCAGACCCGCACCGTTGATGATGCAGCCGATATTGCCGTCGAGCCCGACATAGGAAAGGCCACGATCGCCGGCGAAGGTTTCGCGCGGATCCTCCTGCGACTTGTCGCGCAGCTCCGATATTTCAGGCCGGCGGAACAGGGCGTTCTCGTCGAAGGACATCTTGGCGTCGAGGGCGATCAGGTTGCCGTCGCCGGTCACCACCAGCGGATTGATCTCCAGCATGGAGGCATCGAAGTCGCGGAACACGCGGTAGCAGCCCATCAGCGTATCCACCGCCTTGCCGATCAGCCGGTTGTCGAGCCCGAGCCCGAAGGCGATCTCGCGCGCCTGAAACTGCTGCATGCCGACGCCGGGATCGACGATGGCGCGAATGATGGAATCCGGCTCCTTCTCGGCTATCTCCTCGATCTCCATGCCGCCCGAGGCGGAGCCCACGATCATGACGCGCTCGGATTTGCGGTCAAGAACGATGCCGAGATAAAGCTCTTGGCGGATATCGACCGTTTCCTCGATGTAGAGGCGGGAGACGAGCTTGCCTTTCGGACCGGTCTGGGTGGTGGCGAGCTTGCGCCCCAGCAGCGATTCAGCGGCTTTCGCCACTTCGCCATCGGAGCTACAGATCTGTATGCCGCCTGCCTTGCCGCGTGCGCCGGAATGGATCTGCGCCTTGACCACCCATTTGCCGCCACCGATCTCGCTGGCGCGATAGGCGGCCTGCTCGGGGCTGTAGGCAAGGCCCCCGCGCGGGATCTGCACCGAATAGCGCGACAGCAATTCCTTGGCCTGGTATTCGTGGATATCCATCTTGAACCTCCCTCAGGCTGCCTGCGCAGCACGCTCTATGGCTTCGTGGACGACGAGCACGTTGCGGGCCATGCGCTCAGACGCGGCGTCGATCATCTTGCCGTCCAGCGCTGCCGCACCCTTGCCCTGTTCCTCCGCCTCCTTCAGCGCCTCGATGATGCGGCGCGCGCGGGCCACCTCCTTGGCCGGTGGCGAGAACACCTCGTTGGCAAGCTCGATCTGAGAGGGATGGATGGCCCACTTGCCCTCGATGCCAAGGGCCGCGGCGCGCCTGGCGGCGTCCAGATAGGCTTCCGGATCGGAGAAATCGCCGAACGGCCCGTCGACAGCCCGCAGCCCGTAGGCCCGGCAGGCCACAGTCATGCGCGACAGCGCGAAATGCCACTGGTCGCCCGGATAGTCGGGATTGAGACCGCCGATGCTGACCGTGCGGGCCTTGCAGCTTGCCGCATAGTCGGCGACGCCGAAATGCATCGCCTCAAGCCGTCCGCCATAGGCGGCGATCGCCTCGACATTGGCCATGCCGAGTGCCGTCTCGATCAGCGCTTCCAGACCGACGCGGGTTTCAAAACCCTTTGCCATCTCGATCTGGTTGACCATCGCCTCGACCATGTAGAGGTCGGCCGGCACGCCGACCTTGGGCACCAGAATGGTGTCCAGCCGGTCACCCGCCTGTTCCATCACATCGACGACGTCGCGATACATGTAGTGGGTATCGAGGCCGTTGATGCGGATCGAGATGGTCTTGCCGCGGGCGCGCCAGTCGATTTCGTTCAGCGCCCGGATGATGTTCTCGCGGGCCTTTTCCTTGTCCGGCGGGGCCACCGCGTCTTCCATGTCGAGGAAGACGTAGTCGGCGGCGCCCTCGGCGGCCTTGCGGATCATTTCCATGTTGGAACCCGGCACCGCAAGCTCGCTGCGCTGGAGGCGGGGTTTGCGAAGATGATGGAGGGTATGGCTCATGGCTGCTGCCTCCCTCAGGCTGCTTTGGCGACGGCGGGTTTGGCCGCCTGGCTGTAATATTCCACCGCAGCTCCAACGCCCGAGCCGGCTTTGATCTTCACGCCGCAGTCGAGCAGCGACATTTCCGTGGCCGCCAGCGCCGAGCACATCATCACCTCGTTGATCCAGCCGATATGGCCGATGCGGAACACCTTGCCGGCAACCTTGTTGAGGCCGACGCCCAGCGACGTCTGATAGCCCTGATAGGCCCGGCGCACGATGTCGGCGCTGTCGATGCCTTCCGGCACGTAGATCGCGCTCACCGTATCGGAGTTCCATTTTTCTTCCTTGGCGCAGATCTGCAGGCCCCATGCGCTGACTGCCGCGCGCACGCCTTCGGCCAGCCGGTGGTGGCGCGCATAGACGTTGTCGAGGCCTTCATCGAGCAGCAGGTCGAGGGCGGCGCGCATGCCGCGCAGGAGCTGAACCGCAGGCGTATAGGGGAAATAGCCGGTGTCGTTGGCCCGGATCATGTCTTCGAAGGAGAAATAGGTGCGGGGTTGCTTCGCCTGCTTGTTGGCGGCCAGCGCCTTCTGGCTGACGGACAGGAACGCGAGGCCCGGCGGCAGCATGAAGCCCTTCTGCGAGCCGCTCACCGCGCAGTCGACGCCCCATTCCTCCTGCCGGAAATCGATCGAGGCGATCGACGACACGCCGTCGACGAAGAGCAGGGCAGGGTGCTTTGCCGCATCGAGCGCAGTGCGCACGGCCGCCACGTCGCTGGTGACGCCGGTCGTGGTTTCGTTGTGGGTGACGAACACCGCCTTGATGCGGTGTTCCTTGTCGGCTGCCAGCCGTTCCGCGTAAATCTCGACGGGAACGCCGGTGCCCCATTCGGCATCGACGACATCGACATCGAGACCGAAGCGCTGGGCCATGTCGACCCACAGCAGCGAGAACTGGCCGAAACGCGACATCAGCACCCGGTCGCCGGGATTGAGCGTGTTGGCGATGGCCGCTTCCCATGCGCCGGTGCCGGAGGATGGGAAGATGAAGGCGCGGCCCGTTTCATTGCGGTAGACCTTCATCAGGTCTGTGAAAAGGCCGTTGACGAGCAGTGGATAATCCAGCGCGCGCATGTCTTCCATCGGCATGTTCATCGCCTGACGGACGGTTTCCGGCACGTTTGTCGGACCCGGAACAAAGAGATGAGTATAGCCAGCCATCAGAATTCCTCCCAGAAAATGCGGCGCAAGCGCCTGTTCGGCTTTCTGGAAGGATCAGGCGGGTGACGGAAGGTAACAACACCTGTCCAGATAGATTTGAGGGCCTTGAGGCGTTGGTAAGAACCTACTCCTTCAGATGCTGAGATCGCCGATAGTATAGGCTGGACCTACCCGTTCATTATGCTTCGCGGCGGGCAGGGCGATTGCGGAAACAAAGACGAATGCGGGGCTGCGGCAAGCGCTGCACTAGGAATTATCGGCGTTTGCATGGTACTGGGATTAAACGTGACAGCATGATCGATGGCAACGGAGCATCCCACACGATGGCGGAGACAATGAAGCCGGCAAGGAAGACCCGGGCCAGCAAGGCTGCAAGCAAGGCCGAGCCAGCGAAAACTGTTCCCGAACTGCACCGGGTGGTGCCCCTGTCGCAGGACCCCCATTCCGTGCGCGATACGCGCGAAAATGTCCTTGAAGTCGCAATCGGGCATGAAGTGCGCACATTCCGCAAACAGCTCGGCATCACCGTGGCCGATCTCGCGGCTGCGACCAACATTTCGCTGGGCATGCTCTCCAAGATCGAAAATGGCATTACCTCGCCGTCGCTCACCACGCTGCAGGCGCTGTCGCGGGCGCTGGGTGTGCCGCTGACGGCATTGTTCCGCCGTTTCGAGGAAGAGCGCAGCGCCGTCTTCATCAAGGCAGGCGAGGGCGTCGACGTCGAGCGTCGCGGCACGCGCGCCGGCCACCAGTACACGCTGCTCGGCCATATCGGCGCCAATACCAGTGGCGTTGTCGTCGAGCCCTATCTCATCACGCTTGCGGAAGATTCCGACGTGTTCCCGACCTTCCAGCATGAGGGCATGGAGTTCCTCTATATGCTGGAGGGCGAGGTCGTTTACCGGCATGGCAGCAAGCTGTTCCGCATGCTGCCCGGTGACAGCCTGTTCTTCGACGCCGATGCGCCGCATGGACCGGAAGAGCTGACAGAGCGTCCCATCCGCTATCTGTCGATCATCTCCTATCCGCAGGGCAGCCGTCGCAACTGACGCCTCTGTCCGGCACCGTCTGAAGATATAGCGGAAATTTCCAGCCTTTGGTGATCCCGCTGATTGTCGGAGGCAATGCCATCTGCCGTGGGTGAAACCGCACGGCGGGCAACCTTTTCGTGTCGGTCACGCTACGGCGTCCTGCTATCGCACCGTTTTGCGCTCGTTCGAGATGCCGCAAGGTCTCCGCCGAACGACAGCCGGACGCACCCGCTACGGCGACCCCTTCCGGCCTCGCTATCCTCTTCCCGCGCAACGAAATACCCGAAAGCTCTCTGTTGGAAACGCACCATGCGTTTGCCCGTCCCCGAAATTGAGGGATCTGAAGGAGTGCTTTGCGGCGCCACTTTTCTTATATGAAAAAAACATTCATCCCAGTTGAATTGCAGAAAATTGACTGCTATCGTCCTTCATCAGGAAAAGAACTTGCAAGAGGTGAACATCAATGTGTGGCATCGTGGGGCTGTTTCTGAAGGACAAGTCATTGGAGCCGCAACTCGGCGCCATGCTGTCGGAAATGCTGGTTCTGCTGACCGATCGCGGTCCGGACAGCGCCGGCATAGCAATCTACGGATCGTCGGCTGCTGGGCATGGCAAGATCACCGTGCAGTCGCCTTCTCCGGAAGCTGATTTCGCCGGGCTCGACTCGGAAGTCGCCAAAGAAATCGGCGCTCCGGTGGCCATGACCGTGAAGTCCACCCACGCGGTTCTGGAGCTTCCGGCCGACAAGCTTGAAGCTGCCCGTGAAGCCATCACCACGCTTCGCCCGGACGCCCGCGTCATGGGTGTCGGCGAGTCCATCGAAATCTACAAGGAAGTCGGCCTTCCCGAGGAAGTCGCCAGGCGCTTCGACGTGTCGGGCATGTCGGGATCGCATGGCATCGGGCACACGCGCATGGCTACTGAATCGGCGGTGACCACGATGGGCGCGCACCCGTTCTCGACGGGTCCCGACCAGTGCCTGGTTCATAACGGTTCACTGTCCAACCACAACAACATGCGCCGCAAGCTTCGCCGCGAAGGCATGAAGTTCGAGACCGAGAACGACACCGAGGTTGCGGCCGCCTACCTGTCGCACCAGATCGCGACCGGCAAGGGTCTTGGCGAGGCGCTGGAATCGAGCCTGAACGATCTCGATGGGTTCTTCACCTTCGTGGTTGGAACAAAGAACGGCTTTGGCGTCGTGCGCGACCCGATCGCCTGCAAGCCGGCCGTCATGGCGGAAACTGATCAGTATGTCGCGTTCGGAAGCGAATACCGGGCCCTGGCGAACCTGCCGGGGGTTGAGCAGGCGAGGGTCTGGGAGCCTGAGCCATCCACCGTTTATTTCTGGGAGCATTGAGGCGATGGCTACATCCAACCTTGCCAAGGCGGTTACGCACGAAGACCAGCATGCGGCGAAAGTCTTTGATCTGTCCAAGACGACGCTGCGGGAGCTGAATCAGGCCCTTCACGACGCCGCCGAAGGTTCCAACCACACAAACTGGGAGATCATCAATCCCAAGGGCAGTCATGCCGTTGCGGTGGGTGTGGAATTGCCGCTCCAGATCGATGTGCGCGGCAGCGTCGGCTATTATTGCGCCGGCATGAACCAGAACAGCACGATCACCGTGCATGGCTCCGCCGGTCCTGGCGTCGCCGAAAACATGATGTCCGGCACCGTCGTGGTGAAGGGCGATGCCTCGCAATATGCCGGTGCCACCGGCCGGGGCGGACTGCTGGTGATCGAGGGGAATGCCTCGTCGCGCTGCGGTATTTCGATGAAGGGCATCGACATCGTCGTACGCGGCAATGTCGGCCACATGTCGGCCTTCATGGCGCAGTCCGGTAACCTCGTCATCATGGGCGATGCCGGCGATGCGCTCGGCGACTCCATCTATGAGGCCCGCCTGTTCGTGCGCGGCAGCGTGAAGAGCCTCGGTGCCGACTGCATCGAGAAGGAGATGCGCCCCGAGCACATCGAAATTCTGCAGGGGTTGCTCGATCGTGCCGGTGTCACCGACGCGAAGCCGCAGGACTTCAAGCGCTACGGTTCGGCCCGCACCCTGTACAACTTCAACATCGACAACGCCGACGCGTATTGAGAGGCCGGAAATGACCTATCACAATCCACCGACCACGCCACGCAAATCGGCGACGTTCGACGACTACGCCATGTCGGAAATCCGGCGCGCAGCCGCGACCGGTATCTACGATATCCGCGGCTCCGGCGCCAAGCGCAGGGTTCCCCATTTCGACGATCTGCTGTTTCTGGGCGCTTCGATCTCGCGTTATGCGCTGGAAGGCTATCGCGAGCGCTGCGACACCACGGTTGTGCTCGGCACCCGTTTCGCCAAGAAGCCGATCGAACTGAAAATTCCGATCACGGTTGCCGGCATGAGCTTCGGCTCCCTCTCGGGCCCGGCCAAGGAAGCGCTCGGCCGCGGGGCCACGCTTTCGGGAACCTCGACGACGACCGGCGATGGCGGCATGACCGAGGAAGAGCGCGGCCATTCCGAGAAGCTGGTCTATCAGGTCCTGCCGTCGCGTTACGGCATGAACCCGCGCGATCTTCGCCGCGCCGATGCCATCGAGGTGGTTGTCGGCCAGGGCGCCAAGCCCGGTGGCGGCGGCATGCTGCTCGGGCAGAAGATTTCCGACCGAGTCGCCGAAATGCGCACCCTGCCCAAGGGCATCGACCAGCGCTCGGCCTGCCGCCATCCGGACTGGACCGGCCCGGACGATCTGGAGATCAAGATCCTTGAAATCCGCGAAATCACCGACTGGGAAAAGCCGATTTATGTGAAGGTTGGTGGAGCAAGGCCCTATTACGACACCGCTCTCGCGGTGAAGGCGGGTGCTGACGTCGTCGTTCTCGACGGCATGCAGGGTGGTACTGCCGCCACACAGGAAGTGTTCATCGAACATGTCGGCCAGCCTACCCTTGCCTGTATTCGTCCGGCAGTGCAGGCTCTGCAGGATCTTGGCATGCATCGCAAGGTGCAGCTGATCGTCTCCGGCGGCATCCGCAACGGTGCGGATGTGGCGAAGGCACTGGCGCTCGGCGCCGATGCCGTCTCGGTCGGTACGGCGGCGCTCATTGCTCTTGGTGACAATGATCCAAGATGGGAGGAGGAGTACCAGAAGCTTGGCTCGACCGCCGGAGCGTATGACGACTGGCATGAAGGCAAGGATCCGGCAGGCATCACAACACAAGACTCCGAGCTTATGAAGAGAGTCGATCCGGTTGCTGCAGGTCGCCGCCTGGCCAATTACCTGAAGGTCATGACGCTTGAGGCGCAGACCATCGCCCGCGCCTGTGGCAAGAACCATGTCCACAACCTTGAACCTGAAGATCTGTGCGCCTTGACCATTGAGGCAGCAGCAATGTCGGGAGTGCCGCTGGCCGGAACGAACTGGGTGCCCGGGAAGAGCGCCTTTTAAAAAATAACCTGAATTGGGGAGGAGCAATTCAATGGGTACAATTTTTACAGCAAGGCAAGACGCATCGACACAAACCAACCTTGAAGCATACGCCAAAGCGAAGAACATCAAGTACTTCATGGTGACCTATACGGATGTGATCGGCTACCAGCGGGCCAAGCTGGTGCCAACCCGCGCCATCGCGGACGTCCAGAAAGGAGGAGCCGGCTTTGCCGGCTTCGCCGGCGGCATGGACATGACGCCGGCGAACTCCGACATGCTGGCGATCCCGGATCCGGATTCGGTCACGCCGCTCAGCTGGAAACCGGAGGTGGCATGGCTTGCTTCCGATTGCGTGATGGATGGAAAGAGTGTCGAGCAGGCACCGCGAAACACGCTCAAGCGTCTGGTCGAAGAGGCTGCGTCTCTGGGAATACGCGTCAAGACCGGCGTCGAGCCTGAATTCTTCCTGACCACCGCCGACGGCAAAATGGTCGCCGACGAGCATGACCGTCTCGCCAAGCCCTGCTACGACCAGCAGGCGCTTATGCGCCGCTTCGACATCATCGCCGAAGCCAGCGAGGCGATGATCGATCTGGGCTGGGAGCCCTATCAGAACGATCATGAGGATGCGAACGGCCAGTTCGAGATGAACTGGATCTACGATGACGTGCTGGTGACCGCCGACCGTTATTCGTTCTTCAAGTTCATGATCAAGACCATTGCGGAACGGCATGGGCTGCGCGCCACCTTCATGCCGAAGCCGTTCCCCGGCCTGACCGGAAATGGTTGCCACGCTCACATTTCGGCGTGGGACCTGACCGGCACGAAGAACGTGTTCGCTGATGACAATTCGTCGAACGGGCTGTCCGAACAGGGCATGCACTTCCTTGGCGGCATCATGAAATATGCGCCGGCGATGACGGCGATCATCTGCCCCACCGTCAACTCCTACAAGCGCATCAATGCGCCGCGTACCTCGTCGGGGGCCACATGGGCACCGAACGCGGTGACATGGACCGGCAACAACCGCAGCCACATGGTGCGTGTGCCGGGTCCGGGCCGCTTTGAACTGCGCCTGCCCGATGGTGCTGCCAACCCGTATCTGATGCAGGCGGTCATCCTCGCAGCGGGTCTTGCCGGTCTTCGCGACAAGCTCGATCCTGGCCCGCGCAGCGACATCAACATGTATGAGGACGGCCACACCATCAAGGACGCGCCGCGGCTGCCGCTCAATCTGCTGGATGCGCTGCGCCTGCTCGATGGCAGCGAGGAGTTCAAGCAGATGCTCGGGCCGGAGCTCGTCGATGCCTTCGTCAAGATGAAGATGAAGGAGTGGAATTCCTACGTTTCCCATTTCACCGAATGGGAACGCGAAAACGCTCTCGACATCTGAAACGCCTCTGCCGGATCGCCCTCAATTCCCGGAATACATGCGATGAAATATTCGATCTTCTCCCTCGCCCGGGCGGCTCTGACCGGCCACAGGGGCTGGACACGAGCCTGGCGCGATCCGGCGCCCAAAAGCCGCTATGATGTGATCATCATCGGCGGTGGCGGCCATGGCCTCGCCACCGCTTACTTCCTTGCCAAGGAGTACGGTATCCGCAATGTCGCGGTGCTGGAGAAAGGCTGGATCGGCTCCGGCAATGCCGGCCGCAACACCACCATCATCCGCTCCAACTACATGCTTCCGGGCAATGTCGGCTTCTACGAGCTGTCCATGAAGCTGTGGGAGCGCATGGAGCAGGACCTCAACTACAACACCATGGTGAGCCAGCGCGGCATCATCAATCTTTACCATTCGGATGCGCAGCGCGATGCCTTCGCCCGGCGCGGCAACTCCATGCGCATCAACGGCATCGATGCCGAACTGCTCGACGCCGAGCAGATCCGCAAGGAACTGCCGTTCCTCAATTACGCCAATCCGCGCTTTCCCATCATGGGTGGCCTGGCGCAGCGGCGCGGCGGTACGGCGCGCCATGATGCCGTGGTGTGGGGCTATGCGCGCGCCGCCAATGATCTGGGCGTCGACATCATCCAGAATTGCGAGGTGACCGGCTTCCAGCGCACGGATGGTCGCATCACCGGCGTGGAAACGACGCGTGGTTCGATCGGTGCCGGCAAGGTCGGCATGGCCGTCGCCGGAAACACCTCGCGTGTTGCCTCCATGGCAGGACTGAGGCTCCCCATCGAGAGCCATGTGCTTCAGGCCTTCGTCACCGAAGCGATCAAGCCGCTCATCCCCGGCGTGGTCACCTTTGGCGCAGGCCATTTTTACATCAGCCAGTCGGACAAGGGAGGCCTTGTCTTCGGCGGCGATCTCGACGGCTACAATTCCTACGCCCAGCGCGGCAACATGCCGACCATGGAGGACGTCTGCGAGGGCGGCATGGCGGTGATGCCGATGATCGGCCGCGTGCGCCTGCTGCGCCAGTGGGGCGGCATCATGGACATGTCGATGGACGGCACGCCGATCATCGACAGGACACCCGTGGACGGGCTCTATCTGAATGCCGGCTGGTGCTATGGCGGTTTCAAGGCAACGCCGGCCTCGGGCCTGACCTTCGCTCATCTGATCGCGCGCGACGAGCCGCACAAGGAGGCCAGCCGTTTCCGGCTGGATCGCTTCCGGCGTGGCGCGACGATCGACGAAAAGGGCCAGGGCGCCCAACCGAACCTTCATTGAAAGTGGTGTCGTCCGATGCGAATTGCATGTCCCTTCTGCGGCGAACGAGAAGTCGGCGAGTTCAGCTATCTCGGTGATGCCAGCCCCCGGCGCCCGCACTACACGATCGATGACGGAAGCGATCCGGTGAAACTTCGGGAGGCTTTCTACGACTACGTCTATCTGCGGGACAACGTGGCCGGAACGATGCGGGAATACTGGTATCACGGTGGCGGTTGCCGCTCCTGGCTGATTGCCGAGCGTGACACGCGAACCCACGAATTCAGGTCGGTGCAGGCGGCTGCGGGTGCCGGCGCCTCCGTCACGTCACCGGCGGGAGAATGAACATGTCGGGCTATATCGAATCCCAGCCTCTGGGCAGGACCGCAGCCACGCAAGACGCAGGTGCGAACACGCATGCTGCCGATGGCACGCAATCGCATCGTCTGCGCGCAGGCGGTCTGATCGACCGCCAGAAGCCGCTCAGCTTCACTTTCGACGGCAAGGCGATGACCGGCTATGCCGGCGACACGCTGGCCTCGGCCCTCGTGGCCAACGGCGTCAAGCTGGTTGCCCGCTCGTTCAAGTACCACCGCCCGCGCGGCATCATGACGGCTGGCTCGGAGGAGCCGAGCGCGCTGGTGGAAATGCGCAGCGGCGCTCGGCGCGAGCCCAATACGCGCGCCACGACGCAGGAACTCTATGACGGCCTTTCCGCCCATAGCCAGAACCGCTGGCCCTCGCTGCGGCGCGATTTCATGGCGGTCAACTCGCTGCTGTCGCCGATCTTCGTGGCCGGCTTCTACTACAAGACCTTCATGTGGCCGGCGAAGTTCTGGGAGAAGATCTACGAGCCGATGATCCGGCGTGCCGCCGGTCTCGGCAGGAGCGCCGGCGAAGCCGATCCCGATCACTACGACAAGGTGTGGGCGCATTGTGATGTGCTCGTCGTCGGTGCAGGCCCCGCAGGTCTTTCCGCCGCGCTCGCTGCCGGCCGGGCCGGCGCGCGGGTCATTCTGGTGGAGGAGGATACGCAACTCGGCGGCCGCCTGCTCAGCGACGGCGGCGAGATCGACGGCATGCAGGCCGGCGAATGGGTTCAGCGGGCCGAAACCGAACTCGATGCGCTGCCCAATGTCCGCATCATGAAGCGCACCGCGCTGTTCGGCGTCTATGATGGCGGCGTCTATGGCGCGCTGGAGCGCGTTGCCGACCATGTTCCGGTGCCCGGACCGCATCAGGTGCGCCAGCGTCTGTGGCGTATCGTTGCCCGCCGCAGCGTGGTGGGAGCCGGCTCGATCGAACGCCCGATCGTCTTCCCCGGCAACGACCGGCCGGGGGTGATGATGGCTTCGGCCGTGCGCACCTATGTAAACCGCTTTGCGGCGCTGCCGGGCCGCAATGTTACGCTGTTCACCAACAATGACGATGGCTGGCGTACCGTCGAGGCGATCCATCGTGCCGGCGGGCAGCTGGCGGCGGTGGTTGATCCGCGCGGGCAGGCTCCGGTGGAATACCAGTCTCTCGTCAAGGCATCCGGACTGCGGGTGCTGTCCGGCTTCGTGTCGGACGTGAAAGGCGGTGTCGATGGCGTCAGCAGCGTCACGGTAACCGGCAAGGACGGTCGCCGGCAGGATGTCGCGGCAGATTGCCTAGCCGTTTCCGGCGGCTGGAATCCCAATGTCGGCCTGTCCTGCTTCCATCGCGGCCGGCCCACATGGCGCGAGGACATTGCCGCCTTCGTGCCGGGTGACTGTCCGCCCGGAATGCGGATGGTGGGCGCGGCGGAAGGAGATTTTTCGCTGGGCGAGTGCTTGCGCGCAGGTCATGCCGCAGGTCTGGCGGCTGCTTCGAATTGTGGCTTCACGGAAGATGGCGGAAGTGCTGCCGAGGCCGGCGACGAAACCTATGCAATCTCCCCGCTGTGGCAGGTTCCGGCGAAGGGCAAGGCCTTCGTGGACTTCCAGCATGACGTGACCGCGTCCGACGTGACGCTGGCGCAGCGCGAAGGCTATGAGAGCGTCGAGCATCTGAAGCGCTATACCACGCTTGGCATGGCCACCGATCAGGGTAAGACCTCCAACATCAACGGCCTCGCCATCATGGCGGCTGTCACCGGCCGTTCGATCGGGCAGACCGGCACCACCATCTACCGCTCGCCCTATTCGCCGGTCGCCATCGGGGCCTTCGCCGGTCACAATCGCGACGAAACGTTTCATGCATGGCGGCTGGCTCCATCGCACCACTGGGCCGCGGCGCGGGGTGCGGTGTTCGTCGATGTCGGCCTGTGGAAGCGTGCGCAGTGGTTCCCGCAGCCGGGCGAGACCGACTGGCTCCAGTCGGTCAACCGGGAGGTCAACGCCGTACGCAACGGTGTCGGCTTCTGCGACGTCTCCACGCTCGGCAAGGTCGATGTGCGCGGCGCGGATGCCGGTACCTTCCTCGACCGCGTCTACATCAACGCCTTCTCCTCGCTGGCCGTGGGCCGGGCGCGCTACGGCCTGATGTTGCGCGAGGACGGGATCGTCATGGACGACGGCACCACCTCACGGCTGGCCGAAGACCACTATTTCATGACCACGACCACCGCCAAGGCGGGGCCGGTCATGCAGCATCTGGAATTCTGCCGGCAGGTGCTGTGGCCCGAACTCGACGTGCAGCTTTCCTCGGCAACCGATCAGTGGGCCCAGTTCTCCATCGCCGGTCCGAACACGCGCGCACTGTTGCAGGCGCTGTGCGACCCGGATGAAGACCTCAGCAATGAGGGCTTCCCCTTCATGGGCGTGCGCGAGGTGAAGCTGCGCGGCGGCATGAAGGCGCGCCTGTTCCGCATCTCCTTCTCAGGCGAGATGGCGTTCGAGATTTCCGTGCCGGCGCGCTTCGGCAACGCCATGGCGGAAAATCTGATGATCGCCGGCAAGCCGTTTGGCGTGACGCCCTACGGCACTGAAGCGCTCGGCGTCATGCGTATCGAAAAAGGCCATGTCGCGGGTCCGGAGCTCAATGGCATCAGCACGGCCGATGATCTCGGGCTCGGCAAGATGATGTCGAAGAAGAAGGACTTCATCGGTCGCATCATGGCGGGGCGCGAGGCACTGACCGCCCCTGACCGGCAGGTCGTCGTCGGCATCAGGCCCGTGGATCAGGGCCGGCGGCTCCGTTCCGGCGCCCGCATCGTGCCGAAAGGCGAGCGCCCGGGGCCGGAAACCGATCACGGCTATACGGCTTCGGTGTGTTTTTCGCCGACCCTGAACCACTGGCTCGGTCTTGCTTTCGTGCAGCGCGGTCGTGAGCGTTTCGGCGAAATCGTCCGTATCCATGACCCCCTGCGGGGCGAGGATTATGACGCGGAGATCTGCAATCCCGTCTTCTACGATCCGGAAGGAGTGCGCCAGCGTGGCTGATTTTTCCTGGAATACGCAATCGCCGCTGCAAAAGGCGCTCGTCATCGGCACGCATGGGGTGGGCGGCACGCCCGGTGTCGAACTGTCCGAAATTCGCAACATCGTTCTCGTGCAGGTGATGGCGCGGCGTGGCAAGGTGGCCGAGACGGCCAAGATCGCCAAAAAGCTGTTTGGGGTTGAGCCGCCTTCGGCTCCCGGTGCGGTTTTCGGCAAGGAGGTGACGCTCATCTGGTCCGGTCCGGACCAGTTTCTGGCTTTCGCGCCGCTGGGCGACGAGAAGCTGATGAAACGGATTGCCGATGGCTTTGCCGGCATTGCCTCGCTGTCCGATCAGTCCGACGGGCGCTGTGTGCTTCGTATTTCCGGTGCCCGCGCCGCGCAGGCGATGGCCAAGTTCCTGTCGATCGATTTTCACGACAGGGCTTTTCCGGTGGGGGCTGCGGCCACCACGTCGCTCGATCATACGGCGGCCAATATCTGGCGCACGGCCGACGGGCCGGATGGGGCGCCGGTCTATCACATCGCGATCTTCACCAGCTTTGCGGACAGCCTCTATGGCGTGATCGCGGATTCCTCGCTGGAATACGGTCTGCGGGTCGCCTGAAGCGCCTGCCGCAAGCTGTCCGGATAAAAAAGCCCGCTTCGGTTTGGAGCGGGCTTTTTTTAGGGGCTACCTTAGAGTGAATCTGCACGGCTCAGGCTGAGGGGCCGTTGCTCCTCTCGCTTGCGTAAAGCGCGACAGCCATGGCCCGATTGCGCACCTCCAGCTTGCTGTAGAGATTCTTGAGGTGGTATTTGACCGTGTTCTCCGAAATACCTGTCCGCGCGGCGATCTGGATGTTGCTCCATCCATCCGCCAGCACGGACAGAAGCTCATGCTCGCGTGTCGTCAGGCGTGACAGCGGCGTGTCGTTGATCCTGGTGACATCGATATAGGGGATGCAGATCCGGCCATGCGCTACGGCAATCAGCGTGTCGAACAGGATTGCGGGATCGTCGAACTGATAGCAGAAACCCTGAGCGCCCAGCCTTACGCATTTCTTGAGAATGGACAGGTCATGGTCGTTTGAAAAGATGACCACGCGGGCATCGATGCCACGCTGGCGGATCTGGGTGAGCAGCGTTCCGCCATCCATATCCGCCAGCTTCCAGCCGAGCACTGCCAGATCGAAACCGGGGCCGGGCTGCGCGCAGGCTTCGAGAAAGGCCTTGCCGGTGGTGACGTTCTCGCCCAGATCGAAACGCCCGTCCCGCGCGATCATGTCGGCCAGCGCCGATACGACTAGAGGGTTGCGTTCGGCAACCAGAACCCGGAATTTGCGTGGTGCGGTTGCACTGGCCCCGGTGTCGCCGGGCTCACGACTTATGATGTCGAGGCTCATATGCGCTTCCTCCCCAGGCTTCGCGATATGCCTTGGCGGGGTCGCTCCGAAAATTGCGCGACCTCGCATTCGTAATTCATAACATGAATTCTTTTTTCATTTTAGTACATTTTCAAATGTTGGCCGGGCTTGTCAATTCCACAAAATCACCCATGACCTGCCCCTGCGTCATAAAGTCCTTGACGACGGCGGGATTCCCGGCAATCTTTCACTACAAAGAAAATAATAAAACTGAGCGGAAACTCGACCTGCCGTTTTTCACGATGGCGGAAATGCCGCCGGCTGTGTCGCCCGTTCAATAACGAAGGGGATCTTCTCAATGACAGTATTAGCTCAATCCGGGCCCGTGGAGGCGGGTCAGCTTCACCGGACAATCGACTGGCGCGGAGCGTTCTGGGTCGCCAGCGGCGTGCCTGCCCTCGTGCTTTTCTCCATCGGTGGCATTTCCGGCACGGTCGGCACGCCGGCCTTCGTCATCTGGATGGTGTCGGTGTCCTTTGGTCTCATTCAGGCCTGCACCTATGCCGAGATCGCGGGTCTTTTCCCCAGCAAGTCGGGCGGCGCTTCGGTCTATGGCGCGACGGCATGGCTGCGCTACTCCAAATTCATCGCGCCTCTGTCGGTGTGGTGCAACTGGCTGGCGTGGACGCCGGTGCTGTCACTGGGCTGCTCGATCGCGGCTGCCTACATCCTCAACGTTCTGGCACCGATCCCATCTTTCACGGAAACCTCGCCACAGGTTCTGGCATGGCTTGCAGAGCCGGCCAATGCGGGCGCGACGGCCGCCGAGGCCATTGCGGCGCTGACGTCTGCAGCCACGCCGGCAATCCGCGACTGGACGATCTACAGCGGCTCTCTGGGGCCGGTGCAGTTTTCCATGAATGCCGTGTTCGTCATCGGCGTCATCCTCATGCTGGTGACTTTCGCGATCCAGCATCGCGGCATTCTCAGCACGGCCAATGTCCAGAAGTTCATCGGCCTCGCCGTCATCGTTCCCATGCTGATCGTCGGCATCGTGCCGATCCTCACCGGGCAGATCAACTGGGACAACTACACGCCCTTCGTGCCGCTGGCCGAGGCCTATTCGCCTGAACCCGGCGCGTGGAACATCGCCGGCTGGACGCTTGTGTTCGGCGGCATGTTCATTGCTGCCTGGTCGGCCTATGCGTTCGAAACATCGATCTGCTTCACCAGCGAGTTCAAGAACCCCGGCCGGGACACGGTGCGGGCCATCCTCTATTCGGGCCTGCTGTGCCTGCTGCTCTACACGCTGGTGCCCTTTACCTTTCAGGGCGTGCTCGGGCTGGAGGGTATGCTGTCGCCGTCGATAGCTGATGGTTCGGGCGTCGGGCAGGCGATGGCGCAGATGGTGGGCGGTTCAGGCTTCGTCACCACGATCATGATCATGCTGATGATCCTGGCGCTGATGCTGGCCATCAACACGGCGATGGCCGGTTCTTCGCGCACCCTCTATCAGGGGGCGGTGGATGGCTGGCTGCCGCGCTACCTCTCCCACGTCAACGAGCATGGCGCGCCGACGCGGGCGATGTGGACAGACCTGATCTTCAATCTCGGCATTCTGGCCATCGCCTGCGCGGATGCCGAAAGCTTCTTCTTCATCCTCGCCGTGTCGAACTGCGGCTACATCATCTTCAACTTCCTCAACCTGAATGCCGGCTGGATTCACCGCATCGACAATGGCCATATCAGGCGCCCATGGCGCGCGCCGACCATCCTCATCGCCGTCGGGTGCCTGCTTTCCTACGTCAACGCCATGTTCATGGGCGCGGGCGCGAAAGTCTGGAATCCGTGGGCGCTATGGGCAGGGCTGATCGCCGCGGCGCTCATCATCCCTGTGTTCTGCTACCGGCACTACATTCAGGACGGCGGGCGATTCCCGACCCATATGCTGGATGATCTCGGTATCACCCAGGAAGACCTGAAGGTGCGCAAGGCGGGCATTCTTCCCTATCTCACGCTCGCTGCCGGCCTCGCCGTGGTTCTCGTCGCCAACTGGATCTTCGTCATCTGATCCGATGCTTCCGCATGCGCACAGAAGCCGGCCTCGTGCCGGCTTCTTCTTGTGCTGAAGGGGTTGGGCGGCTTGTCTGTCCTCGCCTTCCCGTCCGCGATGGCTTGTGGGGATGCGAAAAAGACATCAGGGCTTAATATTCTTTATATGAAATTTTCTTGCTTTGTAGTTGACGGCCGCTTGAAGCCGCTGTTATGGTTCCGGAACATAATCAATTAGTTCCGGAGCCGACAAGGGCGCTGCCCCATGTCGGTAAACAGGACAAGAGCCAACAGAGCTCAAAGGGGAAAGTGCAGAATATGACCACCGTCATAGATGGTAAGCTTGTGGCCGAAGACGTTGTCGCGACGGTCCAGAAAGCGGCGGAACTTCTCAGGGCTGAAGCGGGCGTGACACCGGGGCTGGCGGTGGTGATTGTCGGCGAGGACCCCGCCAGTCAGGTCTATGTCGCCTCCAAATCCCGCAAGGCGAAGGATTGCGGATTTCACTCCGTGCAGCACACGCTGCCTGCCGAAACCTCGCAGGCCGATCTTCTGGCGCTGATCGCCGGCCTGAATGCGGATCCGGAGATTCACGGCATTCTGGTTCAGCTTCCCCTGCCCGAACAGATCGATTCCGGCGCCGTCATTCAGGCGATCGCGCCGGAAAAGGACGTTGACGGCTTTACCTATGTGAATGTCGGCAAGCTGGGCGCCGGTGCTGCGGAAACCGCTTTCGTGCCCTGTACGCCGGCCGGTTCCATGGTGCTTATCGAGCGGGTTCGCGGCCGGGATCTTTCCGGTCTGAATGCCGTGGTCGTCGGCCGCTCCAACATTGTCGGCAAGCCGATGGCAAACCTTTTGCTTGCCGCGAACTGCACCGTCACGGTCGCCCATTCCCGCACCCATGATCTTCCGGCCCTGTGCCGCACTGCCGACATTCTCGTCGCCGCCGTCGGCCGGCCCGAGATGATCAGGGGCGACTGGGTCAAGGAAGGCGCCACTGTGATCGATGTCGGCATCAACCGCATTCCTGCACCTGAAAAAGGCGAAGGTAAGCAGCGGCTTGTGGGCGATGTTGCCTACGCGGAAGCGGAACGCCGTGCCGGGGCGATCACGCCTGTGCCCGGCGGCGTCGGTCCGATGACGATCGCCATGCTCATGGCCAACACGCTGGTTTCCGCCTGCCGCGCGGCCGGGCGCACGCCGCCCCGTTTCTAGACTTTCTGTTACCTGCATCGACCTGCTCAGACCCAGATATGACAATCGAGGAAAAAATGGCCGAAGTTAAAAGCGACATTGAGATTGCGCGTGGAGCGTCGAAGAAGCCGATCCAGGAGGTTGGTGCGAAGATCGGGATACCGTCTGACGATCTTCTTCCCTATGGGCACGACAAGGCGAAGGTCTCGGCTTCGTTCATCAAGTCGGTGCAGGATAAGGAGAACGGCAGGCTGATCCTGGTGACGGCGATCAACCCGACGCCGGCCGGCGAAGGCAAGACCACGACCACGGTGGGTCTGGGCGACGGGCTCAATCGCATCGGCAAGAAGGCGGTGGTGTGCATCCGCGAGGCATCGCTGGGTCCGAACTTCGGCATGAAGGGCGGGGCCGCCGGCGGCGGCTATGCGCAGGTCGTGCCGATGGACGACATGAACCTGCACTTCACCGGCGACTTCCACGCCATCACCTCGGCCCACAACCTTCTGTCGGCGCTGATCGACAACCACATCTACTGGGGCAACGAGCTTGCCATCGACACCCGCCGCGTCGCCTGGCGGCGCGTCATGGACATGAACGACCGGGCGCTGCGCCAGATCGTGGTGTCGCTGGGGGGCGTGGCCAACGGCTATCCGCGCGAGGCCGGCTTCGACATCACCGTGGCCTCGGAAGTCATGGCCATCCTGTGCCTGGCGCGCGACCTGAAGGATCTGGAACAGCGGCTGGGCGACATCATCATCGCCTACCGCCGCGACAAGACCCCGGTCTTCGCCCGTGACCTCAAGGCGCACCGGCCGATGGCGGTGCTGCTCAAGGATGCCATCCAGCCCAATCTGGTGCAGACGCTGGAGAACAACCCCGCCTTCGTGCATGGCGGCCCCTTCGCCAACATCGCCCATGGCTGCAACTCGGTGATGGCGACCTCCACCGCACTGAAGCTCGCCGACTATGTGGTGACGGAAGCCGGCTTCGGCGCCGATCTCGGCGCAGAGAAGTTCTTCGACATCAAGTGCCGCAAGGCCGGCCTGAAGCCGGCGGCCGCCGTGATCGTGGCCACGGTGCGGGCGCTGAAGATGAATGGCGGGGTGAAGAAGGAAGACCTCGGCGCGGAGAATGTCGAGGCGGTAAAGAAGGGCTGCGCCAATCTCGGCCGCCACATCGAGAACGTGAAGCAGTTCGGGGTGCCGGCGGTGGTGGGCATCAACCATTTCCATTCCGACACCGAGGCCGAGATCCAGGCAGTGAAGGATTATGTCGCCTCGATGGGCGAGGAGGCGATCCTGTGCCGGCACTGGGCACAGGGCTCGGCCGGCATCGAGGAGCTGGCGCACAAGGTGGTTCAGCTTGCTGAATCGGGCGCGGCGCAGTTCGCGCCGCTCTATCCCGACGAGCTTGGGCTGTTCGACAAGATCGACACCATCGTCAAGCGCATCTATCGCGGCTCGGAGGCGACCGCCGACAAGAGCGTGCGCGACCAGCTGAAGCAGTGGGAGGCGCAGGGCTACGGCCATCTGCCGGTGTGCATGGCCAAGACGCAGTATTCGTTCTCGACCGATCCGAACCTGCGCGGGGCGCCGACGGGCCACAGCGTTCCGGTGCGCGAGGTTCGCCTCTCGGCCGGCGCCGGCTTCGTCGTGGCCATCTGCGGCGAGATCATGACCATGCCCGGCCTCCCCTCAAAGCCATCATCCGAAAACATCTATCTCAACGATAATGGCGATATCGAAGGGCTCAGCTGAGAGCAGGCAAGCAGGAAGTGGCACGGAGGATTCGCCTGCCAGTAAAATAAATTGAATAAGAGTATTGCATCGTCAGAGCAATGTGGTTCAATGCTCGGAAGCGGCGGAGACCGCTGCCGAGGGACTGCCGGACAGTCGGGAAAACCCGCAACGGCATCAGAATGTGGAGGAATCGAATGACGGCATCTTGGCGCTTTTCTACTGTGGCCGACCGGCACCGGGCTCTCGGCTCGCAGCTTGAGGACTGGAGCGGCATGGGCACCGCCTGGAGCTATGACGGCGACCCTGATGCGGAATATACGGCAATCCGCACCAGGGCCGGCATCATGGACGTATCCGGCCTCAAGAAGGTGCATATCACCGGTGCCCACGCTGCTCATGTGATTGACCTCGCCACCACGAGAAACGTCGAGAAGATCCAGCCGGGCCGGTCCGTCTATGCCTGTATGCTCAACGATGCCGGCAAGTTCACCGACGACTGCGTGATCTACCGTCTGGCGCCGAATTCCTGGATGGTGGTGCATGGCGCGGGAACGGGCCATGAGGAGCTGACGCGCGCCTCCATCGGTCGTGACGTGTCCGTGCGCTTCGACGACAATCTCCACAATCTTTCATTGCAGGGGCCCATCGCGGTCGACTATCTGGCCAAGCACGTTCCGGGCATCCGCGACCTCAATTACTTCCATCATACGCAGACGCAGCTGTTCGGTTTCCCGGTCATGATCTCGCGTACCGGCTATACCGGCGAACGCGGTTATGAAATCTTCTGCCGCGGGCAGGATGCACCCGCGATCTGGGATCGCATCGTGGAGGAAGGCAAGGAAATGGGGATCATCCCCTGTCGCTTCACCACGCTCGACATGCTGCGCGTGGAAAGCTACCTGCTCTTCTATCCCTACGACAATTCGCAGAAATATCCTTTCGAGAACGAAGGCCCCGGCGATACGCTGTGGGAACTGGGCCTCGACTTCACCGTCAGCCCCGGCAAGACCGGCTTCCGCGGTGCGGAGGAGCATTATCGGCTGAAGGGCAAGGAGCGCTTCAAGATCTTCGGGCTTGAGGTCGCCAGCGACAAGGCGGCGGACGAAGGGGCGGAAATCTACCGCAACGGCAAGAAGGTCGGTGTCGTCACCTGCGCCATGTATTCGCCGCTGGTGAAGAAATCCATGGCGATCGCGCGCCTCGATGTGGACTGCGCCGTTGCCGGGACCGATCTTGAGGTTCACAATGCTTCCGGCACAGTGAAGGCGCAGGCTCAGCCCCTGCCGTTCGATGATCCGAAGAAGCTGAAGCGGACCGCGAAGGGATAGGACGTTGGACAGCGTACCGGTCATGACTCTTCTCAGTCGCCCGGTCTACGGAAAACTTTCAGCGCAGGCCGGAACACATCATCTCTTCATTGCGGACGCCGAAGGTGCGTCCGCGATCCTCGACATGGCGAAGCAGGCGAGCCCGGATTTTTTCGCCTCCGCCGAAATCATGTACATACCCGGCGCCGCCGGAGACAAATATGTGGCCGGCCTGGAGGTACTGGTTCCGGGCCGTCTCTATCGCGGGCCGTCTGTCGCGGCGGCCACGCAGCGCCTTCGGCACATCTTAGAAAATGCCCATATGGGCCTGCGGCTCTACCTGACTGGGACTGAAAGCCTGATCGGGCAGGTCAGCCGGATTGCAGCCGAGGCCGGGATCGAGCACAGCTCGATCCAGACGGAGTTGCGCGGCTCCATGGCGCGCCGCGTGCAATGCGTTCATTGCAAGGGCATCACCGAGAACGTGACCACCCAGCCGGTCAGATGCTCTCACTGTGACCTGCTCCTGCTCGTGCGCGATCACTATTCACGACGCCTCGCCGCCTTTCAGGGCGTGTGCATCAATGCGGAGGACCCGAGCGAGATCCCACCGGCAGAGGAGGTGTTCCGTTGAAAGCAGGTGCCAACAGAATAGAAGCCGTGGTGACGGATATCGTCACCGTCAACGAACTGGTGAAGCGCTTCCATTTCCGGCGGACCGATGGCGGCCTTCTGCCGACATTTTCCGGCGGAGCCCATATCGTCGTCGAAATGCGGGACGAGGAGCGTACCCGGCTGAACCCCTACTCGCTGATGAGTTCGCCGCTCGACACACGCGACTACACGATCAGCGTGCGGCGTGATGATGCCGGGCGCGGAGGTTCGCTGTTCATGCACAGCCGGGTCGAACCCGGCCAGCGCATGGTCATCAGCAGTCCTGTTAACCTGTTCTCGCTTGATCTGCGGGCGCGCAAGCATCTCATGATCGCCGGCGGCATCGGCATCACGCCGTTTCTGGCCCAGACGGCGCAGCTTGCGGCCGAAGGCGGGAATTTCGAGCTGCACTATTGTTTCCGCAACGACGGGGTCGGCAGCTATGCCGATTTCCTGCGCCAACGCTATGACCGGAAGGTGAACCTCTACCGCAGCGATCTGCAGGAAACCTTCGAGCTGGAGCGGGTTCTGGCCACCCAGCCGCTGGGCACGCATCTTTATGTGTGCGGACCGGAAGGGATGATCGACTGGGTGCGAGCCACGGCAGCGGGGCTGGGATGGCCCGGGGAGACGGTGCATTACGAGCATTTCGCTGCACCCCAGCCCGGCAAGCCGTTCGATGTCACGCTGGCGCTCAGCGGCATCGACATTCGCGTCGGTGAGCACGAAAGCCTGCTGGAAGCGATCGAGGCTGCCGGCATCGATCCACCTTATCTGTGCCGGGGCGGTGTCTGCGGCCAGTGCGAGACCAATGTGATTTCGCATGACGGCAAGTTCCTGCACAACGATCACTGGCTGAGCGAGGAAGACCGCCGCTCGGGCTGCAAGATCATGCCGTGCGTGTCACGTTTCGAAGGCAGGTCGCTCGTTCTCGAACGGTAGGCGACATACCCGCAGGAGGAGACCATGGGTATTAACTTCAGACAGGAAACCTTTCGCAACGATTTTTCTTTCAAGAACAGCCCTGAACAAATCAGGCGTTTTCCGTTCCCCTTCCACGAGGACGGTTACATGTATTCGGTCAATATCGAGCCACATGTGCCGGGCCCGAAAAACACGGTGTTCGAGCATCTCTTCGATGTCGACGAACACTACATTTCCGAGATGCGGGACCGTGCCATGGTGCTGGCGGAAGATCCGCTGCGCTGTCAGTCCCTGCCCCACATGACCCTCGCCGGATGGGACACGCTCGAACTACTCATGACCGAGAAGGCAAAGAGCTATCCCGATCTCTTCTCGCTGACCCGGGATGGCGACAAGTGGCACTGGATCAACCGGCCCCTCGGCATCGATGACCGCTTTACCTTCGGCGATACCTCCACCCTGCCCTACGGTCCGCTGGAATACATAACGCGGCAGAGCCAGGGTGACTTTGCCGTGCTCGACCAGCGTGACGGCAATCTGTGGATGGATGCCGGCATGGTGACGACGCAGGCCGACTGGTCGCTCGATTTCGACATTGGCATGAATTTCTTCGAATGGCATGCGCCGGTTCCGCTTGCGCATGAAATGGGCGTCTTCAACCGGGCGCTGAAATTCCTGATGGCCATCCAGCAGGGCCAGCCCGCGCGCCGCTTCAACTGGACGATGACCATCAATCCGCGGCTCGATACCAGCCCGGAGAACTATCACAAATGGGGCACCGACCGCACCACCGTCACGCCGGAGAATGTCGGGCACAAGGTCCATCTGCGCGTCGAGGTGCAGATGTTCTTCCGCCTGCCGCGCTCCAATGCGCTCCTGTTCCCGATCCGCTGCTATCTCATTAAGATGGAGGAGCTGGTCAGCTCGCCAAAATGGGCGCGCCGTTTCCACCGCGTGCTGCGCGACCTGCCGGACGAGCTGGCTGAATACAAGGGCCTCGTGCGCTATCGCCCGACGACCGTGGAATGGCTGTCGAAATATGACGACGGGCAGCCGACCTCTCCGGGTTTCGGTCCCGACTGACAGCTACGGCGAGCGGAACACCGCTGGCGGGATCGCAACGCATCCCGGCACATGATCTGTGCCGGGATGATGCCTGATGTCCCGCCTGCAGCGCCGAAAGGAGTTGCATCGATGCACGACGCGACAGCGAAACTGCACACGCTCTACAGGGAGCTTGGCGAGGAAGAGGGTGTGCGGGCCCTCGTGGAAACCTTCTACGACATCATCGAGCAGGACGAGGACGCCCGGGAACTGCACCTTCTGCATCTGAGGGGACACGGGGTGTCCCACTCCCGCGAAGAGCAGTTCAACTATCTTTCCGGTTTCTTCGGCGGGCCGAGCCGCTATGTGCAGAAGCACGGTCATTCGCGCCTGAAGGAAATTCACGAGCATGTGCCGATCGACCCTGACATGCGCGACCTGTGGCTGCGCTGCATGGAGCGGGCAATCGACAAGGTGGGGATCGGCAGCGCGCTGAAAGCCCGGCTCATGATCCATTTCGAACGCGCCGCAGAGACGTCGCGAAACATGGACTGATTGTTTTGCAGGCAGGCAGGCGGTTCGGGGCTCACATAGCCGAACGATGCTTGTCGGCGCGGTTTCAGTCGAAGCCCGCTTCAGGGCCCGCTGCGATTTCGGAAATCAGGTTTCGCAGCCAGCGGTTCGCGGGGTCGGGATCGGCATTTTCATGCCAGTACAGATAGACCGCGACCGGCGGCACCGCGACCGGAAACGGCACGATGCGGGTTGGCAGGCCGCGATTGACGATCCGCGCATAGCGCTCTGGCATGGTCAGCAACAGGTCCGTTTCGGCGACCAGCATCGAAGCCGCGAAATATTGCTGGCAGCGCAGGGCTATCCGGCGCTGGTGACCGATGCGGGCGAGCTCGACATCCTCAAGGCTCATGCCCCGCCGCCGTGACGACACCACGATGTGCTCCTGCCCGAGATAGGCGCGCAGATCGGGTTCCGCCGCCAGAACGGGATGATCCCTGCGGCCCACCACGACCAGACTGTCATGGATGATGGCGGTGCGATGGACCCTGTCGGAAACGCGCGCCAGCATCTCGACCGCCAGATCCAGCTCGCCCTTGGCAAGGCTCGTCTCCAGATCGCTGCGATCCACCCGCACCGAGGAAATGCTGACACCCGGCGCTTCGCTGGCGATCCTGCGCATCAGCGGTTGCAACAGGTGCGCCTCCAGAACGTCGCGGCAGCCGATGGTGAAGGTGCGCTGCGTTGCAGCCGGATCGAAGGACCGAGCCGCCTGCACGCTTCCGCTCAGTGTCCGTACGGACTGGCGGATGGGCGCGATGACGGATTGGGTCAGCGCCGTCGGCACCATTGTGTTGCCCTGCCTGATGAAAAGCGGGTCATCGAAGGTCAGCCGGAGCCGGCGCAGGGCATGGCTGATCGCCGGCTGGGTGAGGTTCAGACGCGCGGCGGCCCTGGTGATGCTGCCCTCCGAATAGATGGCTTCGAGGATGACGAACAGGTTGAGATCGAGGCGATTCATATGCACCAAATTCATGAAAGCGGATGAAGAACTATCATTTGATTTATTGACTCACGTTGACGCACAGTTTGCAAGGCTGGTTCTGGCCCAGCGTATCGTGGAGGGTGAGCGCGTCATGGATTTTGGTTTTTCCGACAAGGCGAAAGGCTATATCGAGCGCCTGACAGCGTTCATGGACAGGCATGTGCTGCCTTCCGAGGGCGAATATTATCGCACTCTCACGACCGGCGCGCAGCCATGGAATGTTCCGCCGGTCATGCAGGATCTGAAGGATCGGGCGAAGGCGGAGGGTCTGTGGAACCTGTTCATGCCGGAACCCGAATATGGGCCGGGTCTTTCCAATGCCGAATATGCGCCGCTGGCTGAAATCACCGGCCGTGTCCCGTTCGCGCCGGAGATTTTCAACTGCAATGCGCCCGACACCGGCAATATGGAGGTGCTGGCCAAATACGGGTCGCCGATGCAGAAGGAGCGCTGGCTGAAGCCGCTTCTCGACGGTTCGATCCGTTCCGCCTTCTGCATGACGGAGCCGGATGTCGCCTCTTCCGACGCCACCAACATGGAGGCGACGGCGATCGTGAAGGGCGACCGCATCGTGCTCAACGGCCGCAAATGGTGGAGCACCGGCATTGGCCATCCGGACTGCCGCATTCTGATCTTCATGGGCCTGACCGATCCGGAAGCGCCGCGCCATGCGCGGCACTCGATGGTTCTGGTGCCGGTTGACACGCAAGGCGTCGAGATTGGCCGCATGCTGCCGGTTTTCGGTACGCTCGACGAGCCATATGGCCACGGCGAAGTCAGCTTCACCGATGTCGAGGTGCCGCTGGAAAACGTCATCGCCGGCCCCGGCAAGGGGTTCGAGATCGCGCAGGGCCGGCTTGGGCCGGGGCGCATCCACCATTGCATGCGCGCCATCGGGGCTGCCGAACATGCGCTTGAGCTGCTGTGCAGGCGGGCGCTGACACGCACCGCCTTCGGCAAGCCATTGTCGTCTCTGGGCGGCAATGTCGATGTCATCGCCAACGCCCGCATCGCCATCGAGCAGGCGCGCCTGCTTACCCTCAAGGCCGCCTGGCTCATGGATACAGTCGGCGTAAAAGGCGCGATGAGCGAGATCTCGCAGATCAAGGTCGTGGCCCCTGCCGTGGCGCAATCCGTGGTCGATGCCGCGATCCAGATCCATGGCGCGGCCGGCGTGTGCGACGACTACGGCCTGACCGGCCTGTTCGCCTATGCCCGTGCGCTGCGCATTGCCGACGGACCCGACGAGGTGCACCGCGCGTTGATCGCCAGGCTCGAACTCAGGGCGCAGGCTGCTGCCGCCGGCATCGAAATCGGCAAAGGGCGCTAACGATGAGCGATGCTTCACAAAAAGCCAGCGATGCGCTGCTCGACAAGGCGGGGCGCGTGCGTGAAGGCGAGGAACTGGACGTCGCCCGCATCGACGCCTTTCTCAAAGGCACTGCGGCTGGTGCAGCGCTGAGTGGCGAACCGCTGGTCAAACAGTTTGCCGGTGGTGCGTCCAACCTGACCTATCTGCTGAGCTATCCGGAGCGCGACCTGATCCTGCGCCGCCCCCCTTTCGGGCACAAGGCCAAGAGCGCGCATGACATGATGCGCGAGGCGCGCGTCATGCAGGCGCTGCGTCCGGTCTACCCTTATGTGCCGGAAGTGCTGGCGATCTGTGACGATCATGATGTGATGGGCTGCGATTTCTTCGTGATGGAGCGCATCCGCGGCATCATTCCCCGGCAGGACCTGCCGGCCGGCCTGTCGCTTTCCCCGGATGAGACGCGCCGCCTTTGCCTTTCGGTGGTGGATCGCCTGATCGAGTTGCACAGCATCGATCCGTCAGCTTCCGGGCTGGAAAGCCTCGGACGCGGCGAAGGTTATGTCCGGCGCCAGATCGAGGGCTGGAGCGATCGCTATCGCAAGGTGCGCACGCCGGATTCTGCGGATTTTGAAACGGTGATGCAATGGCTGGCCGCCAATATGCCGGCGGGCGAGACGGCTATCCGTGTCGTGCACAATGATTTCCGTTTCGACAATGTCGTGCTCGATCAGAAAGAACCCTCGAAAGTCATCGGCGTGCTGGACTGGGAGATGGCGACGCTCGGTGATCCGCTGATGGACCTCGGCAACAGCCTTGCCTACTGGGTGCAGGCGGATGACGATCCCACCTTTCTGGCGCTGCGCCGCCAGCCAACGCATCTGCCGGGCATGCTGACGCGCGCCGAGGTGATCGTTTATTATAGCGAGCGCACGGGACTTCGTGCGCAGGACATGCGTTTCTACCTCGTCTATGGCCTGTTCCGGCTCGCCGTGATCGTCCAGCAGATCTATTATCGCTATGCGCAGGGACAGACGAAGAACGAGCAGTTCGCCGGATTCGGCAAGGTTGCCCGCTATCTGGAAAAGCGCTGTCTCGCCGCTTTGGCGGCTGACGGGCATGCCGGATGAACGCTGGCCGCGTCATTCTCGTGCGGCACGGACAGGCGAGCTTCGGGTCGAAGAATTACGACCGGCTCTCCCCGGTCGGGGTTCGCCAGTCGCAGCTTCTGGGCCAATGGTGGGCACGGTATGGGCAGCCACCGGGCACGGTGGTCTGCGGTACCCTCGAGCGTCACCGTGAAACGGCGCGTGCCTGTCTGGAGGCATGGGGGCTCGCCAGCCTGCCGTTGCAGGAGGATGCGGCGCTCAATGAGTTCGATCATCATGACGTGCTCACCCGTTATGCGCCCAATCTCGCAGATCCGGAGGAACTGGCAAATCTGCTGGCCGGCAGGGTGGACGCGCACAGGGTTTTCCAGAGACTGTTCGCGGATGCCGTAACGGCATGGATCAATGACGAACAGGCAGGCCTCTACAAGGAAAGCTGGCAGGCTTTCAATGCGCGGTGCGCCGATGTTCTGACCCGGATCGCAAACCGTTGCGATGCGGATGGTTCGGTGATCGTGTTCACCTCCGGCGGGCCGATCGGTTCGGCCCTCCAGTCTGCGCTCTCCATACCAGACAGCAAGGTTCTCGATGTCTACTGGGCCATTCGCAATGCGAGCATTACCACACTGGAGAGCCGCCGCGGGCGTCTGACGGCGTCCGCCTTCAATGTCGTTTCACATCTGGAAGCGGTCAACGACGCTTCCCTCATCACCTATCGCTGAGCGCAAGCAGGGAGGACTGGCATGGCACAGAACAACACATTCGATCTCGACGGAAAAATTGCGCTGGTAACGGGCGCCAGCCGCGGCATCGGTGCTGCCGCTGCCGGCATCCTTGCGGCGCATGGCGCGCATGTCATCCTTTCAAGCCGCAAGGAAGGGGCCTGCGAGGAAGTGGCCGAAGCGATCCGGGCCAAGGGTGGCAAGGCAAGCGCCCTCGCCTGCCACATCGGCGAGATGGACGACATCACGGCAGCCTTCGAGGCGATCGAAAAAGCGCATGGCCGCCTCGACATCCTCATCAACAACGCCGCGACCAATCCCTATTTCGGGCCGATCGTCGACACCGATTTGCGGGCCTTCCAGAAGACGGTGGACGTCAATATTCGCGGCTATTTCTTCATGTGTGCGCTGGGCGCAAAGCTGATGGCGAAGAATGGCGGCGGCTCCATCATCAACGTCGCCTCGGTCAACGGGGCGATTCCGGCCGCCATGCAGGGGATCTACTCAATCACCAAGGCCGCGGTTTTGTCGATGACCAGGGCTTTCGCCAAGGAGTGCGCGCCGCAGGGCGTGCGCGTCAACGCCATATTGCCGGGAGCGACCGATACGAAGTTCGCCGCCGCTCTCGTCCAGAACCCGGCCATACTCAAGATGGCCCTTCAGCATATTCCGATGAACCGGGTTGCCCAGCCGGAAGAGATCGTCGGCGCGATCCTCTATCTGGCCTCTCCCGCTGCCAGCTACACCACTGGCGCGGAAATCAATGTCGACGGAGGCTATCTGACGGTTTGACGGCACTTTGGAATATAGCGGGTGACGGCCGGGGAGTTTGCGTCCGTCGTCACCTGCACAGCATGAGCTGATCTAAAAAACACCGGCGGCGGATTCGGGAGTGAAACTCCGAATGCGCCGCCGGTTTTTGCTGTTCGGCTCAGAAGAAAGCCTGAAGGCCGGTCTGCGCGCGCCCGAGGATGAGCGCGTGAACGTCATGCGCGCCCTCATAGGTGTTGACCGTCTCAAGGTTCTGCGCGTGGCGCATCACGTGGTAGCCGATCTGGATGCCGTTGCCGCCATGCATGTCGCGTGCGAGACGGGCGATGTCGAGCGCCTTGCCGCAGTTGTTGCGTTTGACGATGGAGATCATCTCCGGCGCGAAGCGGTGCTCGTCCATCAGCCTGCCCACCCGCAGCGAAGCCTGAAGGCCGAGCGCGATCTCGGTCTGCATGTCGGCGAGCTTCTTCTGATAGAGCTGCATGCCGGCCAGCGGCTTGCCGAACTGCTTGCGGTCGAGCCCGTACTGGCGCGCCCGGTGCCAGCAATCTTCCGCCGCACCCATCGCGCCCCAGGAGATGCCGTAACGCGCCCGGTTGAGGCAGCCGAACGGACCCTTCAGGCCGGACACATTGGGCAGCAATGCGTCGTCGCCGACTTCCACGCCTTCCATGACGATCTCGCCGGTGATCGAGGCGCGCAGCGAAAGCTTGCCGCCGATCTTCGGTGCTGAAAGGCCCTTCAGCCCCTTGTCCAGAACGAAGCCGCGGATGACGTCCTTGCCGTCGTCGCCCTTCACCTTGGCCCACACCACGAACACATCGGCGATCGGCGCGTTCGAGATCCACATCTTGGAACCGGAAATGCGCCAGCCGCCGTCGATCTTCTCGGCGCGTGTCTTCATGCCGCCGGGATCGGAACCGGCATCCGGCTCAGTCAGGCCGAAGCAGCCGATCCATTCGCCCGAAGCCAGCTTCGGCAGGTATTTTTTGCGCTGCTCTTCGGAGCCATAGGCGTCGATCGGGAACATGACCAGCGATGACTGCACGCTCATCATCGAGCGGTAGCCGGAATCGATACGCTCGACCTCGCGTGCGATCAGGCCGTAGGTGACGTAGTTGGCGCCGAGCCCGCCATATTCCTCCGGCACGGTGACGCCGAGCAGGCCCGCCTCGCCCATCTCGCGGAAGATCGCGGGATCGGTGGTTTCGTCCATATAGGCTGCCTCGATGCGCGGGGCGAGCTTGTCGGCGGCGAAGGCCGCCGCCCCGTCGCGCACCAGACGCTCCTCTTCCGTCAGCTGATCTTCAAGAAGAAACGGATCGTCCCAGACGAAGGCCGACTTGCTCATATGCACTCCCGATTTTTGCATGGATTCGATTGTGCCGGAGACATTCGCTTTGGGGGCGCAAGGATGCAAGCCATATTTACTCAAGCTCCTTTGAGTTCTATGCAAAGCAGATGAGCAATCTGCAGCGCCGCCTCATCCCCTCGACCGCTTCGCTGACAGCGTTCGATGCGGTGGCGCGGCTGGGCAGTTTTTCGGCCGCCGCCGAGGCGCTGAACCTGACGCCCGGCGCCATCAGCCGCCAGATCAGTGCGCTGGAAAGCCAGCTTGGCGCGGTGCTTTTCGTCCGCAACAACAAGGGCGTGTCGCTGACCTCTGGTGGTGAGCGCTACGCAAAGGGCGTTGCCGAAATCATCGAGCGCCTGCGTGTGCTCTCGCTGGAGGTGATGGCACACACGCCGTCCAGCGCGCTCAGGCTGGCGATCCCGCCTACATTCGGCACAAGGTGGCTGCTGCCGCGGATTCCGGACTACGTGAAAAGCCATCCGGAAATGACGCTCAGCTTCTCCACCCGCATCGGCCGCTTCGATTTCGACAAGGAACAACTCGACGCCGCCATTCATGTGGGCACGGGCGACTGGCCGGGATGCGATTGCCAGCTTCTGCTGAAGGAAGAAGTCGTTCCGGTCTGCAGTCCCGACTTCCTGAAGCGCAACCAGATCAGGGATCCGGCCAGCCTGTTGCAGGTGCCGCTTCTGGAAATGGCGTCGCGGCCGCATGCGTGGAAATTGTGGTTTTTACATTTTGGCATAGCCGACGATTACCGCGAAGGCATGCGGTTCGAGCAGTTCATGAATGTCTCGCAGGCTTGCCGGGCGGGGCTCGGCGTGGCGCTGATGCCGGCCTTTCTCATCGCCAGCGAGCTTTCGGGCGGTCAGCTCGTCAAGGCGCTGGATCTTCCGGTGGAAAGCGCCAGCGCCTATTACTTCGTCTCGCCTTACGATAAGGCTGCTGAGCCCGGTGTGCAGGCGTTTCGTGCATGGCTTACAGGGCAGATTTCCCTCTTTCTGAAACAGGCAAGATAGACCTTCGTCGAAGTTCAGCGCTCGTCCTGATGCTGGAAGAACAGATATTGGCTGCCTGTTTTGTTCTTCTCCCCCTTGGTCAACAGAAACGGCTGTCATGGGGTATTGTCTTTGCCAGTGATTACATGATTGAATTTGGAAAATCGCGTCCGATACATTCTGGCTGATGTCATTCTGTAGCGGCTTTCGAAGCAAAAGCGTGTCATGAAGGGGAAAATCATATGGCCATGGCAAGATTGAATATGCGCTTCCGCCCGCTGCTTGCAGGCGCGGCTCTCTCGCTGCTGCTCGTTTCCGGCGGTGCCGCTCCTGCGTTCGCGGCTACACCTGCCGACACGCTGGTCCAGGCATGGGCGTTCGATGACACCATCACGCTCGATCCGGCCGAATCTTTCGAGCTGAGCCCGGCCGAATTCATCGGCAACACCTATGACATGCTGGTGCGTCTCGATATCGACGACACCACCAAGGTGAAGCCCGGCATCGCCGAGAGCTGGGAAATTTCCGATGACGGCCTCACCTACACCTTCAAGCTGAAGCCGGGCATCAAGTTTGCCTCCGGCAATCCGATCACCGCCGAGGATGTGGCATGGTCATTCGAGCGTGTGGTGAAGCTCGACAAGAGCCCGGCCTTCATCTTGACCCAGTTCGGTCTGACGGCTGACAATGTCGGTGAAACGGCCAAGGCCGTCGACGACACCACGTTCGTCTTCACCGTCGACAAGCCCTACGCACCGAGCTTCGTGCTCAACTGCCTGACCGCGACGGTGGGTGCAGTGCTCGACAAGAAGCTGGTGATGGAGCACGCCGAGGCAAAGACGCCGAGCGACGATTACAAATACGACACCGATTTCGGCTATGGCTGGCTGAAGACCAATTATGCCGGCTCCGGTCCCTTCAAGATCCGCGACTGGCGCGCCAACGAGATCGTCGTTCTGGAGCGCAATGACAATTACTATGGCGAGAAGCCGGCGCTGAACCGCGTCATCTACCGCCATGTCAAGGAAAGCGCCACGCAGCGGCTCATGCTTGAAGCCGGCGACGTGGATGTCGCCCGCAACCTTGAGCCCGGCGATTACGATGCCGTTCAGAAAAACGCCGACCTGACCACGACGGACGCGCCGAAGGGCACGGTCTACTACATCAGCCTCAATCAGAAGAACGAGGCGCTGGCCAAGCCGGAAGTGCGCGAGGCGTTCAAGTACCTCGTCGATTACGACGCCATCGGCGCCACGCTGATCAAGGGCATCGGCGAGATCCACCAGACCTATCAGGTCAAGGGCGTGCTCGGCGCACTCGATTCCAACCCCTACAAGCTCGACGTCGCCAAGGCGAAGGAGCTGCTGGAGAAAGCGGGTCTGAAGGACGGGCTCTCCGTCACCTTCGACGTGCGCAACACCCAGCCGGTGACGGGTATCGCCGAATCCTTCCAGCAGACGGCAGCGCAGGCGGGCGTGAAGATCGAGATCATTCCCGGCGACGGCAAGCAGACGCTGACCAAGTACCGTGCCCGCAACCATGATCTCTATATCGGTCAGTGGGGCATGGATTACTGGGATCCGAACACCAATGCCGATGCCTTCACCTCGAACCCCGACAACAGCGACGATGCAGCGGTGAAGTCGCTTGCGTGGCGCAATGCGTGGGACATTCCGGAACTGACCGAACAGGTCAAGGCGGCCCTTCTGGAGCGCGACAACGACAAGCGTGCCGAACTCTATCAAAAGCTGCAGCAGGAGGCGCTGGATTCGAGCCCGTTCGTCATGATCTACCAGCAGATCGAGGTCGCGGGCGTGCGCGGCAACGTGAAGGGCTACAGGCTCGGGCCGAGCTTCGATTCCAATCCGCTCGCCCCGGTCAGCAAGGACTGATCCGGCAGGACCGATCGGGTGAGCACAGCTGACGCACCAGTGCGGGCAAGGCGCGCCAACCGGCGCGCCTGGGCCATATTCAGGGCGGTTTCCAGTTTTCTGGTGATCGTTCTGACCACCTATCTCGGCCTGCTGGCGGTGACCTTCTTCATCGGCCGCGTGGTGCCGATCGATCCGGTTCTGGCCATCGTGGGCGACCGCGCGCCGGCGCATGTGATCGAGCGCGTGCGGCAGGAAATGGGCCTCAACCTGCCCTATTATCAGCAGTTCATCCTCTACGTGAAAGGCGTGCTGCATGGCGATTTCGGCACCTCGGTGCTGACCACCAATCCGGTGATGACCGACATACGCCGCGTCTTTCCGGCAACGATGGAGCTGGCCACGGTCGGCACCATCATCGGGGCCGCCTTCGGCATTCCGCTGGGCGTGCTGGCGGCCGTCAGGCGCGGCAGCCTTGCCGACCAGCTCGTGCGCATCGTCGGCCTGATCGGCTATTCCGTGCCGATCTTCTGGCTCGGGCTGCTGGCATTGCTGGTGTTCTATGCAAAGCTCGGCTGGACGTCCGGCCCCGGCCGCATGGACGTGGTGTTTGAATATACGTTCACGCCGATCACAGGCTTCTTCCTGATTGACGCAATCATCAATCGCGACTGGGCCGCTTTCCGCGACATCGTTTCCCACCTGATCCTGCCGGCTTCGCTGCTCGGCTATTTCTCCATGGCCTATATCAGCCGCATGACGCGCTCCTTCATGCTGAACGAGCTGCAACAGGAATATATCGTCGCCGCGCGCGCCAAGGGCCTGTCGGAAACGCGCATCATCTGGGGTCATGCGCTGCGCAATGCGGCGGTGCCGCTGGTGACGGTGATCGCGCTTTCCTATGCCGGCCTGCTTGAGGGATCGGTGCTGACCGAGACGGTCTTTGCGTGGCCGGGACTTGGCCTCTACATCACCAATTCGCTTCAGAACGCCGACATGAACGCCGTGCTTGGCGGCACCATCGTCATCGGCTCGGTGTTCATCGCCATCAACCTTCTGTCCGACGTGCTCTACCGCATGCTCGATCCCCGCACGAGGAGCTGACGAGGATGAGCGAAACGACGATGACCCGCCGCCAGTGGCTGCTCACCGACAGGCCGCAGTCACGCCTGCAGGCAAGGCTCGGCCGCGCCTATGTGACATGGCGGCGTTTTACGGCCAACAAGCTTGCCGTGCTTGGCATGCTGATCATTCTGGCGCTGATTCTGGTGGCGATCTTTGCCCCCGCACTGGCACCCCATTCGCCCTATGTCGGCGATCTTGCCGGCAAGCGCCTGTTGCCGCCGGGGCCGGAACACTGGCTCGGAACCGACGATCAGGGGCGCGACATCCTTTCTCGGCTGATCTACGGTTCGCGCCTGACGCTGCAGGTCGTGCTGCTGGTGGCGATCATCGCCGCCCCCATCGGCCTTTTGGTCGGCACGGTCGCCGGCTATGCCGGCGGCTGGGTGGATGCGGTTCTGATGCGCATCACCGACATCTTCCTCGCCTTCCCGAAGCTGGTTCTGGCGCTGGCCTTCGTCGCCGCGCTCGGCCCCGGCATCGGCAATGCCATCATAGCCATCGCCATCACCTCATGGCCTCCCTATGCACGCATCGCACGGGCGGAAACGCTGACGGTGCGCAATTCGGACTACATCTCGGCGGTGCGGCTGATGGGCGCCTCGCCATGGCGAATCGTGCTGCGCCACATCATGCCGCTTTGCATCTCCTCGCTGATCGTGCGGGTGACGCTCGACATGGCGGGCATCATCCTGACCGCCGCCGGGCTCGGTTTCCTCGGCCTCGGCGCGCAGCCGCCGCTGCCCGAATGGGGCGCGATGATTGCGTCCGGCCGCCGTTTCATCCTCGATCAGTGGTGGGTGGCCGCCATGCCGGGCTTCGCCATCCTGATCGTCAGCCTCGGCTTCAACCTGCTGGGCGACGGATTGCGCGATGCGCTCGATCCGAAAGGAAGCGGCCAATGAGCGCGCTTCTTGAAGTCGAGGATCTGCGCGTTTCCTTCCCCACCCGCACGGGGGTGATCGAGGCGGTGCGAGGGGTATCGTTTACGCTAGGACGTGAGCGGCTGGGCATCGTGGGCGAATCCGGTTCCGGCAAATCGCAGACCGGACGCGCCATCATGGGCCTGACAGCCGAACACGGTCAGATCAATGCGAAGAAGCTGCAATTCAGCGGCATCGATCTCATCAATATCCCGAAAGCTGAACGGCGGGCGCTGCGCGGCAACCGCATCGCCATGATCCTGCAAGACCCGAAATATTCGCTGAACCCGGTGATGACCATCGGCCGCCAGATCGTCGAGACGCTCAAGACGCATGAACGGATCGGCAGGAGCGAAGCGCGCAAGCGGGCGCTCGACATGCTGGCCGCCGTGCAGATCCGCGATCCTGAACGCGTCTTCGATCTCTATCCGCATGAAGTGTCGGGCGGCATGGGCCAGCGCGCCATGATCGCCATGATGCTGGTGGCCGGCCCCGAACTGCTGATCGCCGACGAGCCGACCTCGGCGCTCGATGTCACGGTGCAGCTCGAAGTGCTGGGCATTCTCAACCGGCTGGTGGCCGATCGCGGCATGGGGCTGATCTTCATCTCGCACGATCTGAGGCTGGTGTCCTCCTTCTGCGACCGCGTGCTCGTCATGTATGCGGGGCGCATCGTGGAAGAGCTTGCCGCCGGCCAACTGGCGCAGGCGAAGCATCCTTACACGCAGGGCCTTCTGAACTGCATGCCGCGCATCGACAATGACCGCCATCCCCTGCCCGTTCTCGACCGCAGGCCGGAGTGGGCGCTATGACGGTACCGGCTCTCGAAATCGAACGACTGAGCGTCACCTTCGAGGATTTCGTGGCGCTGAAGGAGGTGAGCCTGACGGTGGCGCCCGGCGAATCCTTTGGACTGGTCGGGGAATCCGGCTCCGGCAAGTCGACGCTGTTGCGGGCTGTGGCGGGCCTTTCTCCCATCAGCGGCGGCACTATTCAGGTCAACGGCAAGACGCTCGACGGCAGGCGTAGCAAGGAATTCTACCGTCAGGTGCAGATGGTGTTTCAGGACCCTTACGGTTCCCTGCATCCGCGCCAGACGGTGGACCGGCTGTTGCTGGAGCCGCTGGCGATCCATGGCTTCGCCGACACCGAACGCCGCATCGTGCGGGCGCTGGAAGAGGTGGGGCTGGGCTCCGGCTTCCGCTTCCGCTATTCGCACCAGCTTTCGGGCGGCCAGCGCCAGCGCGTGGCGATCGCGCGCGCCCTGATCCTCGAACCGTCGATCCTGCTGCTCGATGAGCCGACCTCGGCGCTCGATGCCTCGGTGCAGGCCGAGGTGCTGAACCTTCTGGAAGAGGTGCGCGCGGCGCGCAACCTCACCTTTATCATGGTCAGCCATGATCTCGCCGTCGTCACCCATATGTGCGACCGGCTGATGGTGATGCAGCATGGACGCGAGGTGGAGCTTCTGGCCTCCGCCGATCTCGTCAGCCGCAATGTGAGCCAGGACTATACCCGCAACCTGCTTGTCGCCAGCGAGGGCTTCCAGCGCAGCGCCTGAGTGCCTGTTGGCGAGGATTGCCCTGTGCATGAAGCCGATGCCGGACAATAAAAAAACCCGCCGGATTGCCGGCGGGTTTTCTGTTTGGACGAGGGTCTTGCAGCCTTACTTCCTGAGCTTGTAGGCGATGACGTAGTCGCCGCGGTCGTCGGAGTTGCGGGCTCCGCCGGCGCTGATCAGGACAAACTGCTCACCGGTCGTCGGTGACTTGTAGCTGATCGGGGTTGCCTGCGAGCCGACCGGAAGCCGGCCTTTCCACAGTTCCTTGCCGGTCGAGCTGTCATAGGCGCGAAGATAGTAATCGAGCGTCGAGGCAAAGAACAGAACGCCGCCCTGCGTGACCATCGAACCGCCAATGGTGGGAAGCCCGACGGGAATGCCCAGGCCCAGCTTGAAGCCGAGAACCGAGGCATCCTTCACCGTGCCTGCGGGTACGCTCCAGGCGATCTTCTGTGTCTTGAGATCGATTGCCGTCATCGTGCCGAAGGGCGGTTTCTGGCAGGGAATGCCGAGCGGTGAATAGAAACGGGTCTTTTCTTTCACATAGTAAGGTGTTCCCGCCATTGGCAGGCTGGTGCCGGCCGGCAGCACCTCGTCCTCCGATGTGCGCTCCCCGAGCTGGAGGCGCAGGCCCAGACGCAGGTCGTTGACGAAGATGGTGTGACCCGTCGGATCGACCGAGATACCGCCCCAGTTGAACCCGCCCAGCGAGCCGGGAAGCAACAGCTGCTTTTCAAGCCCGGGCGGAACGAACAGGCCGTAATTGGTCATGCCCTTGAAGTCGATCCGGCACAGAAGCTGATCGAAGGGTGTAGCGCCCCACATATCCGCTTCAGTGAACAGTTCATTGCCGATTTGTGGCATGCCGACCGAGAAGGGCTGGGTGGGAGAATACTTCTCACCCTTGAGGTTGCCTGCGGGAACAGGGCGTTCCTCCACCTCGGTCAGTGGCTGGCCTGTCTTGCGGTCAAGGACAAAGAACATGCCCTGCTTGGTGCCGAAGATGACGGCAGGCACGTCCTGACCGTCCTTGGGGAAGGTGGTCAGGGTGGGCTGCATGGGGATGTCGAAATCCCACAGGTCGTTATGCACGGTCTGGTAGTGCCAGACAGGGCGGCCGTTGGAAGCATTGAGCGCCACGATCGATGCGGAATAGCGCTCGCGGTTCTCGTCGCGATTGCCGCCCCACAGGTCAGGCGAATTGTTGCCCATCGGCAGGAAGACGGTGTCCGTCTGCGGGTCGTAGGACATTGGCGCCCACACATTGGGAGAACCGCGTGTGTAGGGCATGTCGGGTGTTGGCGCGCCGGTAATTGCCGGGTTGCCGGAATCCCATGCCCAGCGCAGTTCACCCGTTTTGACATCGAAGGCGCGGATGACGCCCGAGGGCACTTCCGTTGAAACGTTGTCGGAGACGAAGCCGCCGACGACAATGACATCACCGGCGAGTGTAGGCGCCGATGTCTGTTTGTAGTCGCCGGGACCCTCGCCCATGCCGTCATACAGGTTGACGCGACCGTTGGTGCCGAAGTCGGAGCAGAACTCGCCCGTGTCAGCATTGATGGCGATCAGTTCCGTGTCGACCGTGTTGGTGAGGATGCGACGCGGGCAGACACCCGGATCGGTGTTTGCGACATAGCCGAAACGCTTCTCCACACCCGCCTGCGCCCGGTTTGGCTCGGCGCCGGTGCCGTCATAATAGGCAATGCCACGGCAGCGCGCCCAGTTGGCAAGCTTGGAATCGATGATGGTCTTCCACTTTTCCTCGCCCGTGGTCGCATCCAGCGCGACGACGTTGTTCTTGGGCGTGCAGAAGAAAACGGTATTGCCGATCTGAAGCGGTGTGTTGAGATCTTCGCGGCCAAGACCGTTGGGGCTCTCGGGAATGTCGCCATGGCGATACGTCCAGGCCACTTCGAGATTGTGCACATTGTCACGGTTGATCTGGTCGAGCGCGACGAAACGCTCGCCTTCGGCATTGCCGCCGTAGTTATCCCAGTTCCTGTGCTCGGTTTCAGGCGTTACAGCAGCAGCTGCGGTAGGGGCGGGCGCGTTGTAGATTCCGCGATCCTTGTAAGTGCCGGCGAACATGACAATGGCAGCTGCCGCAAGCACGCCGCCAATCGCTGCGTGGAGCCCGGTTTTCCCTTCGGCACCTGCATTGCGGCGCAGCGAAGGGATTGCGAAGGCCAGAAGTGCACCAGCCACGAGGAAGATGAAAAGGCGGGTAAAGAGCGGCCAGAAATCGAGCCCCGCTTCCCAGAAGGACCATGCGAGCGTCGCCACGAAAATAATGGCGTAGAGCGGTCCGACATAGAGCTTGTTACGGAACAGGCCCCAGGCCAGCGCGAGAATCGCAAGCCCGCAGATCAGATAGTACCAGCTACCGCCGCGCGCGATGAGAATGCCTCCGCCAACAGCGAAGTAGAGGCCGGAAAGGGCAAACAGCACCCCCAGTATGATATGGGCCCATCGGCCCGTCGTCTCAGGTTTAGCATCGGAAGCCACGGTGTAGTCTCCTTGATCGCACGTGGAAGCGAGGTTGGCATTTGTCCACACGACCCCGGCGTGGGGCCGTCTACACAGAACTGGAGAGGGCTGATGCGCTTTAAGGCAAGCGGTCGTCCAGTCAGTTTCGTCCTTACATGGGAACTGCTGGGTGTCTGATAAGCGCCAGGTCCACGACTGGCGCAGGCACAGAACCTTGCGCAAATGCGAAACTTGCATTGGGCTATATTCCGACTTAGAGCACCGTTCAAGCCAACGCGTCATCGGAAACCGACGCAGGCCGATGCGCATGACGCAAATCGGCAAAGCCACATGGTCCGGGCATCCGGGAAAGGCTGGTGTTTATCATGATGGCGCGTTTTACTGCCGTTCTTTCTGAAGAACTGGGTGCCGCGAAAGATTTTCTGACCAGCATCGACAAAGCAAAAGTTCTTCTTATTTTGCTTTTTTCTCTTGCGTGCATTGCATGGTTCCTGCTGGGGAAAAAATATCCTGCAGCAACATTTGCATCTCCCTATGAGACCTTCGAAGCTCTTTACTGGATGCTGGCAGACAGACATAACGAATATATTGTGGGGATAGGCGAAACGCTCTCGGTTTTTTTTCGCGGCTTTCTTGGTGCCGTAGCGGCAGGGCTTTCGCTGACGCTGGTAATGGGCCTATCCCCTCTTCTCGGGCGCGCGCTGAATCCCCTGCTCGATCTGCTCGGTTCGGTGCCCAACATCGCGTTCATGCCAATGGTCGTGGCGCTCATGGGGCTGGACCAGCCAGCCAAGGTGACGATCGTGTTTCTGGGCGCCGTTCTGCCCGTGGCAATCAATGGCCACGCCGCGCTGAGGCAGATCGATGGCGATTACGAAGAGGCCGCGCTTGATCTTGGCGCCACGCGGCTGCGTGCACTGCTCGCCGTGGTGTGGCCTCTTGCCCTTCCACAGATGGTTGCGGGCATGCGCGTCGGTGCAGGCTACGCGCTGGCGGCCTGCGTGGTGGCTGAAATCTACACTGCAATGACCGGGCTTGGCGGGTTGCTGGTCGGTTATGGAAACTCCTTCAACATGCCGCGCTATTTCGTGATCGTCATCACGCTTGCCCTGATCGGCATCTTTACCACGGCTCTCCTGCGGTACGTCGAAACCTTTTTCGCGCGCCGGGCAGGCCTCATCAGTGAAAGAGAGTGAAATGAAGACTGTGATTGCCTGCGCGCTGGCATGCGTGCTCATGACCGGTGTGGCAATGGCGGACCCGTTTCGCATCATCGTCACAAGCAAGGAGGCCCCGCTGGTTCCGAACTCGGTGCTGCATCTGGCACAAAGCGAGGGCTATTTCGAACGTGCAGGCGTAGATGTCGAACTGATCCCGGTTGAACAGACGCCGATGGCGGTAACTGCGTTGCGCACTGGTGGCGGAGAGATGGCCAACATCTCGGTGGACAGCCTGCTGGGGCTCTACACCGGTGGCGTCACGGATCTGAAAGCGGTTGGTTCGACCGACAAGGCCATTCCTTACATCATTGCCGGTCGGGCGGATTTGACCCTTGAAACCATGGCAGGCCGGAAATTCGGTGTCGGCCGTCCCAACAGCCTGGATCATACGTTGTCATGGACGGTTCTGCAGTATCTCGGCGCCAAACCGGACAAGATCGAGTTCGTGCCGCTGGGCCAGCCAAATGTGCGCGGTCAGGCACTGGCGCAGGGCCGGATCGATGCCACGACCATGTCGATCGGCGTGTTCACTGCGATGCCTGATCGTGCGGACCTGAAGATACTGGTCGATGTTGATACATATTTCAGTGCGGCGCCTATCGTTTCCAAGGTGAATGTGGTGCCGCGGAGTGTCATCGCCGAACGCGCCAATGAGCTTGATGCTGTGCTTGAGGCGCTGACGATGGCTGCCCGTGACTACGCGGCGGATCCCGGCAAGTGGGTCGATGCCATGACGCGCGCCCGTCCGGATACAGGCCGCGATACGCTGGAGGAACTGGCGAAAATCTATGCCGGAAGCTGGACGGTGAATGGCGGGCTTCAGCGCAAGGAGATGGATTTCACGCAGGTCTGGCTCTACCGCACGGAAAAATACGACAACAAGGACCTTGTCCTGCCGGGAGCATGGGGCGATTTTGCGCCTGTCGACAGGGTGTTGAAGAAGATCGGCATTTCTGACAAAGGCGATCCCGTCAGCCGTTAGAGCATCTTGCAGCCGGATGGAAACATCTGGCGTCGCATAAATGCGGCCAAAACAAAGAGACAGGGCATTTTTGCGATTCAGAGAAAAGCAGAAATGCTCCAACGTGCAGGCAGCACTTTCACGCCATTGAACTGCAGCCTTTGATCGTCATGCGCCAAAGGGGAGCCGGGCATGAGTCACGCGGCGTCCTTTTGATGTGCCGATCTCCTGTCACCACTCCAGAACGATCTTGCCGGCCTCTCCGGCGGCGGCATTGGCGAAGGCCCGTTCATAGTCTTCGGCCTTCATGCGGCTGGTGATCACCTTGCGCACGTCGAGGCCGCTTTCCAGCATGGCGAGCATCTTGTGCCATGTCTCGAACATTTCACGCCCATAGATGCCCTTCAGCGTGATCATCTTGAACACGACCTTGCCGAGATCGAACGAAAACGGTCTGGCCGGCACGCCCAGCAGTGCGATACGCCCGCCCATCAGCGTGTGGTCGATCAGTTGCTCGAAGGCGGCCGGCGCGCCGCTCATCTCGAAGCCGATGTCAAAGCCCTCGCGCATGCCAAGCCTTGCCATGGCGTCGCGCAGTTCTTCCTTCGCGACATTGACGGGTGTGACATCGGCGACCTTGCTGGCGAGGTCCAGCCGCGCCGGATTGACGTCGGTAATGACGACATGGCGCGCGCCGCAGTGACGCGCGACGGCGGCACCCATGATGCCGATCGGTCCTGCACCCGTGATCAGCACGTCCTCGCCGGCGACGTCGAAGGAGAGTGCCGTATGCACCGCGTTGCCGAGTGGATCGAGGATGGCGCCGAGCTCGTCGTCTATCGTGTCGGGCAGCGGCACGACATTGAAGGCCGGTACGCGCACATAATCGGCGAACGCGCCGGGCAGGTTGACGCCGATGCCGCGCGTTTCGGGATCGAGGTGATAGCGGCCGGCCCGGCTGGCGCGGCTGCGCATGCCGATGACATGGCCCTCGCCGGACACCCGCTGGCCGACCCTGAAGTCGCGGACGTGGGAACCGACCTCGACGATCTCGCCGGCATATTCATGGCCGGTCACCATGGGCACGGGCACGGTTCTGGAAGCCCATTCGTCCCAGTTGTAGATGTGGATGTCGGTGCCGCAGATGCCGGTTTTCTTCACCTTGATGAGAACGTCGTCGGGGCCGATTTCCGGTATCGGGCGCTCTTCCATCCAGATGCCGGGTTCCGCGTTGGCTTTGACCAGTGCGCGCATGGGGTGCTCCTGCGGGTCAGATGATGCCGAGCGTGCGCCCGGCATCCTTGAAAGCGTCGATGGCGAAGGTGACGTCATCATCCGTCAGCGCGGCCGACATCTGGGTGCGGATGCGCGCTTTGCCCTGCGGCACGACGGGATAGAAGAAGCCGGCGACGTAGACGCCGCGTTCGTCAAGGGCTCCGGCCATGCGCTGCGCCAGCACGGCATCCCCGAGCATGACGGGAATGATCGGCGTTTCGCCGGGAAGAAGCGTGAAGCCGGCTTCGGTGAGGCCTTGGCGGAAGCGCGCGGTGTGAGCCGCGAGGCGGGCGCGAAGGTCGTCGGCTTCGCGGGCGATTTCTATCGCCTTCAGCGATCCTGCGGCGACGGCCGGTGCAAGGCTGTTGGAAAACAGGTAGGGCCGCGCCCGCTGGCGCAGAAGATCGATGATGGGTTGCGAAGCGGCGATGAAGCCGCCCATGGCGCCGCCCAGCGTCTTGCCGAAGGTGCCGGTGACGATGTCGACGCGGTCGCCGGCGCCCGTCAGGGCGGGCGTGCCGCGCCCCTGATCGCCCAGATGGCCGGTGGCATGGCAATCGTCCACGGCCACGATCGCGCCGAAGCGCTGGGCCAGATCGCAGATTTCCGGCAAGCGGGCGATGTGGCCGTCCATCGAGAACACGCCGTCGGTGACGATGAGCCTGAAGCGGGCGCCCTCCGCATCGGCCTGCCTGAGCTGCGCCTCCAGATCGTTCATGTCGCCCGGCGCATAGCGGAAGCGCTTCGCCTTGCTCAGGCGCACCCCGTCGATGATGGAGGCATGGTTCAGGCTGTCGGAAATGATGGCGTCCTCGGGACCGAGCAGCGGCTCGAACAGGGCGCCGTTGGCATCGAAGCAGGCGGCGAACAGAATGGCGTCGTCCTTGCCGAGATAGGCGGCGACGGCATGTTCGAGCTCGCGGTGCAGCGTCTGCGTTCCGCAGATGAAGCGCACGGAGGCCATGCCGAACCCGTAGTCATCGAGCGCCTGCCGGACGGCCACCTTTATCTCGGCATTGTCGGCGAGGCCGAGATAGTTGTTGGCGCACAGATTGACCATCTGCCGTTCGCCCTCAAGGCCCCTGACGCGGATGCGGCCGGATTGCGGGCCTGCGATCAGACGCTCGCGCTTGTAGAGCCCGTCCGCCTCAATGCCGGCAAGCACGCCTTCGATATGGGAAAGGAAATCCGGTGTCATGGGCTTTTCATCCGTTAAATTGGAATTTCCAATATAGTGGATTTGATGCTAAATCCAGAGGAATGTTTATGCGAACCTGGCGGGTAAGCTGCCATGCGGTCGCCAGCCGGTGTGATGAATGAGGCCTTCCGGTGCTGCAGATGCACAAAAGCGGCCCCTTGCATCTTGATCAGGCAACGGATTGAGCGGAAGAACGGTTCCGATTTTGCAGTCCGGCGGCCGACCGCTCTCTCTTCTGGCCTGCTGCTTTGGAAAAGATGAAATGGACAGTGTGAACGAAGCGCCGAAGATCGGGCCCGTCATTCAGGCGGAGCGCAAGAAGCGGCATCTGACGCTCGACCGTCTGGCCGCGCTTTCGGGCGTGTCGCGCTCGATGCTGTCGCAGATCGAGCGCAGCGAAGCCAATCCCACTTTTGCGGTCCTGTGGTCGCTGACCCAGGCTCTCGGCATCGATTTCTCGCAGTTGCTGGCCGGCGGCACTTCGCAGCAGCGCAAGCCTGACGGCATCGATCTGGTGACACTGGCGCTGACGCCGGAGATCAAGAGCCCCGAAGGCGCGTGGCGGCTGCGGATTCTCAGCCCGCCCATGCTGGCCGGTCAGGTCGAATGGTATGAGGTGGAGATTGCGCCCGGCTGCATGCTGCAGAGCGCGCCCCATGCTCCGGGCACGTTCGAGCATCTCACGGCTTACAGCGAGGGCCTGCTGGTCGAAACGGAGCATGGGTCGCAGAAGCTGGCGACGGGCGAAACCGCGCGCTACCGTGCCGATGTCGCCCATGAGATCAGGAACACCGGCAGGCAGACCGCCCGCGCGCTGATGGTGGTGCTGCACGAACTCAAGGCCTGAACCGCGTTCGCTAAAGCATGTCGCCCGAAAGTGGGAACCGGTCTCGGGATAACGACATGCGTAAAAAATCAACTTAAAGCGTAAGGAGCGATCTGAAAGATCGCGACACGCTTTAAGCGGTCAGGCTGCCGGGGCGGCTTTGCCCAGCCGGCGCGAGACGGTCATGCCGATCCATGCGCCCAGTGCGCAGAAGATCAGGAACACCCAGCCCGAAACGGCGCCGGCATGGATGCCGGAGAGAAGTACGCCGACCGTGCAGCCAAGGCCGGTCATGGCACCCCAGCCCATCAGGATGCCGCCGGCCAGCCCCTTGCCGACGTCGCGGTTCGTCGGGCGGCGTGGCTGGAACTGTCCGCCCGCCAGTGCCGCGGCGAAGCTGGCGATGACCAGACCCAGAACGAAAACGCCGTTCGCGGACAGCAATGTCTGCTTGACCACGGTGGCGCAGCCGCGCAGCAGGTCGAGACCGTGCAGCGTGTCGGGCAGCAGGCCGGATGCCGAACCGGCGGTGCGCACGATGCTGCCGAGTTCCGCCGTCACGCCGAGCGGCGCCACCCGCAGATAGGCGATGGCCGAAATGATGGCGACCAGAAGCCCGGTGGTGACGGGCGGCCAGCGGTCCACGAACAGTTTTCCGGCCGTGCCGCGCAAATCGTAACGGCTCGGGGCAGCCGCTTCGGGATTGCCGGAGAAGCGCAGCAGCAACAGGCCGATGACAGCGATAAGCGCAAGGCTGACGAGCAGGGTGCCGATGTAGCCCAGCCGCTGCGGCAGCCAGATGGCCGGACTTGCATAGATTGCGAGCGTGAACAGCGGGTTCCATGTGAGAAAGCCGACGAAGAACCCGATGCCGGCGCCGATGAGCGCGAAGGGCGAGCTTGGCGAGCCTTCTCCCAGCCGGTAGAGATGCGCCGACAGGCAGGAGCCCGATATGGCCATGCCGATGCCGAAGGCGAGCGCTGCGAAAGCCAGCACCGGCCCGACCGGTCCGATATGCGCGTTGGGCGGCAGGCGTCCGGGCTGCGGCACCGGCACCCACGCCATCATCACCGCGTGATAGAAGGCGACGCCGGCCGCCAGCGCCACGACGATGGCAAGCAGTCCGCGCGGGTCGCGCTTTTCCACGAAATCGCGAAAATTGCACAGAAAGCAGAAGCGTCCGCGCTGAAGCACGATGCCGAAGGCAGCACCGGCAAGCAGGGAAAAGGAGAGATCGCGCCCGCCGGGCTGGCCGTGAAGAAACCATGCCAGAACGGCTATGCCAGACAGCAGCACGACCGGCGCCAGCGTTCTTGTTGCCCCGGATTTCATTGCATCCTCCCCCGCAGGTATGAAACGGACAAGGAGGCGGGCACTCGAACGCCCGCCTCCGGTCTTCATGGGTATGTTGCGACGCTTTACGCCGGAACGGTCATTTTCCGGTCCAGACGGTGCCGGCCACGTTGACGACCGGCACGCCGACGGCGTTGCCATATTCGGTCCACGAGCCGTCATAGTTCTTCACGTCGTAGCCGAGGATGCGCTTGAGGGCGAACCAGGTGTGCGAGGAACGCTCGCCGATGCGGCAATAGGTGACGATGGGCTTCGAGCCGTCGATGCCCTTGGCCGCATAGATGGCCTTGATTTCCTCGGCCGGCTTGAAGGTGCCGTCTTCCTGCACGATGGAGCCCCACGGCACGTTTTCCGCGCCGGGAATGTGCCCGGCCCGCACGGCCAGTTCCTTCACGCCTTCAGGCGCGAAAACCTTGCCGGTATATTCGTCGTTGGAGCGGATATCGACGAGGCTCGCCTGCTTGCGGCCCTCGGCGATGTCGAGCACTTCAGTGAAGCGCGCGCGCAGATCGCCGTTGCGCTCGGGAAGCACGATTTCGGAGGCCGCATATTGGGGTGCTGCGGTGTCGAGCGGCAATCCCTTCGCCTCCCACAGCTTGCGGCCGCCGTCGAGCAAGCTGGCCTCGATGCCGTAGACGTTGAATACCCATGCGCCCCATGCGGCGAACCAGTTGTTGTTGTCGCCATAGAGCACGACATGCGTATCGGCGGTCACGCCCGCTTCACGCAGTTTCTTCTCGAAATCCTCCCGGGAGGCAATGTCGCGCCGGGTCGGATCGACCAGTTCGGTGTGCCAGTCGAGGTGAACGGCGCCAGGAATATGGCCGCGTTCGTAAACGCCGGTATCGACGCTGACCTCGAAGACGCGAACGTCCTTATTTTCCAGATTATCCTGCAGCCAGTCTGCTGTTACCAGAGGTTCGGCCGCATGTGCTGCGCCAACCATGAAGAAGGCGCCCACCAACACCCCCGCTCTTCTCAGGAAGTTCATAACGTTGCACTCCTTATAGTGTCATTACGAAGTGCGCAGTTTCGCCCGCTATGGGCGCGCAGGAAAGAAAACCGATCCCAATAATCGGAAGGGAGACAGGTCAGATTGCGCGCATTTACGGGTTTTGAACAAATTCAATCCGTATCCGCTGTTTCCGGGAAAGAAACGCCTATGGCCGGGAAGCGGCGATGGACTTCCCGGTCAGGTTTATCGGCAATATTCCCGCAAGTAATCGGAGGTCAGGAAACCCGGCGTTTCTCAAGTTTTCTGGCAAGCGTGCGGCGATGCATGCCGAGACGCCGCGCGGCTTCCGAAATATTGAACTCGGCTTCCACCAGCGTCTCGTGGATCCGTTCCCATTCCAGCGTCTTGAGCGAGGTCTTGCGGCGGGTCAGGGCCACGTCAGCATCGCCTTCCATCTTGCCGAATGCGGCTTCGATCTCGTCGGTGTTGGCGGGCTTGGCGAGATAGTGACAGGCGCCGAGCTTGATCGCCTCTACCGCCGTGGCAAGGCTCGCATAGCCGGTCAGCACCACGATGCGCATTTCCGGGGCGCGGTCATGCAGCATCTTGACGGCCTTCAGGCCCGAGCCGACGCTGAGCTTGAGGTCGACCACCGCGTAATCGGGCAGCGCGCTCTCCAGCGCATCGGGCAGGGCTTCCAGCCCTTCGCAGACTTCCACCTCGTAGCCGCGCCGCTGGAAGGAGCGCCGCAGGGCGCGCGCGAAAGCCGCATCGTCCTCCACGATCAGCAGGGATCTGGCACTATCCATGGCGATCCGTTCCGGAAAGAGCTGCCAGAGGCAGGGTTACGGTCACAAACGCGCCCCTGCGTGAATTGTTGCATGCCGAGACCATGCCGCCGAGCTTGCGCACGGCGTTGACGACGAGAAACAACCCCAGCCCACTGCCCGGCCGGTTCTTGCTCGACTGATAGGGCTTGCCGAATGATTCGAGCATTTCCGGCCTGAAGCCGGGTCCTGCGTCCCTGACGACGACTACCAGTTTGTCCTCCTGTCGGCTGACGGAAAAGCCCACCCATGCGGGCGAGGCTTCCAGAGCGTTATCGAACAGATTGAACAACACCTGCCTGAGAGCCGCATCGGAAACGATGGCGGCGTCCGGTTCGAAGGCGTTGTCATAATCCAACTTCGCTGGCGACCGGCTGGCGCGCCATTGTAGCACGGCGTCGTCGAAGAAGTCACGCACGGTGGTGCGGATCGTGCCCTCGCCCCTCGCCTCACCGGACGAGACGAGAATGCCGGAGACGATCTGCTTGCAGCGATCGAGCTGCGCCTGCATTTCGGCCATTTCTTCGGCCAGTTCCTCATTCTTGCGGAAAACAGGCATGCGTCGCCAGTCGCCGAGAATGACCGACAGGGTGGCAAGCGGCGTGCCCAGCTCATGCGCGGCGCCGGAAGCGAGCAGGCCGATTCGCACGATATGGTCCTCCTCGGCCGCCTGCCGGCGCAGGTCGGCCAGATGGGCATCGCGCTCCTGCAGGTTGCGGGTGATGCGCGTGATGTAGAGCACTAGCAGGCAGGCGGTCAGGGCGAAGCTGATGAAGCTGCCCTGCACATGCAGGTTGAAGAACTCGTCGGCATCGCCGCCGGGCAGCAGCAGCGGCCTGTTGAACACCATCAGCAGCAGGAAGGCGATGCTGGCAAGCACCACCAGCGCCCATGTCGAGCGCGTATCGAGCAGCGTGGCGCCGAGCGATATTTGCAGCACATAGAGCAGCACGAACGGATTGGCCGCGCCACCACTGAGATAAAGCTGGGCGGTGAGCGCGGCGACGTCGAGCAGCAGTTCCATGAACAGCCCGACATTGGAAATCGGCTTCTCGTTGCGCAGCCGGGCCAGCGTTGCACCATTGAGAAGGATCAGCAGCAGAACGATGGCGGCCATCGGCTCCAGCGGCAGGGTGATGCCGATGCCGTAATGCACGATGAGGATGGTCGCCACCTGGCCGATCACCGCCAGCCAGCGAAGCTGCACCAGCAGCATGAGATTCTTGCGATTGGTCATTTCCATGGCCGGCATCCGTCAGGTTCCTCCTCCCCAAGATCCGCATTCGGCTGAGTGTCCTCTCACTCGTCGCCTTGTGTTCCGCCATCGGGCGGGCGGGGCGCCTTAAGCTCCCTGCGCCGCCATTCATGCAGCACATACCAGGCCGCCGCCAGCGCCATTCCCATCAGAGCGAACCATGTCAGCGCATAGACCAGATGGCTGTTGGAGAAGGTGATGCGGGTGAGGCCGCCCCGCGGCCAGCCGCCTGCGTTGGGTGTCGCATCCGCGTCGACGAAATAGGGAGCGGTGTCCTGCAATCCGCGCGCGGCGGCAATCGCGGCAACATCGCGGGAAAACCAGCGGTCGTTCTGCGGATCGTTGTGGCGCAGGAACCCGCCGCCCGGCTCGCTCATGCGCAACAGGCCGGTTACGGTGGCTTCCCCTTCCGGCGCGCCCTCAGCGCGTGTTGCGGGATCGCGGAACTGCGGCGTGACGAAGCCGCGATTGACCAGAATGGTGAAGCCGTCATCGCTCACGAGCGGAGTGATCACCCAATATCCGCCATCCAGATCGGTCACGGCCTGAACGAGCGCTTCCTTGTCGTGCAGGAAGCGGCCATGCAGGCGCACCCGCAGATATTCGTGGGAGGCCGGGGAGATCGCGTTCCAGCCGGAGGGGCCGGGTGCTGCGACCGGCTCGGCATTCACGCGCGCCTCGACACGGGCGATGAGGTCGAGCTTCCATTGCAGGCGCTGCACCTGCCAGATGCCGAGCGCGGCAAGAAGGGCCGCGCAGACAAGCGCGGCGCCGGCCAGAAATACAACTCTGGCCGGAGGACGGTTCCCGGACCGCCCGTTCACCGCATCTGCTGCATGTCGTGGAACGGCATGGTGTTGGCGTTGAGGTGGTACATGACCCATAGCGAACCGGACAACGCGATGACGACGACGATGATGGTGAAGATCAGCGCCATCATGGTCCAGCCCTGCTCCGAACGCGTGTCCATGTGCAGGAAGAAGATCATGTGCACGACGATCTGCACCGCCGCGAAGCCGACGATGATGAAACCGGTCAGCTGCCTGCTGTCCAGAACGCCGCCCATGACCAGCCAGAACGGAATGGCGGTCAGGACCACGGAGAGCAGGAAGCCGATCAGATAGCTTTTCAGCGAACCGTGGGAATGCCCTCCTCCCGCATGGTGGTGGGCATCCTCATGATGGGCACCCTCGTGATGGGTAATGGGCGCGCTCATCGCAGAACTCCCAGCAGGTAGACGAAGGTGAAGACGCCGATCCAGATGACGTCGAGGAAATGCCAGAACATCGACAGGCACATGAGCCTGCGCTTGTTGGCCTCGATCAGCCCGAACCTGCCGACCTGCACCATCAGCGTGACCAGCCAGATGATGCCGAAGGTCACGTGCAGGCCGTGCGTGCCGACCAGCGTGAAGAAGGAGGACAGGAACGCGCTGCGCTGCGGCGTCGCCCCGATATGGATCAGGTGATGGAACTCGTAGAGCTCGATGCCGAGGAAGGCGAGGCCGAACAGGCCGGTGATGCCGAGCCAGACGAGCGTGGTGCGCACATTGCCCTTCACCATCTCCAGCATGGCAAAGCCGTAGGTAATGGAGGAGAACAGCAGCATCGCTGTGTTGACGGCGACCAGCGGCAGGTCGAACAGGTCCTTCGGCGCGGGGCCGGCGGCATAGCTGGTGCCAAGCACGCCATAGATCGCGAACAGGCAGGCGAAGATGAGGCAGTCGCTCATCAGGTAGAGCCAGAAGCCGAGCAGCGTGCCGCTGCCCTCTTCGTGGTGATGGTCTTCCGTCAGGTAGAAGACGGGCGCTTCGGCGCCGTCCATAGTCCGGGTCGTGGCGCTCATCGGATCAGGCCTCCCCTGCCATCAGCTTCGTGCGCGCATCTTCGATGCGCGTCACGTCCTCGACGGGAATGGTGAAGCCATTGTCGTAGTTGAACGTGTGATAGATCGACACCGCGATGATGGCGATGAAACCGAGTGCCGCCAGCCACCACATGTACCAGATGAGACCGAACGACATGACGATGCTCAGGGCGGCAAGAATGATGCCCGTGCCCGTGTTGTTCGGCATATGGATGGGCTTGAAGCCTTCCAGTGGACGGACATAGCCGCGCCTCTTCATGTCCCACCATGCGTCGTTGTCGTAGACGACCGGCGTGAAGGGGAAATTGTAGTCCGGCGGCGGCGAGGAGGTCGCCCACTCCAGCGTGCGTCCGTCCCACGGGTCGCCGGTGGTGTCGCGCAGTTCCTCACGCTTCCAGATGCTGACGGCGATCTGGATGATGAAGGCGACGATGCCGACCAGCACGAGGAAGGCGCCGAAGGCCGCGATCTGGAACCAGATCTGGATCGAGGCATCGTCGAACACGCGCAGGCGCCGCGTCACGCCCATCAGGCCGAGCACATAGAGCGGCATGAAGGCGAAGAAGAAGCCCAGCACCCAGCCCCAGAACGAAATCTTGCCCCAGAACGGATCGAGCTTGAATCCGAACGCCTTCGGGAACCAGAACACCATGCCGGCGAACAGGCCGTAGACCACGCCGCCGATGATGGTGTTGTGGAAATGCGCGACCAGGAACAGCGAGTTGTGCAGCACGAAGTCGGCCGGCGGCACGGCCAGCAGCACGCCCGTCATGCCGCCGATGACGAAGACGAACATGAAGGCGAGCGTCCACATCATCGGCAGTTCGAAGCGGATGCGCCCGCGATACATCGTGAACAGCCAGTTGAAGAGCTTGGCGCCGGTCGGGATCGAGATGATCATCGTGGTGATGCCGAAGAACGAGTTGACGCTCGCGCCCGACCCCATGGTGAAGAAGTGATGCAGCCACACCAGATAGGACAGGATGGTGATGCACACCGTGGCGTAGACCATCGAGGTATAGCCGAACAGGCGCTTGCCCGAGAAGGTCGAGACGATCTCGGAGAAGATGCCGAAGGCGGGCAGCACGAGGATGTAGACCTCGGGGTGGCCCCAGATCCAGATGAGGTTGACGTACATCATCGGATTGCCACCGAGATCGCTGGTGAAGAAGTTCGTTCCCACATAGCGGTCGAGGGTCAGCAGCGTCAGCGTCGCGGTCAGGATCGGGAAGGTGGCGACGATCAGCACGTTGGTGCACAGCGACGTCCAGGTGAAGACCGGCATCTTCATCATCGTCATGCCGGGGCAGCGCATCTTGACGATGGTGACGATGAGATTGATGCCGGACAGCGTCGTGCCGACGCCCGCCACCTGCAAAGACCACAGGTAATAATCCATGCCGACGCCGGGGCTGTGCTCGGCCCCCGACAGCGGCGGATAGGCCAGCCAGCCGGTGCGCGCGAACTCGCCGACGAACAGCGACATCATCAGCAGGATCGCGCCGGCCGTGGTCATCCAGAAGCTGAAATTGTTGAGGAACGGGAACGAAACGTCGCGCGCGCCGATCTGCAGCGGCACGAGATAGTTCATCAGGCCCGTCACCAGCGGCATGGCCACGAAGAAGATCATGATCACGCCGTGGGCGGTGAAGATCTGATCGTAGTGGTGGGCGTTGAGATAGCCTTCCGAGCCGTTGAAGGCCATCGCCTGCTGAAGGCGCATCATCACCGCGTCGGCGAAGCCGCGCAGCAGCATGATGATGCCGAGGATCATGTACATGATGCCGATGCGCTTGTGGTCGACGGTGGTGAACCATTCGCGCCACAGATAGCCCCAGAGGCGGAAATATGTGATGGCGCCCAGCAGCGCTATGCCGCCCAGCGCTACCACCGCGAAGGTGGCGACGAGGATCGGCTCATGCAGGGGCAGCGATTCCCATGTGAGCCTGCCGAAGATCAGCTTGGTAAGGTCGGTACTGTTGAACATGTGCTCTGTAACGCTCAGATGCCGAAGGGCTGGCGCACGGACATGGCCGGCGCGGCGGAAGATATGGGAGCAGGACGCGGCAGCCCGGCACCAACGAGCGGTGCGGGATCAACCTGAGGAACAAGCGATGCCGACCACGACACGGCTTCCGAAGCGGCCGCTTCCTCAGGCGTGCAGATGCTCGCCACATCGACGGAACGGCGTCCGAACAGCGCAGTGAGCGCCGACGGGCGACCCTCTTCAAGCGGTTGCAGCAGGCGCAGGCCCGCCAGACCGAGGCCGCCTTCGGCGTCGATCGCCATCATCTCGTCCATGCACATGCGGCCGGGCTCTGCGCAGCGGTCGCGGATCAGCCGGAAAAGCTGCTCGTCGACGGAGGCGTAGTGGCGGGGCTTCTCGTTCTCGCTGGGCTTGGCGAGCTCCAGATAGGCGAAGCGGTCGAGGCTGCCGCCTGCCTCTTTTACCCTGGCGACCCACTGGTCGAAGCCGTCATGGTCGACACCGTGGAAGGTAAAGCGCATGCCGGAGAAGCCGTCGCCGCTGTAGTTGGCAGAGAAGCCGTCATATTCGCCCGGACGGTTGATGACGCCGTGCAATGTCGTTTCCATGCCGGGCATGGCATAGATCTGGCCCGCCAGCGCCGGCACGTAGAAGGAATTCATCACCGAGGTCGACGTCAGGCGGAAGCGGATCGGGCGATCGACGGGGGCTGCCATCTCGTTGACGGTGGCGATGCCGTATTCCGGATAGATGAACAGCCACTTCCAGTCGAGCGCGGCGACCTGCACCTCCAGCGGTTCGACCTCCGCCGCGACCGGCTGGCCGCGCGCGATGCGGTCGAGCGGCCGGTAGGGATCTAGCAGATGGGTGTACATCCACGTCACCGCACCGAGGCAGATGATGATGAGCAGCGGAGCCGCCCAGATCACCAGTTCCAGATGGGTGGAGTGATCCCAGTCGGGCGTGTAGGTCGCTTTCGTGTTGCCGGCCCGGTAGCGCCAGGCAAACAGGGCAATCAGCACCATCACCGGAATGATGATGAGCAGCATCAGCACTGTTGCGATGATGACGAGGTCGCGCTGCTGCCAGGCCACGTCTCCGGCGGGACTGAGCACCACGAGATCGCAGGCGCTCAGCAGGAACGGCAACAGGGTCAAAGCCAGAAGTCTTGTCAGTTTCAAGGCGAAGATCCGATCAATGGGCCCGATCGATGGGCGGTTCGGGGGCACGGCTAACCCCTTGAGCTGGAGCGGCACATTGGACAATTTGCCCAATGCCGCAATGCAGCATGAAGAGGCTAAGCACCGTGCGAAGGCCCGGCAGGCCGTTGCCGGCCATTATTCCAGAGACAGAAATTCCGTGTGATCATGGCGCATTCTCAGGCAGCAATGACAGGAGACGGGTCGCTCGGCCCGGAAGCGAGGCATGGGCATGTCGCGCCCGGCGAGATCGCCGTCGGCGTGTTCATCGGCCGCACGTCCGAGTTTTTCGACTTCTTCGTCTATGCCATCGCTTCGGTGATCGTCTTCCCGAAGCTTCTGTTCCCGCATCTCGATGCGTTGACGGCGACGCTCTGGTCCTTCGCCATCTTCCCGCTGGCCTTTGTCGCGCGCCCGGTTGGCACCGCGATCTTCATGGCAGTGGACCGTGGCTGGGGCAAGGGCGTGAAGATGACGATCGCGCTGTTCATGCTTGGCACGGCGACCGTCGCCATCGCCTTCCTGCCCGGCTATGAGAGCATCGGCGTCGCCGCGATCTGGCTGCTGGCGCTCGCCCGCATCTGTCAGGGCATTGCGCTTGGCGGCACGTGGGACGGCCTGTCCTCGCTGCTCGCCATGAATGCGCCTGAAGGCCGCCGCGGCTGGTATGCGATGATCCCGCAGCTGGGCGCGCCTGCCGGGCTGATCGTGGCCAGCCTGCTGTTCGCCTTCTTCGTCGGCAATCTTTCCGCGCAGGACTTCTTCGCCTGGGGCTGGCGCTATCCGTTCTTCGTCGCCTTCGCGCTCAACGTGGTGGCCCTGTTCGCGCGCCTGCGCATCGTCTCGACGCCCGAATATCGCGAGCTGTTCCACAACCGCGAGCTTCAGCCGGCGCGCATCTTCGAGACGATTCGCGCCGAAGGCCGCAATGTCGTGGTCGGCGCCTTCGCGCCGCTGGCAAGCTTCGCGCTGTTCCACATGGTCACGGTGTTCCCGCTGTCGTGGGTGTTCCTGTTCACCGCCGAGGGCATCGCCCGCTTCCTCATCATCGAGGCCGTTGCCGCCGTCTTCGGTCTTGTCGCCATCATGGTCTCCGGCATCGTGGCCGACCGTGTCGGCCGCCGCTCGCTGCTGCTTGGTTCGGCCATCGCCATCGCCGCCTTCTCGGGCTTTGCGCCGCAGTTGCTCGATGCCGGTCCGGTTGGCGAAGCGATCTTCATGATCCTCGGCTTCATCCTGCTCGGACTGTCCTTCGGCCAGTCTTCCGGCGCGGTGGCATCCTCCTTCGCCAAGGCTTACCGCTATACGGGATCGGCCATCACCAACGACTTCGCCTGGCTGTTCGGTGCGGGTTTCGCGCCGCTGGCGGCACTGCTGCTGTCGACGCATTTCGGGCTGATCTCGGCCGGCGCCTACCTGCTTTCCGGCGCGATCTGCACCATTCTGGCGCTCTGGCTGAACAGCCGCTTCGCTGCGAAAAAAGAGTAGCTGGCACAGGCAAAGCCGCTTTACATCGTCGGGCAGACATCTGATCGTGAATGAGCGCGTCTCCATACAGGAGATGCGCTCGTTTCGGATCAGAGCGTTCCCGATGAGAGAAGAATGTCCGACACACTCCGGCCAGATTTGATCGTCCCGGATGTGATTGTCATCGGGGCGGGCGTGGTCGGCTTGTCAGCCGCGCTTGTCCTGCAGCAACGCGGCAAACGCGTGATGGTCGTCGATCGTGAGGGACCTGCGGCGGGTGCGTCCGCCGGCAATGCGGGGGCGTTCGCCTTCACCGACATATTGCCGCTGGCTTCGCCCGGCATCTTGCGCAAGGCGCCGAAATGGCTGCTCGATCCGCTGGGGCCGCTGTCGGTGCCGCCTGCCTATGCGCTGCGGATCGCGCCATGGATGTTCCGCTTCTGGCGGGCCTGCGCGCCGCGCCGGGTGGCGCAATCGACGGCGGCGCAGACCGCGCTCATGGACCTGTCAAAGGCGGAACTGGAACCCTTCCTGCATCGTGCCGGCGTATCTTCCATGCTGCGCAATGACGGCAATCTTCAGGTCTATGAGGGTGAGGCCGAATTTCGCGCCTCGCTGCCGGGCTGGCAGGCGCGCGCCGACCACGGCATTGCCTTCCGCCACATGGACGCGGAGGAGATGGCGCAGATCCAGCCGGGTCTCGCGCCGCGCTTCACGCATGGCACTTTCACCCCCGGCTGGTATTCGATCGCCGATCCCAAGGTCTATACCCTGGAACTGGCCAGACGTTTTGCAGCCGATGGTGGGGTGATCGAGCGTGCCGGGGTAACGGCCCTGCGTCCTGCCGAAAACAGTGTCGAGGTGGTTTGTGCCGGCACATCATTCCGTGCCGCCCATGTGGTGGTTGCCGCCGGCGCCTTCTCGCACCGCATCGCCCGCACGGCCAGCGAGCGCATTCCGCTTGAAACCGAGCGCGGCTACAACACCACGCTTCCGTCCGGCGCCTTCGACCTGCGCACGCAGATCACCTTCGGCGGCCACGGCTTTGTCGTGACGCGCCTTTCGAGCGGGATTCGCGTCGGCGGCGCGGTCGAACTGGGCGGGCTCGACCTGCCGCCGAATTTCGGCCGTTCCCGCGCCATGCTGAAGAAGGCGGTTTCGTTCCTGCCGGGGCTCGATCCGCAAGGCGGCAGCGAATGGATGGGCTTCCGCCCCTCCCTGCCCGACAGCCTGCCGGTCATCGACACTGCGCGCGCCACGCAGCGCATCGTCTATGCTTTCGGCCACGGCCATCTCGGCCTGACCCAGTCGGCCGGCACGGCGCGTCTTGTTGCCGATCTCGTCGAGGGCCGCATCCCCGCCATCGACCTTTCCCCCTTCTCCGCGCAGAGGTTCTGAAGCCATGGCCACGCACACCTTTTCCTGCATCGACGGACATACATGCGGCAATCCCGTGCGGCTGGTCGCCGGTGGTGGTCCACGTCTGGAAGGTGCCAACATGCTGGAGAAACGCGCCCACTTCCTGCGCGAATTCGACTGGATCCGCACCGGCCTGATGTTCGAGCCGCGCGGCCACGACATGATGTCGGGTTCCATCCTCTATCCGCCGACGCGTCCCGATTGCGACGTCGCGGTGCTGTTCATCGAAACCTCCGGCTGCCTGCCCATGTGCGGGCATGGCACCATCGGCACCATCACCATGGGCATCGAGAACGGGCTGATCACGCCGCGCGCGCCGGGAAGCCTTTCGATCGACGCGCCCGCCGGCAAGGTCGACATCACCTATCGGCAGGAAGGCCGCTTCGTGGAAGAAGTGCGGCTGACCAACGTGCCGGGTTTCCTCCATGCCGAAGGGCTGACCGCCGAAGTGGAGGGCCTTGGCGAGATCGTCGTCGATGTCGCCTATGGCGGCAATTTCTACGCCATCGTCGAGCCGCAGAAGAATTTCGGCGACATGGCCGATCACTCAGCCGGTGAACTGGTGGGCTGGTCGCCCAAGCTGCGCGCGGCACTGAATGCGAAATACGAGTTCGTGCATCCCGAGCATCCGGAAATTCGCGGCCTATCCCATATCCAGTGGACGGGAAAGCCGACGGTGGCGGGCGCGCATGCCCGCAATGCCGTTTTCTACGGGGAGAAGGCCATCGACCGTTCCCCTTGCGGCACCGGCACCTCGGCGCGCATGGCGCAGCTTGCCGCAAAGGGGCAACTGAAGGCTGGCGACGAGTTCGTGCATGAATCGATCATCGGATCGCTGTTCAAAGGCCGGGTCGAGGCGGTGACGAGCGTGGCGGACCGCTCCGCCATCATCCCCTCCATCGCCGGCTGGGCGCGCATGACCGGCTACAACACCATCTTCATCGATGACCGCGACCCCTTCGCCCACGGTTTCGTGGTGAAATGACTCGGTTCGTCAGGCCGGGCGGATGGCGGTGAGGATGAAGCGCCGGTAGACGCGGGTGCGCAGCCGGTTGCGCAACGTGGCGGTTTCGCGCTGGGCTTTGGCGATGCTGTCGTGCGAAATGTAACGGATCTCTGCGAACCCTGCGTCTCCGATCATTGGGGCCAGTCGCTCATAGGTGAGGCCCTCGCGGAAGGGGATCGCGCGCATGATCTTCTCATGCTTGTCGCTCATCGCCCCGTCGTAATAGGGATCGGCTCCCTGCATGCGGTCGATCAGGGAAACCAGCCATGCGAACAGGCGCCCGGTCGGGCTCGGCGCTGTCCAGTCGCCATCATAGACGAGCAGCCTGCCTCCGGGCTTCAGCAGCCGCAGCCATTCGCGGAAGGTTTCCTGCGGAGCGGTCAGCGTCCACACCAGATGGCGGCAGACGATGGCGTCATAGGCGGCATCGGGCTCCATGGTGTTTTCGGCGTCGGCAAGGATGAAGCGCAGGCGTTCCCTGCCCTTGTGCTTGGCGCGCGCCACTTCCAGCATCGCCTCCGAGAAGTCGAGCGCGGTGACGTCGTGGCCGAGATCGTGGATGAGCCGCGTCACCTCGCCCGTGCCGCAGGCAAGCTCCAGCACGCGCAGCGGCTTCGTGCCCAGCGTATCGCGTATCGGCTTTTGCCATGCCCGCGCCTCCGGTCCCGGCGCGATGAAATGGCCGAAGGCGAGATCGAAGGTCTGCGCGCGCTTCGACCAGTAGGAGCGGATATCTTCCTTCAGGTCGAAATTGTCGCCGTGGGGCGACGGCGCGGTCATTTTCCGTATCCGTTGCGTTCCAGGATTTCGACAAAGCGCTTCTTCGCGCGCTCAGGCACGTCGGCGGCCGGGAACGAGGCCGGCAGATCGGAATCGCCGACGCGGATGACCATCACCATGCCCATGCCGTAATGCGGCGAGCATTTGATGCCGTAGAAGCCCTGTTCGTCCAGCGTGACCTCGATCTCCTCGTTGATCTTGCCGAGAAAGCCCTCATGGCCTTCCGGCACCATGCCCTCGACCGTCGCGGCATTGTGGCCGCTGGTGGTCTTTATGAATTTCACCGTGTCGCCGGGTGCAATCCGGAGAAAATCCGGCTCATAGACCATCGGGCCGGATGCGTTGCGGTTGAGCATCTTCACCTCGTGCATTTCGGCGAAGGCGGGTGCGGAGATGACGAGCGAAGCCAGCATCAGGGCGGAAGCGATGCGCATATGGAATACCTTTCAGCGGAGGTGATCGAGGCGGAAAATGCGGGCGCCGTCGGCGGGATCGACGACGATGCTGGCGCGTACGCCGAATACCTCGGCGATGCGGTTGACGCTCAAAACCTCCTGTGGTGATCCCACCGCCACCAGCCGGCCGCCGGCCATGACGCCGACGCGGTCGCAGGCAAGCGCCTGATTGAGATCGTGCAGCGCGATGATCGATGTCACCGGCAGGGCGGCCACAAGGTCCAGCATGGAAAGCTGGTGGCGCACGTCGAGATGATTGGTGGGCTCGTCGAGCAGCAGGATGCGCGGGCGCTGGGCAAGGGCGCGCGCCAGATGCACGCGCTGCTTCTCGCCGCCGGAAAGCGTGGCCCAGAAGCGGCTTTCAAATCCGTGCAGATCTGCATCGGCCAGCGCCCCGGCCACGATGCTGTCGTCCTCGTCCGACCAGGGTTGCAGGGGCGTCAGCCAGGGGGTGCGGCCAAGCTCCACCGCATCGCGCACGGTGATCGCCTCGCCGGTGTCTGCCTGCTGTTCGAGATAGGCGATCTTTTGCGCCGCCAGCCGGCGCGGCAGACCGGAAAGCGGCTGCCCTTCCACGGCGACTTTGCCCGTTGTCGGCTTCAGAATTCCGGCAAGCAGGCGCAGCAGGGTCGATTTGCCCGAACCGTTGGGGCCGACCAGTCCAAACGTCTCGCCCTCGCGCACGGCGAGGTCCACGCCCTGCACGATCCGGAGACGGCGTATGCTCCAGCCGAGATTGCTTGCTTCAAGGATCATGGCCGGCGGCGTCCCCTGAGCAGGATCAGGGCGAAGGCCGGCGCGCCGACCAAAGCCGTGATGACGCCGATCGGCAGCACCTGACCGGGGATCATGGTGCGCGACAGCACGTCTGCCGCGATGAGGAAGGCAGCGCCCGTCAGCGCCGTCGCCGGCACCAGGCGCCCATGGCGTACGCCGACCACGAAACGCGCCGCATGCGGGATGACCAGCCCGACGAAGCCGATGGAGCCGACGATGGAAACCATGACGGCGGTGACCAGCGCAGTCAACCCGATCAGCACGACCTGCACCCTGCGCACGGCAATACCCAGCGAGGCTGCGGAGTCGGCGCCGAAGGCGAAGGCATCGAGCGCGCGCGCATGCCAGACGCAGGCAATCAGCCCGGTCAGGGCGATGGGTACGGCCAGCGTCACATCCGGCCAGCGCACGCCGCTCAGATTGCCGAGCAGCCAGAACATGATGCCGCGCGCCTGTTCGGCATTGGCCGATTTGGTGATGATGAAGGAGGTAAGCGCGTTGAAGAGTTGCGAGCCGGCGATGCCCGCCAGAATGATCTGTCCTGTGCCGCGCGTGGAAACGCCGCCGCCCGCCGCCCGTGCCAGAAGGGCGACCAGCAGGAAGGCGGTGACCGCGCCGGCGAGGGCGCCGAGCGACATGGAGACCGCTCCGCCGCCGATACCGGCAATCGTCACCGTCACCGCACCCGTCGAGGCGCCGGCCGAGATGCCGAGCAGATAGGGGTCGGCCAGCGCATTGCGCAGCAGCGATTGCAGCACGAGGCCGGACAGCGCCAGCCCCGCGCCGCAGGATGCGGCCACCAGCGCGCGCGGCAGGCGATAGTTCCAGATGATGCCCATGTCGATCGGGTCGAGCGGATAGGCAGCACCCAGAACCTTGTTAGCCAGCGTCTGCACCACGATGGAGAGCGGAATGGGCGTCTCACCGATGCAGGTGCCGGCAAAGACCGTCGCCGCCATGGCGACGAGCCCCGCAGGCCAGCGCCACCACAGGCGCGCTGCGAAAGGCCGGCCTGCGGTGGCAATGGTCACCGGGCGATGCCCTGATCGACCAGCGCGTCTGCCAGCACCTCGATGCCGGAGACCGTGCGCATGGTGGCGTCCATGGCATGGGCATCCATCACCACGATGCGGTTGTTCTTCACCGCGTCCATCTGGCTGGCGACCGGATCGCTCTTCAGAAATTCGAGCTTCTTCTCGAAGTCGTCGGCAGGGAAGCGGCGGCGATCCATTTTGGCGATCACGATCAGCGTCGGGTTGGCCTTGGCAATGGTTTCCCAGCCCACGACCGGCCATTCCTCATCCGATTCCACGATGTTGCGGATGCCGAGCTTGTCGAGCATGTAGGCGGGCCCGCCCTTGCGACCGGCGACATAGGGATCGATGTTCATGTCGGCGCTGGAGAACCAGAACACGGCCGACACGTCCTTGAGATCGAGTGCTTTTGCGCGCTCGACCGCATCCGCTTCTCGTTTCGCCAGATCGGCGACGACCTCCTCGCCCTTGTCCTGCACGTCGAAAATCTCGGCAAGCTCGCGCACGCCCTGATGGATGGTTTCGGTCGAGAAGGCGGCGGTGCGGGTGCCGTCGACGCCGACCGAGTTGTCCTTGGCCACGCAATCGGCTGGCATCACATAGGTCGGGATGCCGACCTCGTGAAACTGCTCGCGGGTGGCGACGATGCCTTCCGGCCCGACATGCCAGATGAACTGGACGGCAACGAGGCCGGGCTTCTTCGCCACGACGCTTTCGAAGCTCGGATCATTGTCGGCGAGGCGCTCCACCTTGTCGTTGATCGCCTTGTGCTCGGGCAACACGTCGGTGAACCAGACGGAGGTGCCGGTGACCTTGTCGCCAAGGCCAAGCGCATAGAGCGCCTCGGTGGCGGCCTGTCCGACGGTTACGCTCGTGGCTGGGGCCTTGTCGAAGGTGATCGTCTCACCGCAGTTTTCCAGCGTAAGCGGGTATCTGGTGGGTTCAGCGGACGCATGGGCCGTGAGCAGCGCAAGGCTGGCGGCGGCAAGTGCCAGACGCGGGAATGTCATGACGCGAAGTTCTCCGATCGGTTTGCGGCAGGGACCGAAGGCTTCGGGTCGGGACGGCAATGGAAAGCCGCGCACCCCGAAGGATACGCAATAGAGCCCGTACAGGCAGGGACGGCTTCATCGACAACCTCTCCCGGGCACCCCGCCCGGCACATTCAGTTCCAGTTGTCGGCAGGTCTCCTGACTGACGGGTCACCATCCTTTCCCCACCTTCCCGGGCCCGGGGCCCAGTGGCATTTCGGGGAGAGGACTCTACCGCCTACAGTTGCGGGGGCAGTTTCGTTTCACAGGCCTTTTTGAAGCCTGCGGCGAATTCCCTCTTCGTTCCTTTCGGAAACCGACACCTGCTCGTATCGCATGTACGTCAGGCTTTTCAAGCTATTCGTCGCGCCTTCCCCAGAGCCTTTCACGGCCCCTCTCGGGGTAAAATCACAGCTTGCAAGCCCGATCCTGCCTTGACCGATGATGGTGCTGAAAGAGCTGCCGGATGCAGTTGTGGCAGGGAACGAGGCTCTGATGCTCGCCGGCCTGTGCGAGCGCCCTGCCCATCTTGCCGTGGGTGGCACGTCCGGCACGGAGACGCCCGATCTGGGCGCCTCCCGCTGCGGTGAAGCCTTCAGGTGTTGTCTCGTGATCTGCTGGTCTCAGAACCGGTAGTTCAGACCGACCTTGATCATGTGGAAATCGAGAGCGTTCGAGGCATTGCGGCCGTTCACGGTGCTCGAACTGCCCGGATGGTTGGTCGTCGTCGTCTCATAGATGGGCTTTTCATAGGGTGTGCAGAAGCTCGGATCCATGTCGCACAACCACGCCATGCTGGGGTCCTGCGAAGGGTCGACCGTTTCATAGCCGACGACGGTGGTCGTCGAGGTCGTATAATCCTTGCCTGTGCCCGCGCGGGCATTTCTGAACCTGAAATCCTTCTTGCCGAAGCGGCTGTAGGTATAGTCGGCCTTGATCGACCAGTTGTCGTTCAGCGCATATTCGAGGCCGCCACCAATGGTGAAGCCGGCGCGGGTGGCAGCGGCCTTCTCGACGGAGAAAACGGCCGTTTGCGTACCGTTGGGGAGGGTTTCATCGGCCTGGTCGGAAATGTACTGGTCGCGCCATTGTGTTTCGCGCGCGAGCGCCAGTCCACCCGTGGCATAGGCCATGAAGCGATTGCTGAAAGCGTAGCCGATCTTCGGGCGCAGGCTGGCCATCCAGTCGACGTCGTAGCTCGTATAAGCATCGGCATGGCCCTTGGCCGCCAGCACGGGATCGGTGGACAGAACCTTCTTCGATCCGGTGATGTTGTATGTCTTGCTCCAGTCTCCCTCAAGACCGAGCACCACGCCATTGTCGAGCTGCCAGTTGTAGCCGGCCTGTACGCCGAACATGGCGCCGTTGAGCTTGAGATCCGCCGATTCCCGGGCAGAGATGGTGCTGTCGGAACCGTCGAGCGTCGTCGTGGAGCCCCATGTGCGGCCGAAGGCGCCGCCGGCATGCATGCCGGCATAGAGCCCGCTCCAGTCGATGGCCGCAGCTTCGCCACCGCGCGCCGCGCCGTGGCCGCCCGCCAACCCGGCGAGCGGATTGCTGAACGGCTGGAAACTCTGCTCGCCACCGAAGGATCCCGTCAGGCTCGCATAGAAAGTCCGACCCGGTCCCGGCTGCGTGACAAGACCGAGCGGATCGACATAGAAGCGGTCGAACAGGTTCTCCACGCGTACCGCAGCGGTCAGGTCCTCGGTGATCTTGTATTCGGCGAAGACATCGACAAGCGTATAAGGCTTCCAGTCGACAAGGGAGATGAACTCGCTGGCGCCCTGCGCGGTCACGTCGCCATGGCCGATGGCGCGGGGGCCGACATGGGAAATGCGCCCGCCAACCGTAAGCTGATCTTCGAGCAGCTTCTGCGACAGCGTCAGGTCGACGGTGTATTCGGGCTGCACATGGTTGGTGGCATAGTCGCCGTAGAGCGACTTGTTCTCGCAGGTGTCGGCCGTGCGGCAATATTCGACGTTGAGAAAATAGTTGGCCGAGAGGTCGGCGGTGAAGCCGCCGATCTCGTAGCGGCCGGAAAGCTCGATGCCGGAGAACTTCGCCCGGTCGATGTTCTCGATGTTCAGGGTCAGCGGCCCCGAGCCGTTGCGGACCGACCGTGCGATATAGTCCTTCACATCCCAGTTGAAGTAACCGAGCTTGAGCATGCCGCGGTCTTCGCTGGTCAGCAGACCGTCACGGGTCAGGTTGGTGCCGACTTCCCAGTTGCTGGAACGCTCCGGCTTCACATTGGCGTTGGCGACCACGCTGTTGAAGGCCGAGACGGATTCGATGACGCTGGGTGCGCGCATGGTGTTGGAATAGTTCACGTAGAACTGCGAACCGTCGAAGGGCTCCAGCGTGACGCCGACCGACGGGCTGAACCCGCCATCATTGGTGCGGAAGCCCAGAACCCTGCTCTCGATGTCCTCGCGCTCATAGGGATCGTAACGATCCTTCGACCAGAAATGCGAATAGCGAAGCCCGGCGTTCAGCGTTGCCCAGTCGACCGGCTTCCATGCCGCCTTCGCATAGATCGCGGCTTCATGGCGAATGGCGTCACGCGCGGTGTTCCACGCTTCCAGCGCCGCCGTGTGGCGGCTGCCGCGCGTATCCTCGCCGCGATAGGACAGGCCGTAGCTGAGATCGACATCGCCATAGCCGGTCGAGAATTTCGACAGGTTGGAGAGGTCGGCACCCCACATGTCGGAATCGGAGCCGACCCGGAACCCGGCAGGCAAGCCGATCTGTTCAGGCGTTACGCCGCGACCGCCGCGGATCGGATTGCGCAGTTCCAGATGCGTCCAGTAGAGATTGCCCTTCAGGTCGAAAAGCTCGTTATCTTCCGGGTTCCAGCGATAGCGCGCGGTTACGGTGTCGAGGCTGGTGCCCGACGTCTGCGCCTGCTGCTCGGACTGTCCGTGCTTGCCGATCAGCCGCGAGGCGAGCCGGTCGCCGGCTTCGCTGCGATAGCCGGTATAGCCGAGCTGGAGGGTGTGATCCTCGGCGAAGCGCGCAGTCAGCTTGGCCAGCCAGGATTCCGTCTCAAGCTGGGTGTTCAGCACCTCCTCGCCGGCGCGATAGTTCACGACCCCGTCGTTTTCATAGTAATTTTCCCAGTAGGTCGTGCCGTTGGGATTGCAGACGCCGTTGGGACACCATTGCTGCCGGCCCTTGTTGACCGGATTGGCGGAAGGCCCGTGCTTGCCTGCGTGATAGTTGCCCTGCTTGCGGCGCGCATAGCCGGCAAGGAAATCGAAATCCTCGCCCTTGTAGGCGCCGATAACGCTGCCGGCGCCGCGTGTCGGCGAAAGCAGGGAAGGCTTGTCCATCCCGGTTTCCGAGGCTTTCGGAACTTCGCCGGCAGGGTCCCACGGTGCAAAGGGCCACTGATAGCCTGCCTTGTCACCGGCATGGGGCCTCGACGTGTTGGTGCCGATCTCGCCCTTGACCCTGACGCCCCAGGTGTTGCCCGGCTTGACGATATCGTCGGCATTCACGGTGCGCATGGCGACCGAGCCGGCATTGCCCCATGAGGCGGTATCCGCACCCTTGGTGACGTCGATGCCGGCGATAAAGTCTGGATCGACATAGGTGCGGTTGGAGACGCCCTGATAGCCCTGATAGACGGTGACGGCATTTTCGGCGCCGTCGATGGTCGTCGTCACGCGGCCCATGCCCTGCATGCCGCGAATGTTGACGTCGACGGCGCCGGCGCCGTTGCGCGCCTCGCCCGACATGACACCCGCCGTGCCGCGGAACATGTCCGCCGGACTGGAGCCGCGAAAGCGCTCGATGTTCTCGCCCTCGATATGGCTGGTCGCGGCCGCCGTCTCATAGGGGCTGTAGGGCGAGCCTTCGGCATTGCCCTTGACGTCGATGGTGGCAAGAACCATCGAGCCATCGGAGGGCTGCGGCTCGAAAGCCTCTGAAACACGATCCACAAGCGTTGCGGTCGCCGGTCCGGTAAGGCTCACCCGGATGCCGGTTCCTGCAAGCATGGTCTGCAATGCCTGCGCGGGCGACATCGCGCCCGAGACTGCCACCGAGGTCTTGCCGCGCACGATTTCTGACGTGTAGCCGACCTGCCAGCCGGAAGCGCGGCTGAACGCGCTGAGCGCCCCGGAAAGCGGCTGGGCGGGAATGGAAAACCGCACCGTCTGCGCCGCGGTGGCTGAGGTCGACTGGGCGAAGGAAGCGCCCTGCAGCAGGATCAGCGAGGATACCAGAACGGTGCTTGCCAGCAGGAGCCGGACCGGCGCTTTGCCCATGGCTGCCGTTTTGGCGCGAGCCATTGCTGCGTGCGGTGCCGGACCAGTGCGATGCCCCATGAGGAGAGTTCCTTGCGTCAGAGTAGATGCGGCGATTTTTCCCTGCGGAAGAGCGCCTCGAACATCTGACGAACGAGCTGGTCCGATCTCACAAAAAAACTTGAGTAATCAGCGAAGAATTATGATTCCGCCGGGCAAACGCGTGACTTTCGCTCCGGCCGCTTCCGCCAGAGAACGGATGACGCCTTCAGGGTCGTCCAGCCTGTAATTGCCGCTGACCCTGATGTGGCCAAGGCCGCCGTCGACGGTTATCACGCGGCCGGTGTAATAGCGGCCGAGATCGGCCAGCACATCTGCGAGCGGCTTTTCCTGAAAGATGATCCAGCCGGTGCGCCAGGCCAGCTCGCTTTCCGTGTCGACCCCGGCGACAGGAGAAAGACCTGCCGGCGATACCTCCACCATCTGGCCGGGCGACAGGCTGGCATGGTGTGCCTCATGCGCGCGTTGGGCAACCTCGACACGCCCGCGCTCAAGGATGACCTTGTCTTCACCGCCGGTGCGTACCGAAAAGGCGGTGCCTTTCACTTCGACGTCGCCGAAAGCACCCGCAACCCTGAACGGTCGGGCCGGATCGGAAACGACATCGAAGAAGGCTTCCCCACGCAGCAAAGTGACGGATCGCTTCTGTCCCTCGAAATCGAGCGCCACCGCCGAAGCGGTGTTGAGCAGAATGCGCGACCCATCCGGCAACACGAAGGCGCTTTGCTCGCCGGTAGCTGTCAGATGGTCCGCGTTCCAGCGCAGCATCATCTCGGGATAATACCGGATACCGGCCGCGATCATGACCACGGCCGCGAGGGCAGCGATCCGTATCGTCCAGCTGCCGGAGCGGTGCACCGGCACCCGGGCCAGCGGCGTCCTTTGTTCCCGCCTTGCATCAAGCCGGCTGGCATGGCGGGCGCTGGCGATATCCAGTTCGGGAAGCTCCCACATGTTCTGAAGCTTTGCGAAAGCTGCTGCGTGGCGCGGATCGCTGTCCAGCCAGTCTTCAAGTCGGGCCTGCACGCCAAGGTCGTCCGGCGCTTCCTGAAGGCGCACAAACCAGTCAAGCGCCGCATCCGTAACCGGATCGGGATGCTGCAAGGTCTGGTCTGGCTGCGGGCCATCGGCCCTGTCACTCACCACGCGGTCCACCTGCCTTGTTGCAGAATCGCAAGCTCATACAGATGAGACGAATGACCGGCTGCAATCTCACAAAAAACCTCCGGGCTTCCGCTCAGGCTGCGCGATAAAATGTTCTCTTAATATCGGATTCAACCGCGGTCGAGACGATCGAGCGCCTGCTGGCAATGGGCCAGCGCCAGCTTCACATCGTTGAAAACTGTGCTGTGGGAAATGCCGAGGTGGGCGGCGATCTTCGGGTAGGGCCATTTTTCGACCCGGCTGAGCCGCCAGACCTGCTGCGCGCGGGCGGGCAGTTGCGAAAGGGCATCCTCAAATGCCCTCAGCCGCTCGCGATGGATGACCACCGCTTCCTGCGTAGGCTGATCGGCGGCGATGTTGGCGATCTCGGCCTCTGTCGCGCCGAAATGCTCGACACCGCCGCGCATCCGGCTGCGGCGTTGATGATCAAGCGCCAGATTGCGGGCCGTCTGATAGAGAAACGCCTCGATGTGCTCCACTGGTCCAGACACCATGGCCTGACTGGCCCGGACATAGGTTTCCTGCGTCAGATCTTCGGCGATCTGCGGATCGCGCACGATCCGCATCAGGCTCCACATCAGGGAGCGGCGGTTGTTGAGAAACGCTGCCGTCAGACCACTCGCCACGGCTGCCCACTCCGATCGGAAAACTGCGCAATGTGGAGCCCCACCATCGGAGCGATTTGCCACTCTGGCTTCATCAGTGCTTCGACACGCATATTCATCCTGCCGTCGTTCCCGCGAGGCGCAGCGCGGCAGAACTCTCTAATCAGATCGCTGAAACCTCTTCAATGGTGTTGAATTGCGCCGGAATCGGCACAATTTCGGCTCTTCGGCGAAAAACATGTGTAAAATTATCATGTTTTCTGCGGGGTGCGGCGCATATGCATGCCGCTCCCTGCCCCGGATGATGTTATGTGATGATTGTTGGCGGGCGGATGAATATCGGCAACTGTCACATCACGGCAACAGTAGCGGCTCGCCACCTCCGCAATCGGCGATACCATGCTTTTTCCCGAGCACCGAATGGGAGAAGCGCAGGCTGTAGCTACGGCTGGTTCGCTGCCGCTGCTGACATGCAGAAATATCAGCAGCGGCAGCACCGCTCATAATCATTAGCCGGTCAATCAAATGGCAATTGTGCCGACGGTAGTGGAACGCCGGAGAGACTGTAGTCGCGGGCGATGCCGGAACGGCGCCCTGCGCTTCTTGAAATGTTTCTCCGATTCGGTATTGCCTTGCCTTTCTTCGCTTCCTCGCTGTTTCAGAGGAATCATCTCCCCATCAGGAATGACGATCATGAGCATGCCCCAACCCATCCGTGTTGCCATCGCCGGCCATGGTAATCTCGGAAGAGGCGTTGAAGCGGCGATGCCGCACAACCCCGACATGAACCTTGTGGGCATCTTCACGCGGCGCGCACCTGAACAGCTCAGCCCGAAGTGCCCGGCAACGCCCGTATTCTCCATGGCGGAAATATCGGGCCATGCCGATCACATTGACGTGCTGATCCTGTGCGGCGGATCCAAAGAGGATCTGCCGCAACAAGGGCCTGAACTGGCTGCCCTTTTCAACACCGTCGACAGCTTCGACACGCATGCGCGTATCCCGGAATACTTCGCCGCTGTGGATGCATCGGCACGGTCTGGCGGCAGAACTGCGCTGATTTCCGCCGGATGGGATCCGGGAATGTTCTCCATCAACCGCATTGTCGGCGAAGCCCTGTTGCCCGATGGCGACACCTACACGTTCTGGGGTGACGGCCTGAGCCAGGGGCATTCCGATGCGGTGCGCCGCATTCCCGGTGTGGCCGGCGCGGTGCAGTATACGCGTCCGGTTCCGGCCGCGGTTGAACAGGCCCGAAGCGGCGCGAGGCGGATTCTGACCACGCGGGAAAAACATCATCGCGAATGTTTCGTGGTGCTGGAGGAGGGCGCGGATGCGGCTCAGGTGCGCGATACGATCATCAAGATGCCGCACTATTTTTCCGACTATGACACAACGGTGAATTTCATCAGCGCGGCGGAACTGGCCAGGGATCATTCGGCGATGTCGCATGGCGGCTTCGTGATCCGCAGCGGCAACACAGCGGCCGGCACAACGCAAACGATAGAATACAGCCTGAAACTGGAGAGCAATCCAGAATTCACGGCCAGTGTTCTGGTGGCTTATGCGCGTGCCGTGCATCGCCTTCACCAGATAGGGCAATATGGTGCCAAGACGGTGTTCGATGTGGCTCCGGGCCTGCTTTCACCCAAAAGCGCCGAACAACTGCGCGCCGAACAGCTGTAGGATATGATCCGCAGCTACGAAATCGGGGACCGCGCAGCAGGCTGACAGCGACATGAAATCCGCCTGCCCCTTGCGGGGCAGGCTACGATCTGCCAGCGGCATATTTTCCCGGCTATCCGCCCGGACCGGTAAATCAGCGCAGATAGTTTCGGAAGCGTCGCAGCGAGAGCATGAAAAGCACCGAGCCGATCACGAACAGCGCCAGTATCTGAGGCCAGACCACATCCAGACCCGCACCGCGGAAAAGCACGCCCTGCGCCAGAATGACGAAATGTGTGTTGGGAGCGGCCAGCATGATGTCCTGAACGATCTGCGGCATGCTCTCGCGCGGCGTAAGGCCGCCCGAGAGCACCTGCAAGGGGAGCAGGATGAGCATCAGCAGCAGGCCGAACTGCGGCATCGAGCCTGCCATGGTGGCAAGGAAAATGCCCATCGAGGTCGTGGCGAAGAGATGAACGGCGGCTCCGAACAGAAACAGCGCCACCGAACCCTGAATGGGCACATGCAGCAGCCCCTGCACCACGAAGACGATGGAGGCGGCTGAGGCGACCAGCACCACCAGCCCCATCGACAGCACCTTGCTGATCATGATTTCGGCTGGCGTCACAGGCATGACCAGAAGGTGCTCGATGGTGCCATGTTCGCGCTCGCGGATAAGCGCGGCGCCGGTGAGCACGATGGAGAGCATGGTGATGGAGAACACCACGTTCGACAGCGCACCGAACCAGCCCTTGTTGAGTTGCGGATTGAAACGCATGCGCATTGCCAGATCGACGGGAAGCTCCGTAGCGCCGCGATGGCGGGCGAGGAACTCGTTTACCTCGCTGGAGACGATTGCCTGCACATAGGTGCCACCGGTGAAGGCCTGGCTGACGCGGGTGGCGTCGATGTTGAGCTGGATCGAAGGCGATCGGCCGGCCAGCAGGTCGCGCTGAAAATTCGGTGGAATGTCGAGCGCGAAGGTATCACTTCCGGCGTCCATGCGCGCGTCCATCTCGGACTGGTCGATCAGCTTCGGCACCACGAAATAGGGAGGATAGAACGCCGTGGTGATGCGCGAGGACACCGGCGACTGGTCTTCGTCGACGATGGCGATAGCGGCGCGGTTAAGCGATTCCGGCATCGCCGTCACGGCCGTGTAGATCGCTATGGTGAAGGCATAGACGATCAGGAACAACAGCATCTTGTCGCGGCCGAGGCCACGCAGTTCTTTCACGCCCAGATTGTAGATGTTGGCAACACGCATGGATCAGGACGCCTGTTTTTTCAGGAGCACGATGCCGAGGATGAAGAGCACCGGCACGGCAATCAGCAGCGGGATGAATTGCGGGGCGAGGTCGGCGAATTCCAGCGCCTTCGAGAAGGCGCCGCGCGAGATGTTGACGAAATAGGTCGTCGGGTAAATGTTGCCGATAACGGCACCGAAACCCTGCAATGACGAGACCGGGTCAATGAGGCCGGAATACTGCACAGCCGGAATGAGCGTGAGCAGTGCGGTGGCGAAGATCGCCGCGATCTGGCTTTCAATGAAGGTGGAGACCACCAGCCCCATGCCGGTCGTGAAGATCACATAAAGCAGGGCCGCCGCCGTGTAGGCCGCGAAGCTGCCGGTGAACGGCACGCCGAATATGTAGACGGCGAAGAAGGACAGCATCACGAAGTTCAGCATGGCCAGCGCCACATAGGGCAGTTGCTTGCCAAGCAGGAACTCCGTGCGGGTCACCGGCGTAACATAGAAGTTGACGATGGAGCCCAGCTCCTTTTCACGCACCACGCTCAGCACCGCCAGCATGGCCGGTATCATCAGAAGCAGGATTGGAATGATCGCGGGAACGATCGCCACAAGGCTCTGAACGTCAGGATTGTAGCGGTAACGCACCTCAAGCTGGAATTTCCCGATGGTGGCTGCATCGCCATAAATCTCGCGCGCCTTCTGGATGAGCCATGTTTGGTGAACACCCTGAACATAACCGCGCACCGTTTCGGCGCGCATCGGCATGGCGCCATCCACCCAGGCGCCGATCTGCACATTGGTGCCGCGCGAAACATCCCGGCCGAAACCGGGCGGGATTTCGATGGCGAGACTGAGCTTGCCGCTGGCCATGCGCCGGTCGAGATCGGCATAATCCCTGATCGGCTCCTTCTCGATGAAGTAGCGTGAGCCGGCGAGCTGAAGTGCGTAGTCGCGGCTAATGGTGGTGTCATCGCGGTCGAGCACCGCGAAGGACAGGTCCTCCACATCCATGCTGATGCCGAAGCTGACGACGAACATCAGAAGCACCGATCCGATGATCGCAAGGCTGGCGCGAATCGGGTCGCGGCGCAGTTCCAGCGCCTCGCGCTGGGTATAGGCGAACATGCGGCGGAAACTGAAAAAACGCTGATCGGAAGTTTTCCCGGATTCAGGTTCCGGCTCAACGGGCGTGATTTCCGCGGCCTGCGGCTGGCCGGCATCGCCGATTGCCTCTTCCAGATAGGCGACGAAGGCTTCCTCAAGCGTTTCCGCGCCCTTACGCTTGATGATACCGTCCGGCGTGTCGGAGACCAGAACCTTGCCGGCATGCATGAGCGAAATGCGGTCACAGAGCGCCGCCTCGTTCATGAAATGGGTCGAGACGAAAATGGTGACGCCATCCTTGCGCGACAGTTCGGCAAGGGTTTCCCAGAACGCGTCACGCGCCACCGGATCGACACCGGATGTCGGCTCGTCGAGGATCAGGATTTCGGGTGAGTGGATCAGCGCCACGGCCAGCGACAGGCGCTGGCGAATGCCGAGGGGCAGCGCTTCGGGCAGCGCTTCCATAACGGCGCTGAGATCGAAACGGCGCACCATTTCCTCGATGCGGCCGGGAATGGTTTCAGGCGCCATGGCGAACAGGCGCGCATGAAGCTCAAGATTCTGGCGGACGGTAAGCTCGGAATAGAGCGAGAAAGCCTGGCTCATATAGCCGACGCGCCGGCGTATCTCCATGTCGCGCGTGTCGACTTCCTTGCCGAACAGCATGGCGGTGCCTTCACTGGCCGGCAACAGACCGGTCAGCACCTTCATGGTGGTGCTCTTGCCGCAGCCATTGGAGCCGAGGAAACCAAAAATCTCGCCGCGCGGGATCTCGAAGCTCACATTGTCGACGGCCGTAAAGTTGCCGAAGCGAACGGTGACGTTCTTCGCGCCGATGGCAATGTCGCTGGCGGCATCGGCCGGCCGTGGCGCGATCACGACCTGCTTGTGGCCTCTGCGCTTTTCTTCCGGCAGCAGCGCCACGAAAGCCGCATCCAGATTGTCGGTGCCGGTCCTTGCCAGCAGTTCCGCCGGTGTGCCGGTGGCGAGGATCTTGCCGTCGTCCATGGCGACCAGCCAGTCGAAGCGCTCGGCCTCTTCCATGTAGGCGGTGGCAACGATGACGCTCATGCCTTCGCGCTCGCCGCGAATATCGTCGATCAGCTCCCAGAACTGTCCGCGCGACAGCGGATCGACGCCCGTGGTCGGTTCGTCGAGAATGAGGAGGTCAGGGTCATGGATCAGCGAACAGCACAGGCTGGTTTTCTGCTTCATGCCGCCGGAAAGCTTGCCGGCCGGCCGCGTCGCGAAAGGCGACATGCCGGTGCGTGCCAGAAGCGTGTCGATGCGGTGCTGGCGCTCTTCCTTCGAGTGGCCGAACAGGCGGCCGAAGAAGTCGATGTTCTCGAACACCGACAAGGTCGGGTAGAGATTGCGGCCGAGGCCCTGCGGCATGTAGGCGATGCTGGAATAGGCCTCGCGCCGGTGCCGCCGGTCGGCGATATCGCCGCCCAGCACCTCGACCTGTCCCTCCTGAACCACGCGGGCACCCGCGATCAGCGACAGCAGGCTCGATTTGCCCACGCCGTCGGGACCGATCAGGCCGACCATGCACCCGGCCGGAATCTGGATGTTGATCCCGTCCAGTGCCCGTGTCTCGCCATAGCTCAGGCCGACATTCTGCAACCGCGCGACGAATTTGCCATCTGGCTTTTCGTCTGACGGCGCCACGGCTTCGGCAGCATCCATGGTCACGGCTTGACGACCTCGCGCAGCTGTGCCGGCCATTCGGTCTCAGGGTCCAGCTTGACATAGGCGACACCCGGCAGCCCGGTTTTCACATACTGGATATATTCGCGCAGAAGTTCAGGCGAAATCTGTGCCTTGACGCGGAACATCAGCTTCTGGCGCTCTTCTTCCGTTTCCACAGTCTTCGGCGTGAACTGGGCGACGTCGGCGACGAAACTCACCTTGGCGGGGATGACATACTGCGGAACCGCATCCAGCACGATGCGCACTTCGGTGCCCATGGCCACGCGCCCGGCCTGTGCCGTCGGCAGGAAGAAGGTCATGTAGACATCGCCGACATTGACCAGATTGAGCACGCGGCCGCCGCTGGCGATAACTTCTCCGGGCTGCGCCACGCGATACTGGACGCGGCCATCGCGCGGCGAGCGCAGGACCGCATCATTGATGTCGGCGGTAATGCTCTCGATCGCTGCCCTGGCTGCATCCACGGCAGCCTCCGCATCGACGACCTGCGCCTGCGCGGCACTGATGCCGGCCTCCGTTGCCGCAAGCTGGGCACGGGCCGCGTTGACGGCTGCTGCGGCCTCCAGCGCAGCTGCGCGGTCATTGTCCAGAAGCTGCTGCGAAAGGTTTCCGCTGCGGGCAAGCTGCTCGGAGCGCACCAGTTTCTTGTCGATGACATCCTGCTGCGCCTCGCGCTGAGCGACCACGGCCTGCGCGGCAGCGTTCTCGGCATTGCGCTGCTTGACCAGTGCGCTCGCCGTTTCGATGCCGATCGAAGCCCGCTTGAGCTGGGCTTCGAGCTGGCGCCGCTGCGCTTCCATCTGCTCGGTATCCATGCGGGCCAGAACCTGTCCGGCCTCCACGAACATGCCTTCGTCGGCAAGAATTTCCTTGATGCGGCCCGGCGTGCGGGCGGAGATGTCTATCTCCACAGCCTCTATGCGCCCGTTGCCCGCGACAATGCCGTCAGGCAGTCCGGAACCATCGTAGAACCGCCAGAAATAGTAGCCTCCGGCAACCACTGCGGCGACCACTATGGCCACAATCCAGTTCTTGGCAGATTTCATGATGCTGTAACCTCTGCATTTGCCGCGGCGATGAGCCCGCACTCGAAAGAGGGCGCGAACGGAGAAACCCGCGCCGGACCGGATCGGATATATTTCACTTGATCCCCTCGCTGCCTGATCCGCCGCGAACCGGCGGTCATGATACTTAAATTCGGTGTCCCTCGGAGTGAAACGGATGTTTCGATTTACTTCGAGTCGTCAGGTTGCGGATAACGGTATCTTCATACCCGGAGAGTGCAACCTGTTGTTTGCTCTTTCCTTACCTGAATGTTTAACGTGCCCCCGGATCAGCCGACCTGCCGTGAAGCGGCAATGAGCGCGACATTCCTGTCGAACACCTGCCGCCCTTCAGCGGCGACGCTGCTGACGACCTTCTGCACGAATTCCCTGCTGCTCGTAACCGCATCGGACGGCCGCTCGGCTTCCGAAAGCTTTTTCAGATAATCGGCCTGATACTGGAGCTGTTTGGCTGTGGTGCTCAGCACGCCGCCCCAGACGCCGACGCCGAACCGCACCTGTGCGGCTGTGGCCACGGCAAGCCAGTCGGGTCGAAACAGGGATGGGAAGCGGGCGTAATGCGTCTGCGCTTCAGTCGGTTTCCCCTCGGCCATGATCGTCCACTCCTCGCAATGATGAGAACCTTCGAGCCCAGGATTCACCGAAGCGGATGAATCGTCATTGATCTATGTCAACAATGTTGACCTCCATTGCCGGTAGAAGCAAGCTGTATTGCGAAGCATGAGGCCACGAAAAATTCCAAGATGACCGTTCCCCAGACAGCGCCAGTCAAAACATCAGCCGCCAACTCTGGCGGAAACACCCGCGAGCGTATTCTCAGGGCTGCCATGGCGCGTTTCGCAACCCAGTCTTACAGCACCACCTCGCTGCGCGATCTGGCTTCCGATGTCGGTGTGGACGTGGCCTATGTCCACCGCTGCTTCGGTTCCAAGGAAAATCTGTTCCGGGCGTCCATCCGTGCGGCGATGCGGCCGGACTGGATGTTTTCCGGCAACATTCAGGAACTCGCCGCCACCCTTGCACGGCAGACGCTGGGCGACGAGCCGCAGAATGAAGTCCGCATGCTGGACATTGTTTTCCGATCCTTCTCCAGCCCTGATGCCTCGCAGGTGCTGCGCGAGGTGCTGATGGAAGATTTCATCGGCCCTCTGATTGCCGCTCATCCGCATGTGTCGAAACGCCAGGCCGCCCTGGTGGCCGCCTTCTTTGCCGGTGTCAGCATTCTGCACGACGTCATCGGCAGCGAACCGCTTCTCGACGGTGATGACGGCGAGACCGAACGTCTCTTCGTGCTGGCACTCGGTCAGCTGCTGGGCCACGGCCCATGTGCCACCCCTTCTTCTCCTGCTTTGTGGAAAGGTGAATCCAGTGAGTGCTCAAACATCTCCGCGGAACAAGGCGCCTGCCAGGAGCCAGACGCAGCTTCGAAAGACCAGCAAAAATGCCGTTATGCCGCGGGCGATTGACGAGAGCGTCTCGTCCGAAGCCTACCGTGCCATCGACCAGATGCGCGAGGCGCTGAGCGCGCATCTCACCGGGGGGCTGTCGCCGGCCTCGCTCGCTCTGGCGCTCATCGACTGGAGCATCCATCTTGCCGCCGCGCCCGGCAAGCGGCTTGAACTCGTTGATAAGGCCGTCCGCAAATCTGCCCGGCTTTCCACCTATCTGGCAGCCGCCGCCGTCGATCCCGAAACGCCGCCCTGCATAGAGCCGCTGCCGGGAGATTATCGTTTCAAGGCGCAAGGCTGGTCGCAGCAACCGTTCTCATCCTTCGCCCAGTCTTTCCTGCTGGCGCAGCAGTGGTGGCACAATGCTACGCATGAGGTTCCGGGCGTGACCCCGCATCACGAGGATGTGGTGTCGTTCATGGCGCGCCAGATGCTCGACGTCTTCTCCCCGTCGAACAACCCGCTGACAAATCCCGAGGTGCTGGCAAGAACGCTGGAGGCGGGTGGAACCAATTTCGTTCAGGGCATGCAGAACTGGATGGAAGATGCCGCGCGCGCCGTATCGGGCCGGCCGCCGGTCGGGACGGAGAATTTCACGCCGGGAGAGGAAGTCGCCGCCACGCCGGGCAAGGTGGTCTATCGCAACCATCTGATCGAACTGATCCAGTATGAACCCGCGACGGACAAGGTTCTGGCCGAGCCGGTGCTGATCGTGCCTGCGTGGATCATGAAATACTATATTCTCGACCTGTCCCCCCACAATTCGCTGGTTCGCTATCTGGTGGAGAAGGGCCACACGGTTTTCTGCATCTCCTGGCGCAATCCAACCGCCGATGACCGCAACCTGACCATGGACGACTACCGCAAGCTCGGTGTCATGGCCGCGCTCGATGCCATCAATGCGATCGTGCCGGACCGGAAGGTCCATGCCACAGGATATTGCCTCGGCGGCACGCTGCTTTCGATCGCAGCCGCTGCGATGGCGCAGCGCAATGATGATCGCCTTGCCTCGCTGACCCTGTTTGCCGCGCAGACCGACTTCGCGGAGCCCGGCGAGCTTGCGCTGTTCATCGACCACAGCCAGCTGCATTTCCTTGAAAGCATGATGTGGAACCGTGGCTATCTGTCTTCCGACCAGATGGCCGGAGCGTTCCAGCTTCTGCGTTCAAACGACCTGATCTGGTCGCGCATTGTGCGCGATTACATGCTGGGCGAACGCACGACCATGAACGACCTCATGGCGTGGAACGCGGACCCCACGCGCATGCCCTACAAGATGCATGCCGAATATCTGAAGCGGCTTTATCTCGACAACGAACTGGCCACGGCGCGCTTCATGGTGGAGGGGCGCCCCGCCGCGATGCAGAACGTGCGCGTTCCGATGTTCGTCGTCGGCACCGAGCGGGACCATGTTGCTCCATGGCAATCCGTCTACAAGATCCACCAGCTGACCGATGGCGATCTCGTCTTCGTGCTGACCAGCGGCGGCCACAATGCCGGCATCGTCAGCGAGCCCGGCCACAAGGGTCGCCGCTACCGCATTGCCGAGCGGCGCCAGCATGATCCCTATCTCGATCCGCAGGAATGGGTCGAGGCAGCTTCGGCGAAAGACGGTTCGTGGTGGCTCGAATGGTCGGACTGGCTGCTTGAGCGCTCGACGAAAGAGAGGGTCGCTCCGCCTTCAACCGGCGCACCCGACAAGGGCTATGCGCCTCTTGAAGACGCCCCCGGCACCTATGTGTTTCAGCGATAGGATGATCATGCAGACCCAGCTTCTGACCAACCGCACCTTCGACCAGTTACAGATCGGCGACAGCGCCTCCATCGTGCGGGTTGTCGGCCGTGACGACATCGAGCTGTTTGCGACGGTTTCAGGCGATGTAAACCCTGCCCATCTCGATGCTGCCTTCGCTTCCACCGATCTCTTCGGCCACATCGTTGCCCATGGCATGTGGACCGGCGCGCTGGTATCGGCCGTGCTCGGCACCAGGCTGCCCGGCCCGGGCACCATATATCTTGGACAGGAGTTCCATTTCCTGAAGCCGGTCGCTCCCGGCGATACGGTCACCGCCACGGTGAAGGTCACGGAGAAGCGAGCCGACAAGAACATTGTTCTGCTTGATACCATCTGCACCAATCAGAAAGGCGAGGACGTCCTGTCCGGGATCGCAACAGTGATTGCTCCCTCCCGTTCGGTGGAATGGCAGGCGACACGGCTTCCCGATGTGTCACTGAGGCGGCACGACCGCTACGAAGCTTTCGTGCGTGAAGCCAGAAGCCTTCCCACGGTGCGTGCGGCAATCGTGCATCCCTGTTCCACGGCCGCCATTCTGGGTGCCGTGGAGGTGCGCGACGAAGGGCTTTTCGAGCCCCTGCTGATCGGCCCGGAGGAAAAGATCAGGGCGGCGGCGGAAGCTGCCGGCGTCGATCTTGCCGGAATTGCCATCGAAGCTGTGGAGCACAGCCATGCCGCTGCCGCGCGCGCTGTCGAACTGGCGGTGGCGGGCAAGGTTTCCGTGCTGGTCAAGGGCAGCCTGCATTCCGACGAATTGCTGGGTGCCGTGGTGGCGAAGGATTCCGGCCTGCGCACCGAGCGGCGTATCAGCCATGCCTATGGCATGGACGTGCCCGCCTATTCCAAGCCGATCATCATCACCGATGCCGCCATCAACATCCAGCCGACGCTGGAGCAGAAGCGCGACATCTGCCAGAACGCGATCGACCTTCTGCGGATACTCGGCGTCGAAACGCCGCGCGTCGCGGTTCTCGCCGCCGTGGAGACGGTGAACCCTAAGATGCAGGTCACGCTCGATGCGGCCGCTCTTACGGTGATGGCCACACGTGGCCAGATCACCGGCGGCAAGGTCGATGGTCCTCTGGCCTTCGACAATGCGGTAAGCATGGATGCGGCGAAGATGAAGGGCATCGTCTCCGATGTGGCCGGCCAGGCCGACATACTGCTCACACCCGATCTGGAATCGGGCAACATGCTTGCCAAGCAGCTTATCCACTTTGCCGGCGCGACGGCGGCCGGACTGGTGCTTGGCGCGCGCGTGCCGATCGTTCTGACCAGCCGTTCCGATCCGCTCAGCGCGCGGATCGCCTCGGCGGCTCTTGCAAAGCTGGTTGCGGCCAGAAAATCTCTCGCGGGGAAGCTGCCGGCATGAACCAGAAAATGCTTGTAACCTTCAATGCCGGTTCCTCGACGGTGAAGATCGGCCTGTTTGCGCTCGATCAGGACAAAGCCCGGCGTATCGGCAAGGGCATGATCGACTTTCGTCAGACGCCACTTCGTTTCCAGCTCTCGGAGGGGCCGGATCGGTTCGACGTCGAGCTGAAAGCTCAGCCCGGCGAGGAGCTTGATGCCGTCCTAGGCGAGGCCTTCGAGCGCCTGTCGTGGCACTATGATCTCGATGATGTCGCAGCCATCGGCCATCGCGTGGTGCATGGCGGCGACCTGTTCGACGGGCCGGTCGCTATCGATGACGAGAGCCTTGCACAGATCGGGAAACTGGTCGAGCTGGCCCCCTTGCACCAGCCGCAGGCATTGAGGCTGATCGACGCCATTGCGCGCCTGCGGCCGGGCATCCGGCAGACCGCTTCGTTCGACACGGCCTTCCATGGCACAAATGCGGATGTCGTGCGGCGTTTCGCCCTGCCGCGCGCGCTGCATGATGATGGCATCAAGCGCTACGGTTTCCATGGCCTGTCCTACAAGTTCATTGCCGGTGAACTGGCGCGCCGCGATGCCGTGGCTGCCGCCGGCAAGGTGGTGGCAGCCCATCTGGGTTCGGGCGCCAGCCTGTGCGGCATGGAAAACGGCGCCAGCCTCGACACCAGCATGGGCTTTTCCACGCTCGACGGCATACCCATGGCGACGCGCTGCGGTGCGCTGGACGCAGGCGTTCTGCTGCATCTCCTGGGCGCGGGCGGGCGCAGGCTGGAGGATGTCGAGGATCTTCTCTACAACCGTTCCGGTCTGCTCGGCCTTTCCGGCATCAGCGCCGACAGCCGCGTTCTGCTCGAAAGCGACCGGCCTGAGGCCCGCGAAGCCATCGAGGTATTCACCTTCCGCATCGCCGGCGAGATGGCGAGACTTGCCGCCACGCTTGGCGGGCTGGACGCCATCGTCTTCACCGCCGGCGTTGGCGAGCATCAGCCAGCCGTGCGCGCCGATGTGTGCGAAAGGCTGCAATGGCTTGGCGTCGCGGTCGACCCGGAGGCCAACAAGGCCAATGCCCCGGTGATCAGCAGCGCCGGGAGCCGCGTGTCTGTTTTCGTCATTCCCACGGATGAGGAACAGGTGATCGCCGACGAAGCCCTGTCGGTCGTTAACGGGTAGCACGGGTGCATTTTTCGAAAGCTGGCCCGGAAACAGGAGCGGCTTTCGGATGCTGAAGGCGCCCGGCCTCTTCCGCTGCGGATTTCAGCCGCGCGGCGGTTTCAGTTCGACGAAGCGCTTGCGGAACCAGTCCCGCAGCATGTCCTTTTCATAGGCAAAGCGTTCCGTGGAATTGCGTGCGGAGGCGCGCCACATATAGCTGAGGTCGCTGACGGTTTCCTCGCCGCTGGCGATGATCTTGCCGTTCTGACGAAGCGTGTAACGGATCACGAAGCGCGGCGGCGTTGTGTCCCTCAAAATGCGGACGTCGTTGAATGTCGGCTGCCACCGCTCGTAGCGCCCGGCCAGCCGTGCATCGAGCACCGCAATTTCCAGCTTCTCGCCCGCGGTGAGATAGCGTTTGTCCAGGCGCTCGAAATGGCGGGTCAGCTCCCTGATCACGCCTTCCCGCTTCGACGCATTGCGGAAATCTTCGTCCCGATATTTTTCCGGTTTGACGAATGTGACATTGACCGCCGCCGCTGCACTTGCAGTGCCTAGCTGTTCAGTCCCGGCATCTGGTGGATCGGATTGAGGATGAATCGATCCGGGTCTGATGTCCAGATCTTGCAGATGTATTCGTAGGGCGTGAGACCGCCGAGGGTCTTGAGCCTTCGTGCGAAGTTGTAGGCCGCCATGAAGTCGGCGAGGTGTGTATGCAACTGCTCGTGGCTGTCGTAATGGAAGCGCTTGACGGTGGCCTCCTTGATCGTGCGGTTCATCCGTTCGACTTGGCCATTGGTCCATGGATGGTTGGGTTTGGTCAGCCTGTGCTCGATCCCGTTGGCCTCGCAGATCATGTCAAAGCGCATCGGCCGGGAGTAGATGGTATTCCGGTTCCGAGGCTGCTCTGCGAACTGAATACCGTTGTCGGTGAGAATGGTATGGACCTGGTAGGGCACGGCTTCGAGCATATGCTGAAGGAATTCCCAGGCGGTCTTCCTGTCGGCCTTGTCGACGAGTTGGGTCACGGCGAACTTGCTCGTGCGGTCGATACCGACAAACAAATATAGTTTGCCTTCAGCGGTCTGAACCTCGGCGATGTCGATATGGAAGAACCCTATGGGGTAGCGCTTGAACTTCGACCGCTTAGGTTTGTCGCCCTCCACATCCGGCAAGCGCGAGATGCCATGCCGTTGCAGGCACCGGTGCAGTGCGGATCGTGTCAGGTGCGGGATCGAGGGCTGCAGGGCGTAAAGACAATCATCTAATGGTAGAAGCGTATGGCGCCTGAACGCCACAACCATCGCCTCCTCGGCTTCGGTGAGGACGGTGGACCGCGGCTCTGACGGCCCCGTCTTCATATCCTCTACCGTCGCGCGCTTGCGCCATTTCGCAACGGTCTTGGGGTTGATACCCAACTCCCTGCTCAGTTGCGCGAGCGAAGCTTGCGATCGCTGTATTGCTGCTCGGACAGCGTGCGTGGTCGTGGCGCTGCCGTGACGAATTTGTCCCATAGGGCTTCCCTCCATTCCAGAGAAAGGATCGCACCATTAAACCGTGGGATCAAACACCTAGCAGCAGGGCAGCCAGCATGGCCGTGGCGATTCTGGAGGCGCGCATGACTTTTTCCTTACGAATGAATGTCGCTCACAACTGACAAATAAGCGCCTGACGAGCCTATTTCATCCCATATTCAAAAGAACGTCTACCGCTCACCAAAAAAATATGACACTAACAGTCATCTTTATGGCAGGGCGACGCTTTCGGATCGCCTCACCCTCCGAAGCGCCGGATCGTGTCGCGCTGACCATGAACAGTTTTGATGCCAACGGGGATGAATTCAGGGGTCCGGGGAAAAGCTGCCGTCCGGCTTCGTACGCAGAAGCCGGGTCGTTCCCGCATGCCGGAAGCAACCGCGTTTCCGCGTTGGCTTGCATTTCTGATCTCCGTGGTCGTGCACATTGGCGCGGGTACGGCCCTGATTGCCTTTTCCTTTTCGGCAGATCACCCGGTTCCTGAACCCGAGCCCATGGCGATCATGGTCGAATTCGTCGCGGATCCGACCGTCGACAATGAGGAACTGCAGGAAGCCCGCAAGGGCGATCCGGAAGCGGACGCGCCGGAAGAAGCCGTTCCGGAAGAAAGCGATGTGGAGGAGCTAGAGGAACCCGAACCGGAAGAAGCTGTCGTGCAGCCCGAGCCCCTGCCCGACAGCATTCCCGTGCCGGCGCAGCGCCCGAGCCCTGAAACGCGCAAGATCGAGGAAAGCGCGCCTGACAAATCGAAGGTCGCAAAGGCGAAGGGACTGGAAGACGATCCGCTGCCCGATATTCCGCAGGCGGACGAGCTGAAACTGGCCAATGATGCCGATGCCACCCTTGCCATGGAGGCTATGCGCGGGGTCAACCGCAATGTCCAGGCCGAGCAGAAATGGCTGGGGCGTCTTGCCGCTCATCTCGAACGGCGCAAACGCTATCCGAAGGCGGCGCTGTCACGCCGGCAGGAGGGGCTGGTACAGGTTCGCTTCGTCGTCGCGCCGGACGGAACGATCATGGCACCCGAGCTGGTCAGCCCGTCCGGCGTGCCAGAACTGGACGAGGAAGTGCTCGGTCTGCTGCGGCGGGCTTCGCCGGCTCCGAAGCCTCCGCCGGACGTCAACACTTTTGTCACGGTGCCGATCAGCTTCACGATAGAGCGCTGATCGGGCGTGATCGGAAACGGCCCTGCCGGGCGGGCAGGACGATCGCCCGGCAAAGTCGGTTTCGGGGTTCAGCCCTTATAGGTGTAAAAGCCCTCGCCGGTGGCGATGCCGAGCTTGCCCTTGTCGATGTAGTTTTCCTTCAGCCACGCGGCGAGCTTCTGATGATGCTCGTTTCCGTGCGACAGGATGTTGTAGGGCGTGGTGAGGCCGATGATGTCGTAGATCTGGAACGGCCCCATCGGGGCGCCGGTGGCGATGCGCCAGACCCTGTCCACATCGTGCGGTTCCGCATAGCCGCCGGCGGCGAGCTCGGCAGCAGCATTCAGGAGCGGGACCAGCAGGGAGTTGAGCACATAGCCCGCCTTCTCCTTGCGCACCGGGATCGGCACCATGCCGATCTCGCCCGCAAATTCGACAAGCGTGTCGAAGACGGCCGGATCGGTGTCGGCCGTGCCCATCACCTCCGCGGTGTTGAACTTCCAGATGCTGTTGGCGAAATGCAGGGCAAGAAAGCGGTCGGGACGACCAGTGGAATCCTTCATGGCACTGGGCAGGAGGGTGGAGGAGTTGGTGGCGAAGATGGTCTTTTGCGGAGCGAATTCGCCAAGCTTCGCATAGGTCTCCTGCTTGAGGCTGAGAACCTCGGGAATGGCCTCGATCACCAGATCCGCATCGGCGACGGCTTCAGCAAGGTCGGCGGACAGCGAAAGGCGCGACAGCGTGGCTTCGGCCTTGCCGCCGGCCGCACCCGGCACTTCCTTGGTGTAGGTCTCGACCAGCCCGGCGAAACGTTTGCGGGCCTTTTCAAGGGCGGCCTCATTTATGTCGTATGCGGTGACATCGAAGCCGCTATAGGCTGTCTGGAAAGCGATCTGCGCACCCAGAACGCCCGTGCCGAGCACCGTTACCTTGCGGATATCTGTCATTGCCGAACTCCTTGTCCTCAACAGGCAAGCTCTCCGGCAATCACGGGTGTCACCGGGGCGATCTTGCAGAAAGGCATTATGTTGCCTTCCTGCAAAGACGTAACCACTTTCTGGTGACATTTCAGCGGTCTGGTATCATTTGCCGCGGCGACGCAGCGTAAGCTTTTCCGGCAAATGGGAGCCGTGTTTCAGGTTACGATCTCCGCCGTTTCGATGACGGCATGGAGGAGGACGTCGGCGCCTGCTGCGGCCCATTCCCTGGAGATGTCCTCGGCCTCGTTGTGCGACAGACCGTCGACGCAGGGGCACATGATCATCGTCGCCGGCGCCACCTTCGCCACCCAGCACGCGTCATGGCCGGCGCCCGAGATGATGTCCATGTGCGAATAGCCCAGCCTGTCGGCCGCGGCGCGCACCCGCGCCACCAGCTCGGGCGCGAAGGTCACCGGATCGAAATGGCCCACCGCCTCCACCGCGCAGCCGACGCCAAGCTCGTCCGCGATCTTCTGCGCCCCGGCCTCGACCTTCGCCCGCATGGCGTCAAGCTTGGCCCGGTCGGGCGAGCGGATGTCGACCGTGAACACCACCTTGCCCGGCAGCACGTTGCGCGAATTGGGCGCGAACGTCACCTGTCCCACCCCGCCAACGGCGCCCGGCTGGTTTTCCATGGCAACAGTCTGCACCAGCTCCAGAATGCGGCCCATGGCAAGGCCGGCATTGACCCGCATCGCCATCGGCGTCGAGCCGGTATGGGCTTCCTTGCCCGTCAGCGTGAATTCCAGCCACCACAGCCCCTGGCCATGGGTGACGACGCCGATCTGCCGGCTTTCAGCTTCGAGGATCGGCCCCTGCTCGATGTGGTATTCGAAATAGGCGTGCATTTTGCGCGCGCCCACCTCTTCCTCGCCCACCCAGCCGATGCGCTGCAGCTCGTCGCCGAAGCGCTTGCCCTCCATGTCGGTGCGGCCATAGGCATAGTCGAGCTCAAGCTCGCCGGCGAACACGCCCGACGCCAGCATGGCGGGTGCAAAGCGCGCGCCTTCCTCGTTGGTCCAGTTGGTGACAACGATGGGATGCTTTGTGGCGATGCCGAGGTCGTTGAGCGAGCGCGCCACTTCCAGCCCCGCCAGCACGCCCAGCACGCCGTCGAACTTGCCGCCTGTCGGCTGGGTGTCGAGATGCGAGCCGATATAGACCGGCAGCGCTTCCGGGTCGGTGCCGGGGCGCGTCATGAACATGTTGCCCATGCGGTCGACGCCCATCTCAAGGCCGGCATCCTCGCACCAGCGCCGGAACAGATGACGGCCCTCATTGTCGGCGTCGGTCAGCGTCTGGCGGTTGTTGCCGCCCGCAATGCCCGGACCAACCTTCGCCATCTCCATCAGCGAATCCCACAAACGGTCCGGATCAATGCGAAGGTTCTCGCCGGAAGTGGACATGACATGTTCCTTTCGATGCATTTCGGGGCACTGGTCGGTTTTTGTCGGCATGATGCAGGCGGCCGGTTTCGGTCGCCTGCACCGGATCATGGCTTGTTTCCGGCCAGATCAGTTTTTCGCAAAGGCGGGAATAACCTCGCGGCCGTAGCGCGCAATGATTTCCTCTTCCTCGCCGCTGTCGAGATAGATGTTGAACTGCGTGACGCCTGCCGCCTCCAGTTCCCGGATCTTGGCGATATGGTCCTCCGGCTCGCCGAGCACGCAGAAGCTCTCGACAATGTCGGGCGTGATGAAGTCGAGATAGGGATTGTCGCTCTGGCCGTGCTTGGAATAGTCGTAGCCGCGGCGCTTCTCGATGTAGCTGGTGAGGCTTTTCGGCACGAGATCGGAATCGGCGCCGTATTTCTCGACGATGTCTGCGACGTGGTTGCCGACCATGGCCGGGAACCATTTGGTCGCCTCGATGGCTTTTTCTTTGGTGCCGAAATAGGCAGGAGCAGCGGCCATGGAGCGGAATTTGGACATGTCGCGCCCGGCTGCCTTGCCGGCTTCGATGCACTGGTCGGTGAACCACTTGCACAGGCTCGGATCGCCGATCTGGAGCACTACGCCATCGGCGGCTTCACCGGCGGCCTTCAGCGCCAGCGGGCCATAGGCGCCGATCCAGGCCGCCATGTCGTGGCCGACGGCCCAGGGAAATTTCACCGGCTCCGGGCACTCCGGATAGGTGACTTCCTCACCGCGCACCATGGCCTTCATCTTCTGCACGAATTCGGTGACGCGCGACAGCGGGGCAGGCTTCTTGCCCATCACGCGGCGCGAGGAATCGCCGCGGCCGACCGCGATCTCGAAGCGGCCGTTGCTCTGCTTGTTCAGCGAGGCGAACAGCGAGCCGGCTACCGACCAGTCGCGCACGTCCGGATTGGTGACGAGCGGACCGAAATGCATTTTCGTGGTGTGCTCCATGCACATGGCGATGGCCGGATAGCACTCGCGCCACAGAATATGCGAGTCATAGAACCAGCAATGGCTGAAGCCCGCATATTCGGCGGCGCGCACCAGATAGCGGGCGCGGTCGGGCTCGACGAAGCCTTTGAACGTAATTCCGAATTCCATTGTTTTCCTCCATTTTATAACGACGCGGACTTGATCGGGTGCCGCGCTTCAGACCCCTTGGTGTTGGGTGGCGCGCCCGTCAGTGTCCGGGCGCCCAGATGCGGACACCCGCATGGGAGAAGGAAACCTTCTTCGAGATGTTGAGGCGGATCAGCAAAGGCGTGATGGCCTCGACGCAGCGCGCGCTTTTGGCGGGGCCGGCATCGTAAGTCTGAACGCCAATGTCCTCGATCAGCGCCTGCACTTCTTCCTTGGCGGCGAGATCGTCGCCGCAGACGAAGACGTCACAATTGATCGGCGTCGGCAGATCGTTCAGCGAGTGTGCGGAAACGTTGTGCAGAGCGCCCACGACCTTAACCCCCTCGCCCAGCAGCTTCTGGGCTGCCTCGGTGGCCGAGCCTTCCGGGGGCGGGCCGTAGCCGCGCGGATTGCCCTGCTCCAGCGGCACCACGACATCGACGAGGATCTTGCCGTCGAGGGCTGCGCGCACTTCCTCCAGCGTGGCCTCGTGCGCGGCGAATGGCACGGCAAGCATCACCATGCGCTCGGCAGACTGCGCGGCGTTCACATTGTCCGTGCCGGTGATGGAGGTGAAAGATCCGCCTGCTTCGGTCAGCTTCGCGTTGAGGTCTTCGGCAATGGCGCGCGCCCGTTCGGCATCGCGCGAACCCAGCGCCACGGCCACGCCGCTGCGCGCGAACCTGAGCGCCAGCCCCTGCCCTTGCGGGCCGGTTCCTCCGAGAATTGCAATGGTCATAGAAACAGCTCCTGTGAAAGCGGTCGAAGAAAGTCGCCGGCGCTGGCCGAAGGCGTGTCGCTCCATGGCAGGCCGCGTATGATCACGACGGGAAGGCCGGCATCCTTCTGCATGAGCAGGCCGGATGCGGCGGCCAGTTCATCGGCAAAGGCCGGCAGTGTCGCCTTGAGGCCACGCCCATAGGCGTCGGCGCGCACCGTCCAGTCGACGACTGCGGGCACGCCGGCCACGCCGATGGCGACATTGACCAGACCGTGACGCCATGGCCTGCCGAAGGTGTCGGTGATGACGACGCCGATCTGCACGCCATAGCGCTCCTCAAGTCCGGCCCGGAGGCGGGCGGCGCTGGCATCGGGGTCCTCGGGGAGAAGCAGCAGCATGTCGTCCCTGCCCTCGCCCAGATTCGACTGGTCGATGCCGGCATTGGCGCAGATCCAGCCCTGACGGTGGCGGGTGATCAGAAGGCCGTCCGGCTCCTGCCGCCGGGCGCGGATGATGTCGGAGGATTCCGACAGGATCGCCTCGACCTTGCGCGCGTCCTTGCCGATTTCGGCCGCGAGCTCGAGAGCGCGCGGCGAGGGCACGAAGGCGTCGAGCGCAAACATTCGCGCTTCGCTCTTGGAGACGATCTTCTGCGCAACGATCACGATGTCGCGCGGCATCAGCTCGCTGCCCATGTCCGAGAGGGCCCGCGCGATCGCCGCCGACAGATCGTCACCCGCCCCGATCTCCGGGATGCCGGCCACGGCGAACAGGCTGACGCCCTGCCTGCGGATGCTGCCCGAGGTTGAGGCAGAGAGGAGGTCGTGTGGCGTGTCGATGTCGCGGCAGAGATTTGGAAGCGTGAGCCGCGTGCAGCCCCTGCCCTTCCCCTTTGCCGCCGTCTCATGCGCATCCGCCGAGCGTGGGCCGAAGCTGAACGGGATTGCGTCGGGCGGCGAAAGCAGGATCGCATTGGTGCCGCCGTCATGGGATTCGGCGATGACGACAGAAGCTTCGTCCGATGCCCCGATCAGGATGGCGATCTCGGCCGCCTCAAGTGTCGGGATGTCGGCATGGATGACGAGAAGCTTTTCGGCGTTGATGGAGCGGGCCCATTCGGCGGCGCGGGCCGCCGCCCCGTTGATGCCGGCCTTTCCGTTCTGGCCGAGCGCGGTCGCATCATGAGCGCGCGCGATCTCGGCCACGCGCTCCGATGGCGTAACCACCGCCAGAGGATTGTCGCCATAGAAGCGGCGAAAGAAGCCCAGCGTATTTTCGAACAGGAGCAGCGCCAGCGTTTCGCGCGCGTCGTTGCCAAGTGCGGGTTTGAGACGCGTCTTGGCCTGACAGGGGTCCTTCATCAATATGGCGATGGCGACCGTCATGCCCGAACTCCGGGTGCTGGGGCTCCGACCCCTTGCGCAAAGCCGATAAGCTCGCGGGCAAGGCGTTCCGCGCCGGCGGGATCACGCATCAATATGTCGGTGGCATGAACCCTTATGCCGTCAGCCTCGATCACTGCGATGTCGTTGACGTCGCCGCTGTCGACCAGAAAACCGTCGATCAGGCCCCTGTAGCGGGCGGCAACGCCGGCAGCGCCGCCGGCTTGGCGGAGATCGGCAAGCAGCTTGTCGAGCGGGCCTTTAACTGCCTTGCCGCCAATCAGAGGCGATACGCCGATGCGGGGCGAATGGCTTGCGGCAACCGCCTCGCGCAGGGCCTTCACCGACAGGAGCGGCTCAAGCGACAGAAGCGGGTTGGAAGGAGCGAAGACGATCAGGTCTGCTTCCCTGATGGCGGCAAGTGCCTGAGGGCTGGCGGCAGCCTCTTCCGCGCCGGCATAGCTGATTTCGCGCACGGCCGGCTGGCAACGTTCGCCGACGAACCAGTTCTGGAAGTCGAGCAGGCCCTTCTCCGTCATCAGCCTGGTGCGCACGGGATCGTCCGTCGCGGGCAGGATGCGAGCTTTGATACCGAAACGAGTGGCGCATTCTTCCGTTACCTCGCTCAGCGAGGCGCCCTGCGACATGCGCCAGTTGCGCCAGATATGCAGGCCGAAATCGGCGTCTCCGAGCTTCATCCACACCGGCGCGCCAAGATCGCGCAGGACATTGAGGCCGTTCACCGTATCGTTGGCGACGCCCCATCCCTGCCCCCGGTCGATCCGGTCGGAGAGCGTATAGAGTATGGTGTCGATGTCGGGACAGACGAGCAGGCCATAGAAGGTGTCGTCGTCGCCGACATTGACGATGACGGTGAGCGCCCCTTCCGGTAAGGCGTGCATCAGGCCTTCGGCCATGCGCGCGCCACCGACGCCACCGGCAAGCAGCACCACTTTTTGAACGTCAGCTTCCATCCGTCAGCCCCTCGCCGCCTGCTGCATTTCTGCCTGCGTGAGGAAAGCGACCGGGCTCGCGCCGCACGCCCGCTCGACCAGCGGCTCGATCTCGGGAGGATCGTGATCGGTGAAGTCTTCCAGCGTCTGATAGAGCGTGTTGCGCTGCACGGGGATACGGCCTGCGGCACGGATGATGCGCACCATCTCCAGCGGCGTGATCTCCTGCCCGTGCTTTGCACCGGCTGCCCGCGAGATGCTCTCGTTCATGAGCGTCCCGCCGAGATCGTTAACGCCGCAGGCCAGCATGGTCTGCGCCATTTCCGGGCCGAGCTTCACCCACGATGCCTGGATGTTATCGATGTAACCCTGAAGCATGATGCGCGCCACGGCGTGCATCTTCAGGTTCTCGGTCATGGAAGGTCCCGGCCGCACGCCCGGCACATTGCGGTAGAGGCGGGTGTTTTCGTGGATGAAGCCGAGCGGCACCAGTTCGGTGAAGCCGCCGGTGTCCTTCTGGATCGAACGCAGCCGGTCGATATGGGCGGCCCAGTGCGACGGCCCGTCGATATGGCCGTACATGATGGTCGAGGTGGTCGGAATATTCTGCCGGTGCGCGGCGCGGATGATCCGTTCCCACTCGTCGGCGGAAAGCTTGTTGCGGGTGAGCTGCAGGCGGATTTCGGTGTCGAGGATTTCCGCTGCCGTGCCCGGCATGGAGCCCAGCCCCTCGTCGCGCAGCATGGCGAGGAAATCGTCGAGCGGCATGCGGCTCTTGCGCACGCCGTACCAGATCTCGAAGGGCGAGAAGGCGTGGACATGCATCTTCGGCACGCGCTTCTTCACCGCGCGCAGCAACTGCACATAATAGTCGCCCGGAATGTCGGGATGCAGGCCGCCCTGAATGCAGACTTCGGTGCCGCCCCGGTTCCACGCTTCCTCGGCGCGTGCCGCCACCTGTTCGGGCGTCAGCAGCTCTGCGCCGCTGGCCTCCTTGCGCACGCCGAAATTGCAGAACTGGCAGGCCATGTAGCAGACATTGGTGAAGTTGATGTTGCGCACCGTGACGAAAGTTGCCCTGTCGCCCACCCGCTCGCGCCGCACCGCATCGGCCACCTTGAGAACGGCGGAAAGGTCCGCGCCCTCCGTGTTGAACAGGATTTCACCTGCCTCGCGCGAGATTTCTCCGCCTGCCAGCGCGCGCTCGAGAATGGCGCGCACCTTTGCAGAGGCCCGTGCCAGAACCTCATCCGGGCGGTTTTCCAACTGCTTCATGACTTCGAGATCGATGCTCATGGCTCAACTCGTGAATTGTTCGCGCGCCAGACCGTCGGCGCGGGCAAGACGGGACAGCGGGCCGGCCAGCGCTTCCCGGCACTCGGCCAGATAGCGGGGGTAGACGGTCAGCCGTTCGGCGAGGCGATACCCCTTGGCGGAGGTGCGGCGCGAAAGCTCGCCCAGCGCCGGCCATGCCCGCTCGGGGTTGATGTGGTCCCTGGTGAGCGGCGAGATGCCGCCCCAGTCGTTGATGCCGGAGTCGATGTAGTCCTCGAACTCCTCATCGAGATTGGGCGGGGCCTGCAGGCTGATCGTGGGGTCGAGCACGATACGGGCCGCGGCCAGCGTCTTCAGCATTTCGTGGCGCGAGGGCTCGATCCATTCGGCCATGGCGGTGCCCGCCTTGGCGCGGAAATTCTGGACGATCACCTCCTGCACATTGCCGTGGCGCAGATGGATTTCGTTGATGGCAATCAGGCTGTCGATGCGCTCGGACCACGTCTCGCCGATGCCGATCAGAATGCCGGTGGTGAAGGGAACGCCGAGACGCCCTGCCGCCTCGATGGTGCGCAGGCGCAATACCGGCGCCTTGTCGGGGCAGGCATGATGCGGCAGGCCGGGCTTCGACAGGCGCTTGCTGACATTTTCCAGCATCATGCCCATCGAGGCCGAGACCTCGCCAAGACGCGCCACCTCCTCTTCGGTCAGCGTGCCCGCATTGACATGCGGGATCAGCGAGGTGTGTTCGAGAACCAGACGGCAGGCATCGACCAGATAGTCGACGGTGGTGGCGTAGCCGAGATCCTTCAGAATGGCTGCTGCTTCCGGGTAGCGCCGCTCCGGGCGCTCGCCCAGCGAGAACAGGGCTTCCTTGCAGCCGAGGCGCTCACCCCGGCGGGCGATGTCGAGCACATCGTCGGGCGTCAGGTAATTGGCCGCCGGATCGCCCGGATGCTTGACGAAGACGCAGTAGCCGCAGGTGTTGCGACACATATTGGTGAGGGGGATGAAAACCTTGCGGGAGTAAGTGATCTCCCGTCCCCAGTGCTGATCGCGGATTTCACAGGCCCGCTGACGCAGGCGCGCAAGTCCGGCTTCGCTGACGCGGTCTGCCGCGTAGACGTCTTCGATCGTGATCATGGTGCCGGCCGTCAGACGGTCGCAGGAGAGTGATCGTGCAGAAAAATGCCTTGTCCGGAACTGACGCGGATACGGATTCCGCCCCTCCTCCGTGGCAAGCCTGCACCTGTGGCGAGTGCCTGCTTCATGGGTTCCTCCTCCCATTTTTTATCATCTGATCAAAATTTGACTGCATGATAAAAAAATGTCAAGTGGGTGTTTACGAAACGTCAGCCGGAATGTTTCCGACTAAGGTAACCCACTGAACTTTCGTTATTTTTGGCTCCGGTATCCTGAGTCCATCTGAAGATGGGTGCCGGCGCCAGGCTTGGGGATCCGCTCAACCGGACATCAGAATCCGGGCAGGAAATCTCCGATGCCATGCATATGGGAGAGAATTCGACATGATGTGTCGGCGTGAAGTTCCCGATGTGACCGGCAAGGCGCGATCCGCGCAGCCAATAGCATTTTCCATCGGCTGCGCCGTACCGTCCGCAAGATGCCCGCAAGTGCCTTTCAAGGCATTTCAGGACATGCAGAGCCCGCCCCTCCTGCACCATGCCGGTGCCTGTGGTGAGGTTCTGCCCCCAGCCCTCATGACAAACGGATCATTCCACAACCGCCTCCCCCCGATGGGGCGAAGACGGGTGGCGTGTATCGCAAGGGGGTCGACCATCATCGACAGCTGAACATCGGCGTATCCCGCAGCGGCCTAGGAGGTGCCGGGCAGGATACGACATCAACGCAACCATTCTGGGAGGAGCTTAATGCATAAGCATGCAAATGAATCGTCTCGACTTTTCAACGTCGAGCTATCGCCGGAGACGGCTACGGGTACATGGAAGACATGGAACCTGTTTGCCTGGTGGATGTCGGGCTGGCACAGCCTTGGCGGATACACGATGGCGGTCGGCCTGTTCGCACTGGGCCTGAGCGGATACCAGATGATCGCCGCATTCACGGCGGGCATCATCATTCTCTATTTCACCAACAATATGAGCGGCGTGGCCGGTCAGCGCGTCAAGGTGCCGTTCCCGGTCTTTGCGCGTGCCAGCTTCGGCGTCTACGGCGCCAACATACCCGCCATTTTGCGTGCCATCGTTGCCGTGGCGTGGTACGGCATCCAGACTTATCTGGCCTCCGCGGCGATGATGCTTCTGGTCATCAAGGTGTTTCCATCTTCGGCAACCCTGACGGAAAGCTCGTTCGCCGGCCTTTCGACGCTCGGCTGGATCTGTTTCCTCGTGCTGTCCTTTGCGCAGCTCATCGTCCTGTCACGCGGCATGGAGGCAGTGCGCCGCCTCTCCGACTTCGCCGGTCCCGCCATCTGGATCGCCATGATCGCGCTTGCCGTATGGGTTCTGGCACGTGCCGGCTGGTCGGTCGATTTCAGCTATCGCACCATAGAGCACGACAGCGGGCTTTTCGGCATGGCTTCCGCCATGTTCATCGTTGTCGCCTATCTTGCCGGCCCGACGCTGAACTTTGCCGACTTTACCCGCAACGCGCCCGACGAGGCCTCGGTGCGCCGTGGCAACGCATGGGGCCTGCTGCTGAACGCGACGGCTTTCGGCGCCATCTCCATCGTCATCGCACTGGCCTCGGTGAAGGTCTATGGCGAGGCGATCCACGATCCGATCGCGCTGATGAAGGACATCGACAGCATCGCCATCCTGCTGGTGGCCATCATCGCCATCGGCACGGCCACGGCCGGCATCAACATCATCATGAACTTCGTCGCGCCGGTCTATGACATCATCAATGTGTGGCCGCGTCACTTCACCTTCCGCAAGGCGGGTGTGGTCGTGGCCATTCTTTCGGTGATCGTGACGCCGTGGAACCTGTTCTCCAGCCCGGTGATCGTCAATCACTTCATCGGCAGCGTCGGAGCCCTGATGGGGCCGCTCTACGGCATCGTGATGGCGGATTACTACATCATCAGGCGTCAGAAGATCGATTCGGATGCTCTGTTCGACGATACGCCCGGCGGCAAATACTATTACAATGGCGGCTACAACACCAACGCCATCATTGCCCTTGTCGTCTCGGGCGTCATTGCCATCGGCATGTCGGTCATCCCTGCGATCAGCGCCTGGACGCCGTTCTCCTGGCCTGTCGGCGTCGTGCTGTCGGCGGTCATCTACTGCCAGCTCAGCACAGCCAAGCGTCGTGCGCTGGGTACTGTCGCCACCGACTAGGAAAAAGCCGAGGGAAGGGAATCTGATTCCGTTCCCATCGCACATCCCTTCAAGACAGCCGCCGGCTGATGGCCGGCGGTCTCCACCACCGCCCTGTGGCGCAGCGGTGGTTCGCAGGCTGATTCCCCCCGATCCGTCAGCTGCGCGACAGACGAAACAAGCGCCCGCATAGCCCCGTTCGACCCGGCCGCATCGCGCGCCCGGTCACCCGCATGAAAATGAAAGGCTTCAGCAATGTCGAAAGTAATCAAGGGAGGCACGATCGTCGCCGCCGACCGCAGCTATGAGGCGGATGTGCTGATCGAAGGCGAGACCATCGCCGCCATCGGACCGGATCTCAAGGGTGATGAGGTCATCGATGCCGAAGGCGCATTGATCATTCCCGGCGGCATCGACCCGCACACCCATTTTGAGATGCCCTTCATGGGCACCACTACGGCCGAGACATGGGAAAGCGGCACTTATGCCGCCGTTTCCGGCGGAACGACGATGGTGGTGGACTTCGTCATCCCCGGTGAGGACGGACTGATAGCAGCCCTTAATGAGTGGGAGGAGCGCGCGGCGCGTCAGGCGTGCAGCGACTATTCCTTCCATGTCTCGATCACCGGCTGGTCGAAAAAGATTTTCGAGGAGATGGAAACCGTCGTCGGGCGCGGCGTGAACACGTTCAAGCACTTCATGGCCTACAAGGGCGCGCTGATGGTCAACGACGACGAGATGTTCGCCTCGTTCCAGCGCTGCGCCGCGCTTGGCGCCATTCCCTTCGTTCATGCCGAAAACGGCGACCTTGTCGCGGCCATGCAGCAGAAGCTGATGAATTCCGGCCTGAGCGGCCCCGAGGCGCATGCCTATTCGCGCCCGCCGGATGTCGAGGGGGAGGCCGTCAACCGCGCCATCACCATTGCCGATGCCGCCGGCGTTCCGATCTATATCGTGCACGTCTCCTGCGAGCAGGCGCATGAAGCCATCCGCCGCGCCCAGCACAAGGGCATCCGCGTCTATGGCGAACCACTGATCCAGCACCTGACGCTGGATGAGAGCGAATATGCCAATCCCGACTGGGCCCATGCGGCGCAGCGCGTCATGTCCCCGCCCTTCCGCGACGCCCGCCATCAGGCTTCGCTGTGGGCGGGTCTGCAATCGGGCTCGCTGCATACGGTGGCCACCGATCACGCCGCCTTCACCATGAAGCAGAAATTGCTTGGGCTCAACGATTTCACGAAGATCCCCAATGGCACGGGTGGCGTCGAAGACCGCTTGTCTGTGCTGTGGACCACTGGCGTCGAAACCGGCAGGTTGACGCCGAACGAGTTCGTCGCCGTGACCTCCACCAATATCGCGAAGATCCTCAACATCTATCCGCGCAAGGGCGCCATCGTGCCGGGTGCCGATGCCGATCTCGTTGTGTGGGACCCGAAGGCGGGCAAGACCATCTCGGCCGCGACCCAGAAGTCGATCATCGACTACAATGTCTTCGAGGGCATGAAGGTGTCCGGTCTGCCGCGCTACACGCTTTCGCGCGGGGACCTGGTGTGGGGCGAAGGCGTTGCCAGAGCAAAGCCCGGGCGCGGAAAGTTCGTTGCCCGCCAGCCTTTCCAGGCCGTCAACAAGGCGCTTTCGACATGGAAGGAACTGACGGCACCGCGCGCCGTCACCCGTTCCCCTGAGCATATGCCCATCGGCGTGTGATCCCGCCGAAACACATGCAGGACCACACCGGCCGCGCAGAGCAATCTGCGCGGCCGGTCAGTTTCTGCTGGCCTCTGGCGAAAGCCCGTTGAGGTAAAGCTGTTCAAGAAACTGTGCTCCATCTTCAAACAGCCGCTCCCCACTGCGATCAGGCCCAAGAACCGCCCTCACCTGCACCTCGAAATCGGCATAGTGCTGTGTCGTCGCCCAGAGCGAGAAGATCAGATGATATGGATCGGTCCGGGCGATACGGCCATCTTTCATCCACCCTGCGATGACCTTCACCTTTTCGTCGACAAGCGGTTTCAGCACATCCTGAAGCATTTCCAGCGTGTGCGGTGCGCCCTGCAAAATCTCGTTGGTGAACAGCCTTCCCTCTCTCGGGAAATCCCGGGACATCTCCATCTTGCGCCGGATATATGACTGCAACTCGGCCATCGGATCGCCATCGGCATCGAGATCACGGAGCGGCTGTAGCCAGTCGTCCAGCAGACGCTTGATCAGTGTGCTGTGGATCTCCTCCTTGCTGCGGAAATAGTACAGCAGGTTGGGCTTGGACATGCCGGCAGCTTCAGCGATCTGGTCGATGGTCGCGCCGCGAAAGCCATGCGTGGAAAATATCTCCAGCGCTGCTTCCAGAATTTTTCGGCGCCGCTTTGTCTGAATGCGGGTGAGCGGACGAGATTTCTCCACTGCGGTCAGGCCACAGCTTTGATGAAACCGGGCCCGGCTGATCCGACATAAGACTTTTGAGATGCCACCAGCCATGTGAAAACCGCGCCGGACGGACGGTTCATTGAAGTCGTGATCGTCATAGGCAACTGTTTCCCCTCTCCCCATTCGACGAAGGTTCCCGATTCCGGCGAATGACATGCCGAGCATAACATCATCCGCCCGGCACAGCACAACTTCCGTTATACGGGGTCAGTGTGCTGGAATGCGTCCGGTGTTCGCGAGCATCTGCTACAGGCCTCCAGACGACATGCAGAGCGCAACGCGTAAAATCGATTCGCTGGCTGTTTCACCGTCAGCGGCCATAACATTTTCGCCTGAACAAGGGCTGTCGGCGAATTCTTGTGTCTGAAAAGGTGGGGATGCAGGCTTGTCAGCGGACAAAATCCCAACAAAGGGCTTTTATTTCAAAGGCATATAAATTTCTATGGAAGGTGAGGGCTGTTATTTAGCTGGGGGAGGGGATTGATTCAGCAGGGGGCGCTATTGCCGGCAAACCCGAATCGGGCATAATCACGGTTGTTTGGAGAAACTCCTCTAAAAATCGTTATTAGGAAATGCAGCCCGAATGAACGTGAGTTCACCGAGACCAGCAAGAGAGCCGTTGCATTTCGAGAAACACATTCTCGAGCAGGGCGATCAGATTTCGCAGAAGCTGCACCTTCTGAGCCTGCAGCGATTCCCACCGCTTGCTAAGAAGAATCTGCGTTCGTTCACGCTGGCGGAAGTCGCGAATTACCTGGGCGTTTCCCAGAGCCATCTGAAGAAGCTGCATCTGGAAGGGAAGGGTCCCGTTCCTGAAACGTCATCGACGGGCAGGCGTTCTTATACTGCCCAGCAGATGCTGGAGCTCAGGCAGTATCTCGACCAGTACGGACGCTCGGAAGCGCGCAGATATGTTCCGCATCGCCGCCCGGGAGAGAAGCTGCAGGTTCTGGCCGTCGTCAATTTCAAGGGCGGCTCCGGCAAGACGACGACGGCGGCGCATCTGGCGCAGTATCTGGCGCTGACCGGGCACCGGGTGTTGGCAGTCGACCTCGATCCGCAGGCATCGATGTCTTCGCTGCATGGCTTCCAGCCCGAACTCGACAGGATCAAGTCGCTCTACGACGCCATCCGTTATGATGACGAACGGGTCTCCCTTTCCGACATCATTCATACCACCAATTTCCCGGGGCTCGACATCGTGCCTGCAAATCTCGAATTGCAGGAATTCGAGTACGATACGCCGCTGGCGATGGCCGACCGCAGCTCCAATGCAGGCAAGGCCTTTTTCACGCGCATCGCGCGATCTCTGGAAGAGGTGGAGAGCCGCTATGATGTTGTGGTCGTCGACTGCCCGCCGCATCTCGGCTATCTGACGATTGCTGCTTTGACAGCCGCCACGTCGGTGCTGATTACCATTCATCCGCAGATGCTGGATGTGATGTCGATGGGCCAGTTCCTGCTGATGCTGGGCAATATTCTGGAGCCGATCCGCAGCGCCGGCGCAGAGGTCAATCTGGAATGGTATCGCTATCTGATCACGCGCTACGAACCGATGGATCAGCCGCAGGCGCAGATGGTGGCTTTCCTGCAGACGCTTTTTGGCGAATTCATCCTCAGAAACCAGATGCTCAAGTCCACGGCCATATCCGATGCCGGCATCACCAAGCAGACTTTGTACGAGGTGGAAAAGAACACCATGACCCGTTCGACCTATGAGCGGGCGATGGAATCTCTGGATGGCGTGAACTCGGAAATAGCCGGACTTATTCACGAAGCGTGGGGGAGGTGATCTTGTCAGCCGACAAAAACACGTCTTCGCCGTTGTGTTTCAACGAATTAGGCAACAACAGGAGAGGTTGAATGGCCCGTAAGAACCTGCTGTCAGGCCTTATGGAGACAAATGAGGAAGGGCAGGGCGCTTCGAATGCGCCAGCCTATCCCATGCGCGGGGCGTCCAAGTCGATGATCCGCTCCGTCAGCGAACTGGCGCGGCAGGCCGATGCCTATCTTGAAGGCGAGCAGGTGGTGGATCTCGACCCCGAGATGATCGATGGCTCGTTTGTTGCCGACCGTCTCTCCGAAGATCAGGAACATCATCAGGAACTTCTCGAAGCCATTAGAGAGAATGGCCAGAATTCGCCGATACTGGTGCGACCTCATCCCGAGAGGGAAGGTCGCTACATGATCGTGTTCGGCCATCGTCGCGTCAGGGTGGCGAAAGAGCTCGGCCGCAAGGTCCGGGCCGTAGTGAAAGCGATCGATGACAAGGCGCATGTCATCGCTCAGGGGCAGGAGAATTCTGCCCGGGCGAATTTGAGCTTTATCGAGAAGGCCGCATTTGCAAAGCGCCTCGAGGATCTTGGTTACACCCGCGACATCATCTGTTCGGCTCTGGCTTCTAACGAAGCGGCTGTGTCTAAGATGATCACGACGGTAACCCGCGTCCCAGAAGATATCATCAGGGCAATCGGCCCGGCGCCGGCTATCGGCCGGGAGAGGTGGATAGAGCTCTCCCTTCTGGTGCCTCGCCGGCTGGAAATGGCAAGCTCCGTCGCCGCAACGCCCGAATTCAGCCAGCTCGACAGCAACGCCCGCTTTGAGGCTTTGCACGCAGCTTTGGCTGCCGGGAGCAAGCCGGCTCGCAAGACTGTCACGAAGTCTGCGGACACAGCCTGGTTGCCGCAGGACAAGAAGGTCAGCGTACGACTGAAAAAGGCAGGTAAGACGGCAACTCTTGCAATTGGAGCAGCCGACGGACCCAGATTTGCCGAGTGGATTTCGAGTAATCTGAGCAGCCTTTATGAGGCATTCAGAAAATCGGAGAAAACCGAACAGGAGCATTGAAGCCGCAAAAGAAAAAGGCCCCCGAACGACTGTCGTCGCGGAAGCCCTTCTCGTATCTGGACAATCCGAGAATCGCATTTCCGTGAATCTGTGTCAAGCGTTGAAACTGTCGTTTTGACGGGCGGGCTTCTTTTGCCTGATTGAAGGTGGAAGGACATGGATACGCATATTGCAGCGACGCCTTTTGGGCGGCGGCCGATGTCGCTTGCCATGCTGGCAGTGCAGCAGGAAGCGGCTGCTATCCCGGAAGGGGCGACCGCGGGCAAGTGGCAGGTCTACAGAGATCTGTGTGAGGGAAAGACGATCATAGGCGTGGGCGATCGGGCGCTGGCCATCCTCGCGGCATTGCTGTCGTTTTATCCGCATGAGGAGCTATCCGAGGAGCATGGCCTTGTCGTGTTTCCGTCGAATCGCCAGCTCGCTCTGCGGGCGCACGGCATGTCGGAAGTGACCTTGCGGCGCCATCTGGCGGCCCTGGTGGATGGCGGATTGATTGTTCGCCGCGACAGTCCCAATGGCAAGCGCTATGCGCGCAGAAGCCGGGAAGGGGAGCCTGGAGAGGCGTTCGGCTTCTCGCTTGCGCCATTGCTGGTGCGGGCGGGGGAGTTTGCGGCGGCAGCCGAACGGGTGCGGGCCGAGGCTCAGGCGCTGAAGCTGATGCGTGAGCGCATTACGCTGCACCGCCGCGATATCAGCAAGCTGATCGAGGCGGCTCTGGAGGAGCAGGCTGCGGGCGACTGGACAAGCCTTTGGCAGCGTTTCCGCGCCATTGTTGAGGCCATTCCCCGCCGCGCTTCACTTGCGGATATGGAACTTATTGTCAGCAACCTTGAACAGATTCGCGAGGATGTCGATAAGTTGCTGGAAATGCATATGAATACCGAATTTATGAACGGCAATGACCAACAAAATGAACGGCAGCAATCTGATTCAAACACAAACACCTATTCTGAATTTGAACCTGCTTCAGAAAAAGACAGGGGCGAGACTGAGCCAGCTTCCCAACCGTTTGATCTACCAAAGGCCTATCCGCTTGGTTTGGTTTTGCGTGCCTGCCCGGATATCCGCGACTATGCTGTTGATGGCATCGATAGCTGGCGTGATTTCATGGCAACCGCAGCACAGGTACGCGGCTACCTGGGCATATCGCCATCCGCCTATGCCGATGCGCTGGAGGTGATGGGGCAGGAAAGCACTGCCATCGTCATAGCCTGCATTCTCCAGCGATCACAGCATATCCATTCAGCCGGAGGTTATCTGCGAGCCCTCACCGAAAAGGCAGGCAGCGGCAACTTCTCCGTCGGCCCGATGCTGATGGCAGCGCTTAAAACTGGAGCGGCGGAGGCGGCGATGACAGCATGACGGAAGCCGTTCTGGCATAACGGGAAACCGGCGCAAGCTGCTGAAGAGCTTTTTCACACAAGAGAAGAGGCTGGGGTGCGACTGAACGTTCTTTATGCGGTTCAGAAAAGAGGGGAGGGGTTTCGTGGTTTGTTTCGATGGGATTGTAAACAGAAGCTTGTTTCGCACGAAAACCATTCATACGGCTCAGGATTGTTCATGGTGGAGGATGTTGTCGGTACGGTCTGATATCGGAAGGGGATTTAGGCCGGAGTGGATAGGCACAACTACCCGGTCTCGGACAAGCGTTTCGCGAAATGCTGGCTCAGGCTTGCCCTGTCATTCGTGACAGCTGCATCATCTCCGTCGACCGCAAGCGGCTTGGGTGGCACGATGTGCCGAAGGAATATGCTCCATCCAAGCCGCTTTTAAACCGTTGTAAGGGCTGAGGCGAGAAGGACATCTTCCTGCAAGTTGATGGATGATCTGGTCATGCCTCAGATTCCAGGATGCAAGACGATTATGACTGATACGACCTATCTCAAGGCAGCACCGCCTGGCTTCTGGTTTACGAGTAAAAAAGGGGCGTCTGATCGGCTGCACGAAAGGTGCTACGGACATCAAGCTTTATGCCGTAATGGATGCGAGCGGTCGCCCGATCATCTTGGTCATAGGCGATCACGTTTTCTTCGGCGGTGTCCATGAGTTGGGGGAGCTTGACGCCGCGCAGGCTGTGCCGCGTCAGCTTGCGCAGGAACTCCCTCCAGATCGGCTCTGGCCTCGGAGATGCCGATCTCCATGCCCAGCACCTCGCGGCGGCCATCCGTGTTGACGCCGACGGCGATGATGACGGCGACCGAGACGAACCTTCAGATAGGTGGCGTCGATCCAAAGATACGGCCAGTCGCCCTCGATGGGTCGGGCGAGGAAGGCGCCTTCACCTGTCGTCGATCTCCTCGCACAGGCGGCTGACCTGCGCTCTTGGAGATGCCGCTCATGCCCATCGCCTTGACCAGATCGTCGACCGAGGGGGTCGAAACACCCTGGATGACGGGCGGTCAGGGCCTTTTCCGCCATGCGGCGCGGTTCGAGAAAGTTCGGGAAGTAGCTGCCGGTGCGCAGCTTCGGGATACGCAGTTCCACCGTGCCGGCCCGCGTCTCCCAGTCTCGCTCACGGTAGCCATTGCGCTGGGCAAGCCGAAGGGTGTCCTTCGCGCCATAGGCCGCGCCCGTCTTCGCCCTGACCTCCAACTCCATCAGCTTCTCGGCGGCAAAACCGATCATCTCGCGCAGCAAATCCGTGTCCGCCCTTTTCTCAACAAGCGAGCGCAGGTTCATCATCTCGTCGGTCATCGGTGGTCTTCCCCTCAGGTTGGCCTTGAACAACCCGACCCTAACGGAAAAACACCGATGGCCACCCCGCCAGCTACACCACCTGCAGGGACGTCATCATGTCCGCTTTGGCGCTCACAAAATCTGTATGGCGCCGATAGCACTGGCTGTGATGTCGCGCTGCGGCTGGCAAGCCCGCATTTTCGCGCTTCTGCCAGCCGGGAACGCCAATTTTGCACTGTGCGGCATAAGGAGCGATAAGGCAACATTATCAGTTGTTATCTAAACTATGCAAGCCGTTCGGAATCTCGCCAAAATTTGGTATAAATCGCACAGGTTGCTTATCCTTCGGTTGATGCAACAGACCGAATCGACCGCCATCGCCAGCCTTTCGCTCCCGACCGTCCCCGGCTGGGCGATCCCGCGCGGCCCGGTCACCAGCGCCGTCGCGGCGGCCTATCTTGCCGGTGCCGCCTTGAATTTGCTCGACAATCTCGCGCGCACTGATCTGCCTTGGGCCGGCGTGTGGCGCCAGCGGCTCGCCCTGAAATGCGCGGCGGCCGCAGCGACCTTGGCCGGCCGGACGGAAGACGAAGGTCGCTGCTGTCACATTGTTTGATGTGCAGGCGCGCGGAAGCTGTGAGCGGAATTTTAGGCGATCTGCAGGGCGGCGGTCGTCCATTCGGCTATGGCGTCTTGGCGAAAGGATCTGATCTGGGAGGCGGAACGATTTGATCTGGAGTGGACAAAGTGGTTTTGAACGGCTGAGAAGATCGAGACGAAATGCTGCAGCGATCCGATCGACCGAAATCCTTGCCGGGTTCGCTCTCGCTTCCGGAATGGCAAATGTGAATTCTCCGCCCGGTTGTTCAGGCTCTTGTGGGAGCGATGCGCGACGTGCGGCATGATCTGGCGCCTGGGCGGCGCCATAGGATCGCAGCTTGTCGGTGATCATGCGCTTTGGCGCAATACCCTGCTTTTTCAGCAATCGCCCAGCAGCTTTGATGTTACGACGTGTCTGGACGATTTCAACCAGAATCTAGCCTTCCTGATCGACGGCGCGCGACAGCCAGCACTTCTTCCCGTCGACGCAAACGACAACCTCGTCGGTGCCACAAGTCGCTGGAGGAAGGCGCTTTACGGCGCAACTGCGCCGTCATCGTGGCGCCGTGTACCCGGCACCATCGACGGATCGTCTCGTGAGATACCGCAATGCCGCGCTCAAGCATCATTTCCTCGATTTCGCGCAGGCTGACATTGAACCGGAAATAGAACCAGATCGCGCGGGAGACGATTTCGATCGGGAAGCGATGGTTTTTATAGGTCGGCGGCACGCTGTTCATGCCACACGGCTACCACAAGTCCTTTGACGAAAATTCAATGTGCCAGCACCGGTCGGCGTCTGGCAGTCAGGCCGCGCCAATCTGTTTTTGCCAAACGCGCACGTTGTTCCGTCCCGCACCCTTTGCGTCATACAAAGCGAGATCCGCCTCGCGCAAAAGTGTCTCGCGCAACACCGTCAGATCGATGTCTCGCGGGATCCTTGAAACGCCGGCGATGCCAATGCTGACGGTTAGCTTTTCACAGGGGTGGGATTCATATGTGATAGCGCGCGCTGAAATCGCGCGCTGAATGGTGTCGCAGACATGCTGCGCACCAGCCAGATTTGTATCTGGCAAGATCACAATGAATTCCTCCCCGCCATAGCGCGCAACACAATCCCCCGGCCTGCGGATCGATTGTTGTATGACCTTGCCGACCAGATTCAGCGCGCAGTCACCGGCAAGATGCCCAAAACGGTCATTGAATTGCTTGAAATAATCTATGTCGATCAGAGCCACGGAAAGCGGCTTTTCTTCTCGACGGCACCGGCGCATTTCAGTGCAAACGAAACGCTCCATGCCCCGCCTGTTTGGAAGGCTGGTCAGCGCGTCCGTTTCCGCCAGTTCCTGCAATTTGCTGGTGAAGCTTTGCAGCTTTTCAAATTTGCCCGATAAATCCGCGATCCGTCTTTTGAACGCAGAAATGTCGGTGAGCGTCACGAAAGTAGCAATCATTGCCCCTGTTTCGTGGCGAAGGGGATGAATGGTGGCGAGATACATACGCCCATCGATGACAAGCTCATCAGTGGCCGTTTCCAGACCATTTTCAAGCGCTTCAAAATCTCCTTGAAACCCTGAAATGACCGAGTCCGGAACAATCCCCACCATCGAGCGCCCGATAAGCTGATCGACGGTCGCGCCGAAGAGATCAGCGTAACGGTCACTGACCGATAGATAGATAAGTTGCTTGTCAACCAGACAGGCCGCAACCGGTAAGGATCGAATTGTTGCCTGATGCTCTTCCAGCGTGATTTTATATGTCATCCTCCCCCCGCTTTGTTGTTATGAAGTCTTTTGAGACCTGATCAGTCACAACGGGATTGTTAAAATACAACCCCGTAATTGGTACTGCAACAACCAGAGCTGGCTTATCGCCTGCGGTGCGCGCCCGCAAACATCCTCGCTGACTCTTGGTGATCGGGGAGCGACTGTATCTCAAGTCAAGGTCGTCACGGCGATATCGTCGCGCGCCGCAAGAACTGTGCGCCTCACTTCTTCTTAAGTATCGAAAAAGATTTCGCGTATCCCTGTCGGTTTCCAGCGCTCATCGAGCGGGATACAGGCATCGGCATACGTGGAGAAAGTGAAAACAAGACCTTCGGGCAACGGTTTATTCTGAAGCGATGGGGAGCGGAAGGCACCTCTAGGTGACCAAGCCCCAAGTTTCACTGACACTGAATTTTATGCAGGAGCCGGCGCTCGATCTCCTTGTCGAATGCGGAGGCTTCTACGGGAACATCAGTGAGAGACGCTCGAAACTTGGTCTGCCGATCGTCAACTCATTGACCGATCGCACTAGGGACTGCCTGTCGATGCGGAAATGGCCGTAAAGATCGCCGATCGTACCAGTCTGCCCGAAATGCTCGACGCCATGGGAGATCGTCCGGTGCCCCGCCACGCCGCCCAGCCAGGACAAGGTTGCCGGATGCCCATCGATGACGGTGACGAGGGCGCAGTCGCGAGGCAAGGGATTGAGCAACGTCTCGATATGGCTCCTCGCTCTTGGATTGCCGCGCGCTCGCTCCCTCTGCGCAGCCGTCCATCCGGCATTGAGACGATCCGCCGACGTTACGGCGAGCACGCCGATGTCCCGTCTGGTTTCGCCGATCACGCCAGCAGCAGCGATCGCCTCATCGGCGATCGCGCCCTGATATGCGATGACGACTGCGCAGTTTGGCCCAGGCTTGCGCAGCCAGTAGGCCCCATCGATCGCGCCCTACCGAAAAGCCCAGATCATGAGCCGCCAGGGCGTTGATCTCGACCGCTCCACGCTAGCCGACTGGGTCGGCCGGGCGGCATTTGAACTGCGTCCGGTCTTCGACGCTCTGATTGCAGACCTGAAGCGGTCGACCAAGCTGTTCATGGACGAAACCCGTGCGCCAGTCCTCGATCCTGGCTCTCGCAAAACCAAAACCGGGTACTTCTGGGCGTTGGCCCGTGATGACCGACCGTGGGGCGGAGGTGCTCCGCCCGGTGTAGCCTTCACCTATGCTCCTGGTCGCAGTGGGCGCCATGCCGAGCGGATATTGCAAGGCTTTTCGGGCATCCTCCAGGTGGATGGCTATGCAGGATATAATCGGCTGATCGCGCCGGATCGCGTTGGGCCCGACATCCGACTAGCCTATTGTTGGGCTCACGCACGGCGCAAGCTGGTCGAGATCACCCGCACCGGCTCGGCACCAATTGCGGAGGAAGGCGTGAAGCGGATCGGCGAACTCTATCGCATCGAAGCAGAGCTGCGCGGTCGCGACGCCGACGCCCGCTTGGCCGGAAGGCAGGCACGGTCAGCGCCATTGGTCGCCGACATGCGGACCTGGCTGACGCATCATCGTGCCCGCGTCTCTGGCAAGTCGCCGCTCGGCGAAGCACTCGCCTATATCGCCAAATACTGGGACGGGCTCTGCATCTTTTTAACCGACGGTCGCGTCGAGATCGACAACAATTCCGTCGAACGAACCATCAGGCCAATTGCTCTCAATCGGAAGAATTCTCTCTTTGCTGGACATGATGCCGGAGCGGAGAACTGGGCGATCATCGCCTCGCTGATTGAAACGTGCAAAATCAATGCCGTCGATCCATTTACTTATGTAGCGGCCATGCTGACCGCTATCGTCAACGGCCACAGGCAGAGCCGGATCGATGAGCTGATGCCGTGGAATTACTCGGCGCGAACAAACGGCTGAAGTCTGCTGTCGGTCCTGTGCGGTCATCTGCACGACAACAACTCAGGCGTATAATGGAGCACTTACCAAAGGCATAGTTGATCAATCTGGGTGAGGCGGCATGGCCATCAGGAATTATCTAATCGAAGGCGTCTCTGGTGCAGGTAAGACATCTGTTGCCACAGAATTACAGCGCCAAGGGGGGCAGCAAGGCCAAGCGCTCGGTCGCTCGCGCGGCGGCTTCACCACCAAAATCCACGCCAATGGGGATTGGAGACAGCCGCGCGTGTGCTGGAGATGACCCGGTCATTCTCTCGCCGCAGCGATATCGATCAGCCCTTTGAGATCGATGGTGTCAGCCAATCATTGATCGATGGCTGGCTCGACGAGAGGTTGCTGGATCCACGATCGAAGTTTGCGCCCTTGCTCGAACTTGCGTCGGAGGTCGGAAGCGACGCATCCATCCCCAGCAGAGTAGCGCGCTGGCTCCTGAAAGGCAGACAGCGCGGCGCTTCGGGCTTCATCCATATGGAAAAAGCCGATAGGGTAGGACTTGAACCTCTTCTTCGGCTCCTTGTCGCCCTCGATCTCCGGCAGTCGGCTGATGCCGTGACGCTGAAGACATCGATGCAGCGACGAGCGCGTCAAATGCGTAATCGTCGCCTGTAAAGCGTAGAGGCAGTCATCGAGCGGTAGCAGCGTATGGCGTCGGAAGGCAACGATGATTGCTTCCTGCTCGGCCGACAGAACCGTCGGCTTCGGCTCTGTCGGGCCGGTCGGCAGATCGGCGACCGAACTGGACGCGCAGTTTAGGAATTGTCTTCGTCGTCACGGCATAGGCCGACATACACAGAGCGTGCTGACAACACGGAGTTCGCTCCCGCCGGGACTTTAATCTATTGCGCGTGCCAGCAAATCCGCTTTGGCCTTCATGCCTTTGGCCGTTTCGCGAAGTGTTCTGATAAACTGGTTGGCCAGTGCCGACTGGAGGCCGTCGCTTGGTCGCCACAGATGGATTCTGTATGGCACGCAAACACTGAAACGGCGCAGGACGATGCCCTTGCGCGCGTAATGGACCGCCGTCAGCGGATTGACGATCGAGACGCCGACGCCTGCAGCCACCATCGAACACACGCCTGTCGCTGTGGTGGTTTCCACCCTGTAGCGCGGGTTAACGCCACCTTGCTCGAATATGATGTCCAGTTTACGGCGATAAGGATCCTCATGCGAAAAATAGACGAAATCGACATTCTCAAAATCGTGGGGCTCAAGAAGCTGGCGGGAGGTCAGAGCGTGGCCAGCCGGCAGCACGCACATCACTTCTCCGACCTCGATGCTTTCCGTGGCTGCCTTTTCGTAATCATGGCAGCCCTCAGTCAGCCCGATGTCGAAAATGCGGGTCGTCAGGTCGTTTACAAGCAGTACCTCCTCCAGCGAGTGAACGGAAAGATGAACCGGTTTGCGGCTGCTCAGGAACTGATTGGCAACCAGCGGCAGAATTGCTTCGGCATAAGCGGGAATGCAGGCGATGCGCAGGTGGTTTGCCCCGTGGCCGCGAATGGACATGGCAACGCGGCTGATTTCCTCCAGTCCGACAAAGGACCGCAGCACGACCGAATGGAACATCTGCGCCTCATTGGTCGGCGTCAGCCGCCGCCCGAAGCGATGGAACAGATTGAAGCCGATCTGCTGTTCGAGATCGCGCAGCTCGCGGCTGATCGTCGGCTGGGATGTGCGTAGCGCTTCCGCAGCTGCCGTCATGCTCTTGTTGGCCATGACGGCATTGAAGATTTCAATCTGTCTCTGGTTCAGTCGCATGCCGGTCAACATATATCGAAAATGAATGTGAACATGATAATTCAGTATTTTTAAAATGAAAAGGCTTGTGGAATCATCGCCCTGAGTACCGGCTGAGGGGCTGGTGAGGGAGAGAGGGCGAGGTTGCGCCATGGATATCCGTCACGAACGTTTTTCGGCTGCGTCGCGGTCAGGCCTGCGCTATGGCGATGCCGCGCTGCGCCTGGAGGACGTCAGTCTTGAAGACGTCGCGGCCTCCGTTGCAACGCCTTTCTATTGCTATTCGTCGGCGTCCATAAGATCGGCCTATGAGCGTCTTTCGCAGGCTTTGGCGCCGGTAGGCGCATCGATCTGCTTTGCCGTCAAGGCAAACGGAAATCTCTCCGTGCTCAGCCTGCTCGCCGAACTGGGCAGCGGTATGGACATCGTTTCCGGCGGCGAATTGGAGCGGACTCTGGCGGCTGGTGCGCCTGCCGCCGGCATCGTCTTTTCAGGGGTCGGTAAGAAGCGTGGTGAAATCCGCGATGCGCTGAAGGCGGGTATTCATCAGATCAATGTGGAATCGGCTGCCGAACTGGATGCCATCGCGGACGTTGCGCGCGAACTTGGTCTGCGGGCACCCGTCGCGTTCCGCTACAACCCGGATGTCGATGCCGGCACGCATACGAAGATCAGCACCGGCCGGAAGGACGACAAGTTCGGTATGTCGGGCGAAGAGATTCTGGATGCCTATGCGCGCGCGGCAACGCTGCCCGAGCTCGACGTCGTCGGTCTTGCCGTTCACATCGGCTCGCAGCTTCTCGATCTGGAGCCTTTTCGTCAGGCCTATACCCATCTGGCCAACCTCGTCATGACGCTGCGCGGACGCGGATTGTCCGTCACCCGCCTCGATCTCGGAGGTGGCATCGGCATCAGCTATGACGGCGGGCCGGCTCCGGACGTGGAAGACTATGGGGCAATCGTTTCCGCGACGCTGGGCGGGATCGGATGCGCGCTGACCGTCGAGCCCGGTCGCTGGCTGGTCGGGCCGGCCGGCGTGCTCGTCACCGAAGTGCTTTATCTCAAGGAGGCCGGCGAGACGCCGACGGTGATCGTCGATGCCGCGATGAACGATCTCATGCGTCCCGCGCTCTATGGTTCGCTGCATGCCGCGCTGCCGGTCAGGCAAAACGAGGTTTGCGGGGATCGCCCGGTCCGGATCGCAGGCCCGGTATGTGAAAGCTCCGATATATTCGGAACCTATGCGGGTCTGCCGGCGCTGAGCGCAGGCGACCTGCTCGCCTTCACCTGCACCGGAGCCTATGGGGCGTCGATGGCATCCACCTACAATGCGCGGGCGCTTGTGCCCGAGGTTCTGGTGGAAGGCAACCGCTTTCGTGTGATCCGCCGCAGGCAGGAAACGGCGGAATTGCTGGTGCTGGAGGAGCCGACGCAATGGCAGATCGCAGGTCTCGCCGCCGAGGGAAGGGCCGTGCGATGAGGCACGTCGATTTTCTTTCGCAGCCGGCTGCGATCGCTCCTCTCCCCTACCGGCCATTCGTGAAGATGCACGGGCTGCAGAACCATTTCGTCATCATGGACCAGCGTTCCGTCAGCAGGCCGTTCGACGTTGCCGATATCGTGCGCATCTGCGATCCGCATATCGGCGTGGGTGGTGAGCAGCTTCTGACGATCGAAAAGCCCAGCCGCGAGGGGCGCGAGGCCGGAGCCTATGCCCGGATGCGTATCTTCAACATTGATGGCCGGGAAGTGGGAGCCTGCGGTAACGCCACCCGCTGCATGGCTCATCTGCTGCTGGAAGAAACCGGAACCGACGAGGTCAGCATCGAGACGGTTGCAGGCGTATTGCACTGCCGGGAGGCCGGGCCGATGAGCGTGAGCGTCACCCTTGGACCGATCAGCGCGGACTGGCGGCTGCTTCCCGCAGCGCACGAGGTGGACACGTTTCATCTGCCGGTGGAAAGTGGCCCCCTGCGGGACGGCGCGGCCTTCCACATCGGCAATCCGCACGCTGTATTCTTTGTGGAACGGCTTGATCCGCAGGAGCTGACGCTCTACGCGCCGGCAATTCAGAACCATCCGCTCTTTCCGGAAGGCATCAATGTCGGCGCGGCACAGGTCATCGACAGCGAGACGCTCAGGCTGGCGGTGTGGGAGCGCCCCGGCATTCTCACGCGCGCCTGTGGAACCGGGGCCTGCATAGCCGCCTATGCTGCCCTGAAGCGAGGTCTGGTCTCGGCCCGGGAGATCGAGGTCCAGTTGCCGGCCGGCGCGCTGAAAATCGGCATTAATGACGATGCAACTGCGGTCATGACCGGTCCGGTCGCATTTTGCTGCCATGGCTTTGTGGAAGGAGACTGGTAGCGCCAGATCGGGAGGCGGCGCGCGCGGCAGATGGCCCGGGCTGCAGTGCCGGAAATCAAAATCGGTAGCCATAAAACTGGAAAAAGGGGAACAGAGATGAACATAAAAGCGATCAGTTTCTCGGTCTTCGCGGCGGCGCTGATGCTTGCGCCGCTCGCAGCGCATGCCGAGGATATTCCGGAAAACCTCAAGGGAAGCGGCGAAGTCGTCATCACCTCCGGTGGCGGCACATGGGAAGAAGCGCAGAAGAAGGCCTTCTTCGAGCCCTTCACGCGCGATACCGGCATCAAGGTGGTGCTCGTGCCCGAAGACCACGCCAAGCTTCTCGCTTCCGTGCGGCTTGGCCAGCCCGAAGCGGATATCACCTCCGTTCCCGGTGGCGCGCTGGCCGGCTTCGTCAACAAGCAGGCTGTCGAGGAGATGGACTACGGCTTCTTTGCGCCGGATACGCTCGCGAACATGCCTGAAGCCATGAAGAACAAGAACGGCGTTGGCGCATTGCTCTATTCCATCGCCGTTGCCTTCAACACGACCAAATTTCCCAACGGCGGCAAGCAGCCTTCGAACTGGGTCGACTTCTACAATGTGAAGGATTTTCCCGGACCGCGCAGCCTGCCCAAATGCGAAAAGCTGGTGGATGGCGGTCTGCTGGAAGGCGCGCTGATGGGTGATGGCGTGCCGGCCGATCAGGTGTATCCGATCGACATGGACAGGGCTTTTGCAAAGGTTGCCGAACTTAAGCCCAATGTCGGCCGCTGGTGGGTGGCCGGTGCGGATGCGCCGCAGAGCCTGATCGACGGAGAAGTCGATCTCGCTGCCGCCTATAACGGGCGCATCTTCGGCGCGCGCCAGCAAGGGGCACCGCTTTCCCTGTCCTGGGACCAGTCGCTTCTCCAGTATGATTATTGGGTGATCATGAAGGGCTCGCCGAACAAGGATAACGCCGCGAAGTTCCTGGCATATATCTCCCGCGCACAGCCGCAGGCGACCTTTGCAGAGGCGATCTCCTACGGCCCGGTCAACAACGAGGCCTTCAACCTTGTTCCCAAGGAGTTGCTGGACGTTCTGCCCGGCGCCCCGGAACTGGCCAAGAAGCAGATCTTCCAGAACTACGAATGGTGGAACGCCACCGGCCCCGATGGCCGTACCAACTGGGATGTGGCTCTGGAGCGCTGCGTCGCACTGCTGTCGCAGTAAGATAACCGTCATCCGGCCATCGCAGGCAGCTTTGCCGCTTGCGATGGCTTCTTGCCTGATCGATCTGCAATGGGAACGGCCGACATCCGGCCCTTGGACATATGAAGACAATCGCTTCGACCAACAGCAGCGCCTTCGGCGAACCCGGAATCTTTCGCGGACAGGCGCGTTTCGGCAGCCCGATGCTGTCGGACTATGTCTGGCCGCTCCTCGAAATACGCGGCCAGCGGCCAGGCCCGAGGCTCTGCGTCTCGGCGGGCGTCCACGTCAATGAAGTGTCGAGCATTGAGGCGGCCATCCGCCTGCAGAAACTGTTCGATCCGAAAGCCATTTCCGGCTCTGTTTCTATCATTCCGCTGGTCAATCAGCCGGCGCTCTACAAATACAGCGAGTATATCTGCCCTATCGACGGCAAGAACATCAATTTCACCTTCCCCGGCAGCAAGGGCGGAACCTTTTCCGAAGTTCTGTGCGATGCGATCATGAATGAATGGTGCGCCGGTTCGGACTGCTATGTCGACCTGCATGGCGGGGATCTGCGCGAGAACGTCTCGAAATTCTCCATATATCAGCGCACGGACGATGCCGGGCTCGAAGCGATGGGCCGCAGGATGGCCATGTGTTTCGATGCGGAAATCGTCGTCGGACTGCCGAAGGATCACATGCAAAGACCCGGCCGTCCCCCCACGGGGTTCGCCCGCCATGGCCGGCTGGCGCTGATGTCGGAAGCCGGGGCCAATGGCCTTCTGGACGAAAGCTCTATTTCCTTCCATGTCGAGGGCGTGCTCAACATTGCCCGTGCGCTCGGAATTCTCGATACGCCAATGAGCGCGTTCCGCAACGCACGCGTTGCCTGCAATGACTATCTGTGGGTCGAAACACCGGTCGACGGCGAGTTTCACGCTGAAATCGAACCCGGCATGCGGGTCACCAAAGGCCAGCGCCTCGGTGCAATGCGCAACCTTTTCGGTGAGGAGATCGCCGAGATCACCGCTCCGGAAACGGGGCTTGTTCTGTGGCGCATGACCCACCCGTCGCTGCCGAAGGGATCCTCCGTTCTGGCGGTCGCGGTCGAGGAAACGCAGGTGGGGCAGGCATGAAGCGCATGTGCGGAGGGGTGTCATGAACAAGCTGCTCGCTCATCGCTGGATACGCGGCGTTATCGTTGCCGGACCGCTGGTGACGCTGCTGGTCGGCTTTCTCATCCTGCCTTTGCTGATTATATTGTGGGGGAGCGTCGAAGGTCCGAAGCTGAACTTCGCCCATTATGAGCGGGTGCTCTCGACCGGCACCAATCTCAACATTCTGCTCAACACGCTGAAGGTGGGACTGCTGGTGACGCTGGTGTCGCTGGCCGCTGGCTATCCCGTAGCCTATCTTCTGACGCGGATGAAGTCGCGGGCGTTCTCGATCGTTACCGTGTTCATACTCATTCCCCTGTTCACGGCCTTTCTGATCCGCACCTATGCGTGGATCGTCATCCTCGGGCGTCAGGGCATCGTCAACAACACGCTGATCTGGCTTGGCCTGATCAGCGAACCCTTGCCGCTGCTCAACACAACTTTCGCCGTGGTGATTGGCATGACGCATGTGTTCATTCCGATGGCGATCTTCACCATGTTCTCCTCCATGGTGCGGATCAATCACGATCTCGGGCTGGCGGCGCAGATACTGGGTGCGAAACCGGCGCAGGCATTTTTGCGCGTCTATTTCCCGATGACCCTGCCGGCGGTGTTCTCTGCCGGAATCCTCATCTTCATCGTGGCCATCGGATTCTACATCACCCCATCTTTGCTTGGCGGCCCGGCCGACACCATGATCTCCCAGCTTATCGTCGTGCAGATGACGACCCTGCTGAATTTCGAACTCGGCTATGCGTCGTCCATCGTGCTGCTGCTGGTCACCGCGGCTATCCTGTTCATCGCCAGCCTGTTCATTCCACTGGAAATGATCTGGTCGTCCAGCGCCGTGAGTTCCGAGCGCAGCCCCGGCCTCATTTCGCGGGCAATGGCGGCGCTGAAGCGCATGGCGCATCCGCTGCTGGTGGCGGCCGAAACGCTGATCCATCTGGTCACCCGGCCGTTGCTGACGACGAATGCGCGCTGGCTATGGGCCTACACCATCCTGATGCTGGTGTTCCTGACCGCGCCGCTTGTGGTGGTCGTCATTCTCTCCTTTTCCTCTTCGCCTTTCGTGGTCTTTCCGCCGCCCGGCTTTTCGCTGCGATGGTGGGAGAAATTGGCGACGGCAACCGACTGGCACGCCTCGTTCCTGTTCTCGATCAAGCTCGGGGTCGTCTCGGCGCTGGTTGCCACGGCCATCGGCACGATGGGCGCCTTCTGGCTGGTGCGCACGACCCTGCCGATCAAGCGGCCCCTGTTTCTGTTCTCGCTGGCCCCGCTGATGGTTCCCGTCGTGATCATCGCTACGTCGCTCTATGTGTTCGAGGCCCGCATTGGCGTCCTCGGCACGTTCACCGGGCTTGTCATAGGCCATACCCTGCTTTGCGTGCCCTATGTGATCGTGGTGATGGCAGCGGCGCTGAGCAACTTCGACGAATCGCTGGAAAAGGCCGCAGCGGTCCATGGCGCGCGCCCGTTGCAGGTGCTTCGCATGGTCACGCTGCCGATCCTCAAGCCCTCCCTACTGACGGCCGGGCTGCTCGCCTTCCTGACGTCCTTCGACGAACTGCTTGTTGGACTTTTCCTGATAGGGCGTCAGACGCCGCCGCTGCCCATCAAATTCTGGGGCGACATCAAATATCAGATCGATCCGCTGCTCAGTACCGCTTCCACCCTCATCGTGGTGCTGGTTACCGCCACCATCCTGCTGACCCAGTGGGTCAGGGTTCAGCACCAGAAACGCCTATCCGCCGATCCCGGCGAGTGAATGGAGTTTATCATGTCGACAAGCCTCGAACTGAAGGATGTCCAGAAGCTTTACGGCAGCCATCACGTTGTCCGCGATTTCAATCTCCATGTACAGGCCGGCGAGTTCGTCACCTTTCTGGGGCCGTCCGGCTCGGGCAAAACGACGGCGCTTAAGATGATTGCCGGCTTCGAAACGCCAAGCTCCGGCGATATCTTCCTGGACGGGCGTTCAATCGTCGACCTGCCGCCTTATGAGCGCGGCATCGGCATGGTGTTCCAAAACTATGCGCTGTTTCCGCATATGACGGTGGCGGAGAACGTCGCCTTTCCACTTACCGTGCGCAATGTGCCGCGCGGACAGGTACAGGATAAGGTTACCCGGGCTCTTCAGCTGGTGAAGATGGTGGACTATGCAGGGCGTTATCCCAACCAGCTTTCAGGCGGGCAGCAGCAGCGCATCGCGCTGGCGCGCGCCGTCGTGTTTGATCCCAGCATATTGCTGATGGACGAGCCGCTGGGTGCCCTCGACCGAAATCTGCGCGAGCACATGAAGATCGAGATCATGCGGATCCAGAAGGAGCTGAACATCACGGTGATTTTCGTCACGCATGATCAGGATGAGGCGCTCACCATGTCCGACCGGGTCGCGGTCATCAATGAAGGCAGGCTGGTGCAGGTCGCCGATAGCCAGAGCCTGTACAATCGTCCGGCGAACCGCTTCGTCGCCTCCTTCGTGGGAGAATCCAATATGTTGCCCTGCCGGGTCGAAGAGCCGGCCGATGATCTGGCGCGCATAATCATCGCGGGCTCGTCGCCGGGATGCGCGCGCCTGTCAGGGCAGAAGCGCGGCGGCGCGGGCTGGCTGTTCGTGCGGCCGGAGCATGTTGATATCGACGTGCCTGGCGTTTCGGCTGACGGACGTAATTCCATATCCGGCGAAGTCGAAACCGCTTTGTTTCTGGGGGAAATGACCCGCTACATCGTGCGGCGCGGAGATGCACTGATGACGGTCAAATGTCAGAATCGCGGGCAAACGCATTTCCCACCCGGAAGCCAGGTCACTCTATCCTGGGCAGCTAAAGACTGCGTCGTGCTCGACTGATTGCCAGATTTTGACTCCGTTCTGCAGAAATGCAGGAACTTGCAAGACACCCTTCTTGAATATGGGAACGGGAAGGGCAATGTCACCTTAACTTTCCGTCGGCGGTTGGGCGGATAGACGCGTTAAGATGAATACGCCGCCCATCAGGCGATGGCGCTGGTGACGGCCTTCCAATGCGCCATTGCACGGATGCGGTGAATGTGGGTGGCCGGTACGGATCGTTTGTGACCGGGGGCGACGAAGAGATTTCGAAGCGCGGAGAAGATCGAGATGAAGCGCTGCAGAGCTCGCGGCGACCGGAAAACCTTGCATCGTCCTCTCCCGTTTGCACAGTGGCAGATGGGAATTTTCCGCTCATTGTTGAGCTTCTTGTGGGATCGGTGTAGGCGGTGTTTTCTTCGCACATTGACTAAGCTCAAGTAGCCATTCTGAAGAACGCCGCCGCGACATTGATGGCATGAACGCGCCAAAAGCGGACATACTGCACACATCACCCGAATGCAAAGATTCGCTGTGATTTTTCGTGGAATGAGGGCCCTGTTTGAGGGGTGATTTTCGTCCAAACGGGGCCCCTTAACGTGGGGTCCTCACAGTGCGTCCGCTTTGAACGGAGGCACTTTTGTTTTGGATGTTGGTTGTGGAGACGATTGCAAATATACGTCGGCTGTCGCTGGGTCAGGGGAAGTCGATCCAGGCGATCTGCCGGGAGCTGAATATCTCTCGGAAGGTTGTGCGCAAGGTCCTGCGTTCTGGCGAGACGGAGTTCCGCTACGAGCGCAAACACCAGCCCTATCCGCGGATGGGAGCCAGGCGCGAAAAGCTGGATCGGGTGCTGTCGGCGAATGCGGCCAAGCCGCTGCGGGAGCGGCTGACGCTGATCCGGATCTTCGAGGAGCTTCGCGACCTCGTCGGCTATGAGGGCAGCTACAGTTCGGTGTGGCGGCACGCGCAGGCGTGGGAACGGGCACGCGGCAGCGCTGCTGCGGAGGCCTACATCCCGCTGAGCTTCGCGCCGGGCGAGGCTTACCAGTTCGACTGGAGCCACGAGATCGTTCTTCTCGACAGTGTGGCCACGACGGTGAAGGTGGCGCACATGCGGCTTTGCCACAGCCGGATGTTCTTCGTGCGGGCGTACCCGCGCGCGAGCCAGGAGATGGTGTTCGACGCGCATGACCGGGCTCGCCTTCTTCCGCGGCGTCTGCACGCGCGGCCTCTACGACAACATGAAGACGGCGGTGGACGCGATCTTCATTGGCAGGGACCGCCGCTACAACCGTCGCTTCCCGCAGATGTGCGGCCATTACCTTGTCGAGCCGGAGGCTTGCACGCCAGCGGCGGGCTGAGAGAAGGGGCAGGTAGAGAACCAGGCCGGGCTGGTGCGCGAGCGCTTCTTTTCGCCGAGGCTGCGCTTCAAATCGTTGGAGGGTATGAACGGCTGGCTGGACGACAAATGCGTCGCCTGGGCCAGGACGCGCCGGCACCCCGAGCAGGGCGAGCGCACGATCTGGGACGTGTTCGAGGAAGAGCGCGCCAGCCTCATTCCCTATGCCAGGCGCTTCGACGGCTTCCATAGCGTCCCCGCCTCGGCGTCGAAGACATGCACTGTGCGCTTCGACAACAACAAATACTCGGTGCTGTCGAGCGCCGTGGGCTGGCCGGTCGAGGTCCATGCCTATGCCGACCGGATCGTCATCCGCCAGGACGGCGTGGTCGTGGGCGATCATGCCCGCGCGTTCGGACGCGGCAAGGTGGTCTACGATCCCTGGCACTACGTGCCGGTTCTGGCGCGCAAGCCGGGCGGGTTGCGCAACGGCGCGCCATTCCGGGAATGGGTCCTGCCGTCAGCCATGGAGAAGATACGCCGCAAGCTCAAGGCGGCCGACGATGGCGACCGGCAGATGGTGTCGATCCCCACCTGCGTCCTGACCGACGGGATAAGCGCCGTCGAGGCCGGCTGCCAGGAGGCGCTCGATCAGGGCGTCTCGTCGGCCGACACGATCCTCAACATCCTGGCCCGCAGCCGTGACCCGGCGCCGGGCGCGATCCTTTCCATCCCCCAGGCGCTGAGCTGAATCACGAGCCGATCGCCGACTGCGCCCGCTATGACAGTCTCAGGAGGACAAACAGCCATGGAACGCACCGAGGTTCTGGACCTGATGGGAGCGCTGAAGCTCTACGGGATGCGATCGGTCTATGACGAGATCATGGGCGTTGCCATCAAGCGGCAGCACGAGCCGAAGATCGTCGGTGACCTGCTGTCGGCCGAGATCGCCGAGAAGCAGGCCCACTCCATCAAATGCCAGCTCAACGTCGCCAGGCTGCCGCGGCCAAGGACCTCGAAGACTTCGACTTTACCGGCATGCCGGTCAACGAACCCCTGATACGCGATCTTGCAGGCGGAGCCTTCGTCGCCGATCAGCGCAACGTCGTCCTGGTCGGCGGCACCGGAACCGGCAAGTCGCATCTGGCCATCGCCATTGCCCGCTCGCTCATTCGTAACGGGGCTCGCGGCCGCTTCTTCAACGTCATCGATCTGGTCAACCGGCTGGAGACCGACACCCGTGCGGGACGACAGGGCCGCATTGCCGATCATCTTACCCGGCTCGACTTCGTCGTGTTCGACGAACTCGGCTACCTGCCCTTCGCCCAGGCCGGCGGGCAACTGCTCTTCCTCCTGATCTCAAGGCTCTACGAGCGCACCAGCGTCATCATCACAACCAATCTCGCCTTCGCGGAATGGCCGAGCGTCTTCGGCAACGCCAAGATGACGACGGCGCTGCTGGACCGGCTCACCCATCACTGTGAGATCCTCGAGACCGGAAACGAATTCTGGCGCTTCAAAAGCCGCACTAAAAGCTAAAGCCGAAAAGCCGATCAGCCGCGCCCGATCAGGTTGTGCAAACCCGACCAGCTTCGCCTGATCGGGCGCTAACCGGCGTGCCGCTCACACCCCCAAGCCGGGCTCCCTTTTGCGCGAAAAGACAGGGTCCCGATCCCACGGTCATTGACAGCAAGGTAACCCACTCAGAGGCACGCTGCTCCGTGGAAAGGGGGGACGGATAGCGCAGCTGTTGACTTCCCGCGAGGGCCATCAGTCTCCCCTAAGCGATGCGAGGATTATGCTAAGTGTTTGATCCCATGGTTTAATGGTGCGATCCTTTCTTTGGAATGGAAGGAAGCCCTATGGGACAAATTCATCATGGCAGCGCCACGACTACGCACGCTGTCCGAGCAGCAATACAGCGATCGCAAGCTTCGCTCGCGCAGCTGAGCAGAGAGCTGGGCATCAATCCCAAAACGGTTGCGAAGTGGCGCAAGCGCGCGACGGTCGAGGATATGAAGACCGGGCCATCGGTGCCGAGTTCGACGATCCTGACCGAGGCCGAAGAGGCGGCCGTCGTCGCGTTTCGACGCCATACGTTGCTGCCGCTGGACGACTGCCTTTATGCCTTGCAGCCGTCCATCCCGCACCTGACACGCTCGGCGCTGCATCGGTGCCTTCAGCGCCATGGCATCTCTCGACTGCCCGACGTGGGCGGTGACAAACCGAAACGGTCGAAGTTCAAGCGCTATCCTATCGGCTTCTTCCACATCGATATTGCTGAGGTGCAGACCGCTGAAGGAAAGCTCTACCTATTCGTCGGCATCGACCGCACAAGCAAGTTCGCCGTAACCCAGCTCGTCGACAAAGCCGACAGGAAGACGGCCTGGGAGTTCCTTCAGCACATGCTCGAGGCCGTGCCTTATCAGGTCCACACCGTCCTCACGGACAACGGCATCCAGTTCGCAGAACAGCCTCGGAACCGGAACACCATCACCTCCCGTCCGATGCGCTTCGACATGATCTGCGAGGCAAACGGGATCGAGCACAGGCTGACCAAACCCAATCACCCTTGGACCAATGGCCAGGTCGAGCGGATGAACCGCACGATCAAGGAGGCCACCGTCAAACGCTTCCATTACGACAGCCACGACCAGCTACGAACGCACCTCGCCGACTTCATGGCGGCCTATAACTTTGCGCGCAGGCTCAAGACCCTCGGCGGCCTCACTCCCTATGAATACATCTGTAAAATCTGGACTTCAGAGCCAGATCGATTCATCCTAAACCCGATCCACCAGATGCCGGGACTGAACAAGCCTGTGCTCGATCCCGTTTGCCTCGCAGATCATGTCGAAGCGCATTGGCCGGGAGTAGATGGTGTTACGGTTCCGAGGCTGCTCTGCGAACTGAATACCGTTGTCGGTGAGAATGGTGTGAACTTTATAGAGCACGGCTTCGAGCATATGCTGAAGGAGTTCCCAGGCTGCCTTTCTGTTGGCTTTATGACAAGTTGGGTCACGGCGAACTTGCTCGTGCGGTCGATACCGACGAACAAATATAGTTTGCCTTCAGCGGTCTGCACCTCGGCGATGTCGATGTGGAAGAAGCCGATAGGGTAGCGTTTGAACTGCGACCTCTTCGGCTTGTCACCCTCCATGTCCGGCAGGCGTGAGATGGCGTGGCGCTGGAGGCATCGGTGCAGCGCAGATCGGGTCAGGTGAGGGATCGAGGGCTGCAAGGCATAAAGGCAGTCGTCCAGCGGTAGAAGCGTATGGCGCCTGAACGCAACGATGATCGCCTCCTCTGCCTCAGACAGAATCGTCGAACGAGGCTCTGTCGGCCCGGTCTTCATGTCCTCGACCGTTGCCCGATTGCGCCACTTCGCAACGGTCTTGGGGTTGATACCCAACTCCCTGCTCAGTTGCGCGAGCGAAGCTTGCGATCGCTGTATTGCTGCTCGGACAGCGTGCGTGGTCGTGGCGCTGCCGTGACGAATTTGTCCCATAGGGCTTCCCTCCATTCCAAAGAAAGGATCACACCATTAAACCGTGGGATCAAACACCTAGAGGTGGGGCAGCCCCTCTATGTCAGGCTTCATTAACTGCGGCCAACTGCTCCCCGCGGTCAACTTGTCGCTGGTCAAGCGGTCCGTTTCAGAAGATCCAAGACGGATAACTGCCAGTGCGACAACTGCCCCAAGCCCGCTGGTCCACGTCGCCCCATGTCGGTCATCGGGAAGACTGCTGCAACCGCCCAAAAAGCCATTCGATACTCTTTAGTTGGGCATGGTCATCCTTCTATTGTGCTTTCGCGGCTTCGATACCGGCGCGTCGCCCGGAGACGAACACCCATGCCAGATGGGTGCCGTGACCCGGCAACATGATCCCGCCCTGACCTGTCGCGCCAGCGGCGAAGAGGCCGTCTATGGTGCTTCCATCCTCGCGCAGGACATGCTGCCTGCGGTCGACCATCAGGCTTCCGTCTGTCAGCACGATCCAGCTCTTTACGGGTCCGAGCGCATGAAACGGGCCTGTCGAGATCGGGGAGCGGCCTGAGTCGTTGCCGGTCGTCTTCAGCGCTGTGTTGTGGCTGGCCACGGCTTCGGCCAGCTTTTCCGGAGACAGCCCGATCGACCCGGCAAGCTCGGCAATGGTGCCGCCGCGGTGATATATATCCGGGCGATAGCGCTTGTAGTCGTTGAAATAGGCATATGCGACGCCGGGCGCCGTCGAAATGAAATGAGGGAAAGCGTTGAACTTTCTCGCCAGAGCATCGTCGAAAATGATGTAACCGGATTTCTCCGGCTGCTGCGCCAGCGCGAAATTGAGGCCGTCAAGCTCATTCGCAAACCGCTCCCCGTTCCGGTTCACCAGAATGGCACCCTTCTCGAACAGCAGGGGTTCCGGGCTGAGATAGGTCGTGACGAACGACATCATGAACGGCCGCAGCACGGCCTGCGGCAATGTGTCGAGCGCCCATGACATGATCCGGGTAAAGGTTTTGTAGGGCGGAATCCGGGTCAGAAAACTCTTCGAAGGAGGAGGGGTAAAACGAAGATTGGGACCGTAGAAGAAGGTGTCGTCGTGGATCGCGCCCCCGAGGTCCTCTCCCATCTTGTGCCCTTCGCCCTGACTGGTTGGCGCCAGCCCGTCGATGTCCGTCATCCTTGGATCGAAGCGGCCACGCCAGGCGGCGCTGGCGGAGAAGTCACCCGTCGTCAGGATCACCGAACGGGCATGGAAGGTTTGCTGGCTGCCGCCCGCGTCGACTTCCGCCCCGATCACGCGCCCTTCTGCTTTCAGCAACCTGGAGACCGGCGTCTCCAGTCTTATGTCGACACCAAGGCGCCTCGCTTCCTTCTCCAGAAAATAGATGAAGGCGTCGGCATTGGGCAGGATCGTGTGCATCCGTGCGGCGCTGTTCGGTTTCTCCAGAACAGGCCCGTAGAAGGTGATGCCGAGCGAGGAAAGCCAGTCGAGCATCTCCGCCGCTTCCCCGGCCATGATCCTGCGCAGATCGGGGCTTTCGTCATCGGGATGCCTGCCCAGCACCCTGAACATGTCCTGCATGTGGAGATCGGCACTGTCGGAAATGTTGCGGGCTTTTTGCAGCCCTGTTCCGGCGGCCGTATAGGTCCCGACACACAGACGGGTTGCGCCGCCGAGCTGCCTGTCCTTTTCGAAGAGGACAACCCGCGCCCCGGCCTTTCGGGCGAAGATTGCGGCCGTCAGCCCGGCTCCGCCTCCCCCGACGACGATGACGTCCATTTTCTTGTCCGTGCCGGCGCCTTGCATTTTTCTGGTCCTCTCTTGCCCGCCCGATTAACGCAGGTAGTTCGCCCCGTTGACATCGAGGATCGCCCCCGAGACGAAGCTCGCTGCGGACGAGCAGAGAAAAGCGAGCGGTGCCGCGATCTCTTCCGGTTGCGCGGCACGTCCCATGGGCTGGCGCGCGACAACCTCGGCAAGATGAGGATTGCCGGAGTTCATCGCGGTGAATACCGTTCCGGGAGCCACGCCGTTGACCAGCAGGTTGCGCGATCCATAACGGGTCGTCAGCCAGCGGATCAGCGTGTGCAGGGCGCCCTTGGAGGCTGCGTAGTGGGGACCGATGCCGGCAAAGCTGCCACCGGTAGAAGCGGCCATCGAGCCCACCAGCACCATCCTGCCTCCTCCACGCTCAACCATTCGCTCGGCGAAAGCGCGGGCGATGAGCGCGGGTACGCGAAGGTTGACGTGCATCGCCGTATCCAGTGCGGATTCCCAGTCCGGGCTGTCCCAGGCGACGATCTGGTATACGCCGGCTGCCATGATCACCGTATCCGCCGCTTCGGCCCAGTCCGCCAGTATCTGCAGGTTCCCGCTTTCGGACAGATCCATGTCCAGACCTTCGGCCTCACCTCCCGCATCGCAGATCTGCTGTGCAAGTCCGGCGCAGCCGGCCCGATCGGTCAAGAAGACCCTGGCTCCGAGACGGGCGCACAGCCGCGCGGTTTCGGAGCCGATGCCTCCTGTGGCTCCCGTTATCAGGATGGTCTGGCCGGTGAGTTCGAACGGGTTGCCCGAGCCGGGGCAGGGGCGGGGTACAGCATAAGGGCGGGGGGCGGACGAACTGGTCATTGAGTGTTTCCTTCTGGTGGAGTGTGTCGGAACCGGAAATCGCGTGCGGGGATCGGCTCGATGCGCTCTACGTGCGCAGGTAGTTTCCACCGTTGATGTCGAGGACTGCTCCGGAAATGAAGCTTGCGGCGTCAGAGCAGAGGAATGCGATCGGCAGTGCAACTTCCTCGGCGCGCGCGGCCCGGCCCAGCGGCTGGCGCGCCACCGCCGCCGGAACGTCGATCTCGCTCAGCATGGCCGTGTCGATGGTGCCGGGCGCAACGCCATTGACCAGTACTCCTTGCGAGGTGAACCGTGCCGCGAGATAGCGCGTCAGCGTATGGATCGCGCCCTTGGTCACCCCGTAATGCGGCGCGACGCCCGGAAAGGTGCCGCCAGTGTGGCCCGCGACGGAGCCGATCAGCACGATGCGTCCATGCCCACGCGCTGCCATGGCAGGGGCGAAGACGCGCGCCAGATGCATCGGCGCCTTGAGATTGACCTCGAAGGAAAGGTCGGCATGGGCATCCCAGTCGGGTGAATCCCAGTCCATTACCCGGTAAAGCCCGCTGGCAACGACCAGCCCGTCGATCTCTCCTGCCCATGCGCCGAGCTCGTCGGCGGCGCCTGCTTCGGCGATGTCGATCTCCATGGCGCTGGCCTGATGCCCTTCTGCACGCAATGCCTGCACCTTCGGTCCACAACTGCTGCGGTCCGTGAGCAGAACCTGTGCCCCGAGTTCGCAGCAGACCCGGGCGGTCGCCCAGCCGATGCCGCCTGCCGCGCCGGTGATGAGAATGCGGCGGCCGTCCAGCCTGTAAGCCTGCGGAACGCACAGGGGAGTATCGTTCATCTTCGGTCTTTCCGGTTTGCCTCTAGACCACCAGCGGCGCAGCCCGGTCGAGCAGCATCCGGGCGATGCTGAGAGCGGTCATGTCCGAGGTTTTCGGATTGGAGGGCATGGGTTCGTTCGAAATGGTCATGCTCAGGCTGCCGAAATCTCCGGTCGCGTGGAGCTGATGGATATTCTTGTCCGTTAGCGGGTCTGCCACAAGCTCTACCAGCGTCGCATCCAGACCGATCCCGGCAAGGGCGGTGGTGACGACCGCATTGGCGTTGGCGGGATAGGCCGATGCGGCCTCGCGCGCCGGGCCGCGGAAGAACACCAGCACCTTGTCGAGGTTGCCGGGATCGAAAAGCCGTTCAGCGGCAGTGCCGCGCCAGGCGGCGGGAGGCTTGCGGATGACATGCGTTACGCTGGCAAGCGGACGCAGCGAGGCCGCAGAAATCGCATGGATGCCGCCAAGCGCGCCATGCGCGATCGTCATCCTTGAGCCCGCAGCGGCTGCCGTCTGCAACAGCCGCGTGCGCAAGGCGTCATCCGCCAGCGCGCTAGCCGAACACAGGACGAACTCGCGGCACGCATGCAGGGCGGCATGTCCCCAGTCCTCCACCGCCTGACGGCTGGCTGCTTCGACAACCACGTCAGGCGCGAGTTCCTCAAGGCCGGCCGCATCGGTGATCTGGCGGCAATCTGACGGCCACCAGTCGCGGCGTTGAGCGCCGGGGCGCGTCACCACGCCCGCCAGTTCAATCCGCGCAGAGGGATATGCGCTGAGCAGGGCCGCAACACGCGCGCTGATCGCGCCCGAGCCGATCAGGCACAGCCGCAGCGCGGGTGCCGCGGCCCTTTCGGTCACAGTTGCACCCAGCCGTCCGGCGGTGTCTTGCCGGGATGCACGGTGCCGCATTTGGGGCAGGTGCGCAGCTTTTCGTCGGCGTAGAATTTGGCGTAGATCGGCGGCAGATCGTCGACGATGGATTCCAGATCCACCTCGGCGCGATGCACCCGGGTCGAGCACTCGAAGCAATACCATTCCACGGCATCCAGATCGCCTTCGGGGCGGGCCGGTTCGATCACCAGGCCGATCGAGCCTTCCTGGGGACGCTGGGGCGAATGGCGGATATGGGGCGGAAGAAGGAAGATCTCACCTTCACGGATCGGCACGTCGTAGAATTCGCCGGTCGACGTGTCATGCACCTTGAGCAGCATGTCGCCCTTGAGCTGATAGAAGAATTCCTCGACCGGATCATCGTGATAGTCGGTGCGGCGGTTGGGGCCACCCACTATGGTGACCATGAGGTCTGCATCTTTCCAGACCTGCTGGTTGCCAACCGGCGGCTTCAGAAGATGCTTGTGCTCATCGATCCATTTCTGGAGATTGAAGGCGCTCAACTTTCCCATTGCTCTTTTCCTTGGGTTCGGCGCAGCCGCACCGGTTTCAGATCGTCATCAGCCGAGCTTCAGGCCACAGCTTTCGAAGGCTTCACGCGTGGCGCGCTTTTCAGCCTCGGTCAGTTCCAGCATCGGGGCCCGCACCCGGCCACCCACCTGTCCCAGAAGCTCCTGCCAGTATTTCTGGTGGGCATGAGGTTTTTCCGCGGGCTTTGTGCGGCGGAACGCGTCTCGGACCGGATCGAGACTGGTGCTGAGCGCCCGTGCCTCGTCGAATTTTCCCGCAAATGCCAGATCGGTATAGTCGCGGATACGCCGGTCGGATGTCGTCTGCATGGTGTAGGGCGGTGAAGAACACAGATAGAGCTGCCAGCCGAGTTCGATGATGTTTTCAAGCCATTCCTCTTCCGAGGCGGTGGACACGAGGATGCGGTCGCCGGCAAGCGCCGTCAGGCGCTTGTACATCTCGCGCGGCACAGAATATTTGATCGCGACCACCGTCTCGATATCGGCCAGACGGTTGCACAGCTCCGGGCTCATCAGATAGCCGCTGTCGGGGTGCGACCACAGCGCCATCCCGATGTCGACTTTCGAAGCAATGGTTTCGTAGTAGCGCAGCAGCGTTTCATCCTGCGCCTTGAAGAAATGCAGCACCGGCGCATGGACGACGATGTAGTCCGCACCACAGGACTGGGCGTGACGGGCAAGCTCGATCACCACATCCATGTTCTGGTCGGAGCAGGACATGATCGTCTGGGCCCGGCCGCCGGCGGCAGCGACGGAGAGGTCGAACATGCGCTTGCGCTCGTCGACTGACATGGAGAAGAATTCACCCTGCTTGCCGGCCACGAACAGTCCCTCGATGCCCAGGTCGCCGATCCAGTGCTCCATGTTGCGCCGATAGCCGTCCTCATCGATGGCGCCGTCTTCGCGGAAGGGAACATTGGCCGCTGCCCAGACACCTCGCATCGTGGCACGCGCATGGGCCTTGGCGTCTGCCCTGCTGTATTTCATAGGCGGCACTCCATCAGAGAAAGGTTATTTCGCCAAGATTTCATCCGCGGATGAGTTATATTTCAAGAATGAAAATTCCTATCAATTAATAGGATAAAATTATAAATTGGGATGTGTGCCCGAATCCCGTCCGGCGGTGGGGATGCGGCCCTGCATATGGCTGCGCAGGGCGGTGATGAAACTGCTGACGGCGGGCGACAGCGATTTGCCGCTGGCGCGGATCAGGCACAGGTCTCGCGAAACCGTCGGGTCGACCAGTGGACGGGCCACGAGATCGATCTGGTCGGCGCGTGACAGCGCGTAGGTTGGCAGGACTGCGACGCCCAGTCCCGCCCCCACGAAGGCCAGCGCCGTGGTCACCAGAGAAGCCTCGAATTTCGGGCGCAGGACCTGCGAGGCGGATTCCGCGCCTACCTCCATCAGCCGCCTGATGCCGCTGCTGCGAGCCATGGCAATCAGCGGCAGGTTTGCCATGTCCTCCCACCGCACATAGGCATTTGCTGCCAGTGGATGGCCGGATGGCATGAACAGGGCAAGACTGTCGCGCATCAGGACGGTTCGCTCGATGCCTTCTTCATGCGCCGAAAAGGTGCCCAGCCCGCAATCGGCGTTGTTCGACAACACCTCCGCGCGGATGTCCTGCGCCGGGGCGTCCAGAAGCTCGACGGTGATCCCGGGATATTCACGCTGAAACGCTGCGATCGCCCACGGAACGATGGTCGATGACAGCAGGGGCGGTGCGGCAATACGAATACGGCCACGCCGTCTTGCAGCGAGATCCCTGGTATTCTGCACGGCGTGGCCGAGGTCCTCCAGAATTTTGGAGGTGGAGATGCGGAATTCTTCGCCAGCCTGTGTAAGTTCCACGCGGCGGGTCGTGCGGTCCAGCAGCCGCACGCCAAGCTCCGTTTCAAGGTCGCGAATGGTCGTCGACAATGCCGGCTGTGCAACGCCGATATGGCGGGCGGCCGCCGAAAAGCTCTTGTATTCGGCGACAGCCAGGAAGGACTCGATCTGCTTGATGGCAATGCGCATCAGCTTCTCCATTTATAATTATAGACGATAAATTAATAAGATAATTCATTATGGATGAATGAAAAAGTCAATGTCATGGTCTGGGTCGTGGTCTGGATGGACCAGACCGTTCCGCCGATGCCGGCAGGGTTGGCAAGGGCAGGAACGGCCAGCCTCGCATCCTGGCGCAGCCAGACGAACAAGGTATGAGAATGACGACTTACTCAGAACTTCAGCTCTATATCGGGGGCAAATGGCGCTCAGGAAAGGAGACGATCCCGGTCCTCAATCCGGCAGATGAATCGGTCATCGGCGCCCTTCCTGTCGCCACCCGCGCAGATCTCGACGACGCCCTCGAGGCAGCCGGGCAGGGCTTCAGGATCTGGTCGCAGACGGCGCCTGCGAAGCGAGCCGAAGTCATCCTTCGCGCCGTCGCGCTGATGAAGGCGCGCGCCGAAGAAATCGCCCGCTCGATCACGCTGGAACATGGCAAGCCGATCGCGCAGGCAAGGCTGGAAGTGCAGCGCGGCTGCGAGTTCTTCGAATGGGACGCCGGCGAGGCTGTGCGGGCTTATGGCCGCGTCATTCCCAGCGCGCCGGACATCCGTTACATCGTCATTCACCAGCCTGTCGGCACGGTGGCGGCGTTCTCGCCGTGGAACTTCCCTATGAGCCAGCCGGCCCGCAAGATCGCCGGGGCTCTGGCGTCCGGTTGTTCGATCATCCTCAAGGCCGCCGAGGAAACGCCGGCCGGTGCGCTGCATATCGCCCGCGCCTTCCATGATGCCGGCCTGCCTGCCGGCGTCCTCAATCTGGTCTTCGGCGTTCCCTCCGACATTTCGTCCTACCTGATCCCGAAGGAACAGGTACGCCTTGTGGCGTTCACCGGATCCACGGCCGTCGGCAAGCATCTGACGGAGATCGCGTCCCGCAGTGTCACGCCCGTGCTGATGGAACTGGGCGGCCATGCGCCGGTTATCGTCTGCGACGATGTCGATCCGGTGGTGTCTGCCGCCCTGTGCGTGTCGCGAAAGGCGCGAAATGCGGGGCAGGTCTGTACCTCGCCGACACGCTTCTTCGTTCACAAGGATATCTACCGCCCGTTTCTGGATGCCTTTGTCGAGCGCGCCAGAGCGATCCGCATTGGCGACGGTTTCGATGCGGCCACAGATATGGGCCCGGTCGCCAACCATCGGCGCGTGGAGGCGATCGAGACGCTGGTGGAGGATGCGCGCAGCCGCGGCGCTCGCATTCTGGCCGGCGGCGAACGCCCCACCGGCAAGGGCTATTTCTATCCGCTGACCGTCGCGGCCGAGTTGCCCGATGGAGCGCGCGCCCTGGAGGTCGAGCCCTTCGGCCCGCTGGCGCTGATCAACCCGGTCGACTCGATCGACGAGGCCATCGAACGGGCCAATGCGCTGCCGTTTGGACTGGCCGCCTACGGTTTCACCCATTCCGCCCACAATGCTCATCTGCTCGCCGAGCGGATCGAGGCGGGCAACGTCTCGATCAACACGCTCGAAGCATCGGTGGCGGAAACCCCCTTCGGCGGGGTGAAGGAAAGCGGCTATGGCCGTGAGGGCGGCGCCGAGGGCCTGCACCACTACATGACAGTGAAGAATATCTCGCACCGCATGGTGTTGTGATGGCAGATAACAACGACAGCAAAAAAGGGGAATTTCACATGAAGCTTCTGACAACTGCACTGATCGGCCTTGCCGCGCTGGTGGCGGCCAGTCCCGCCGCCCGAGCCGAAGGGGTACTCGACCGCGTGAAGGCGCGCGGCGAACTGCGCTGCGGCGTCGGCGATCCCACGCCGGGCTGGCACAGCCTCGACAATCAAAACCGCTGGGTGGGCTTCGGTGTCGACTTCTGCCGCGCCGTCTCGGCAGCCGTTCTGGGAGACGCGACGAAGATCGCGATCAATCCGATCGGATGGGCCCAGTCCTATGAGGCGTTGCGTTCCGGCGAGGTCGACATCGTGACGACCTCGCACACCTACAAGATCGAGCGCGATACGGGCATGCAGGTCAATTTCCCGACGGCCTATTTCTTCACCGGCATCACGGTGATGACCCGCAAGGAAAGCGAGGTCCGTTCCTTCGAGGATCTCGCGGGCGCCACGATCTGCATTCTTTCCGGCAGCTCGATGGAAGCCACGGTTTCTGAGTGGTTCCGCGCCAAGAACCTGCCGGTCAAGCTCGTGCCTTTCGACACGATAACGGCGAACTCCGAGGCGTATTCGAAAGGCCGTTGCGATGCCTTTGCAACCGAACCGGCGCTTCTGGCTGGCTTCCGGCAGGGATATGCCGACGCCGAGGATCATGAAATCCTGAACGATCTCTTCTCCGTCGATGCGCTCGGGCCGATGGTCGCCGAAGGTGACGAGCAGTGGAACAACATCGTCCGTTCGGTTATCTTTGCCACGATCGCAGCGGATCAGTACGGCCTGACTGCAGACAATGCGGCCGAAATCGCAGGCAGTTCCGACAATGCCTCCATTCGCCGGCTTCTGGGCACCGAAGGCGAGCTTGGCAAGTTCATGGGACTTCCGGCCGACTGGGGCCTGAAGATCATCACGCAGGTAGGTCCCTATTCCGCGATCTATGACCGCAATCTGGGCAAGGACAGCGCGAGCAAGATCGAGCCAGGGTTCAACCGGTACGTCTCCCAGGGCGGCCTGTTGTATTCTCCCGGCTTCTGAGTGCGGAAAGGGGACCCGCGCATGAAGACCGGAACTGCCCGCAAGGATTGTGCCTTCGCCGATCGGGGCTCTGACGAGGTTGCTGTCCGGATATCCGGCGTTTCGAAATGGTATGGCGACTATCAGGTGCTCCGCGACGTTTCGCTGACGGTCAGGCGGGGTGAAAGGATCGTGATCTGCGGACGTTCAGGTTCGGGAAAGTCCACCCTGATCCGCTGCATCAACCGGCTGGAACGGCATCAGGCGGGCAGCATCGTGGTGGATGGCATAACGCTGACCGACGAACTCCGGCGCATCGACGAGGTGCGCCGGGATGTCGGCATGGTATTCCAGAGCTTCAACCTCTTTCCCCATATGAGCATCCTCGAAAACTGCTGTCTCGCACCGATGCTGGTGCGCGGGCTGAAGCGTGCGGAAGCGGAAAGCCTGGCGCTGCATTTCCTCGAGAAGGTGAAAATTCCCGACCAGTCGGCGAAATATCCTTCCCAGCTTTCCGGCGGCCAGCAGCAACGCGCGGCCATTGCCCGCGCGCTGTGCATGAAGCCGCGGATCATGCTCTTCGACGAACCGACATCGGCGCTTGATCCGGAGATGATCAAGGAGGTGCTTGACACGATCATCGATGTTACCGAGGAGGGCATGACCACGCTTTGCGTCACCCATGAAATGGGCTTCGCACGTAGTGTGGCGGACCGGATCGTCTTCATGGATCGTGGCGAGATCATCGAGGATTCGGATCCCGACCGCTTTTTCACGGCGCCGGCGCATGCCAGTGTGCGTCAGTTCGTGGAACAGGTCAAAACCATATGAAAAAGGCCTCCTTTCAGGGGCATAACGTGATCATTGCGGTCATGTCACTGCTCATCATCGTGGGCTTGGGGTCTGCGCTCGACTACCAGTTCTATCTCTCGTCTTCGGGGCTCAAGATTTCCTCCGCGGTTTTGCCGTGGGATCCGTCCTGGTCGTTTCTTACGGCGTTTTCCGTGGCTGCCGTCAATTCGCTGGCAGTGGGTCTGGTGGCGATCCTGTTCGCAACGCTGCTCGGCGTGGGGATCGGGGTGATGGGCACGATGGCCGATCCAACAGCCTCGATGATCTGCCGCATCTATGTCGGGGCCTTCCGCAATGTGCCGGTGCTCTTCGTGATCCTGCTTTGCTATTTCGTCGGCATTCTTATGCCGGCACCGGCCAGGGCACCCGATCTGATGGGGCTGGTCTTTCTGTCGAACCGGGGAATTGTCCTGCCGGAACTGCATCTGGCAGGTGCAGGACAGCTTGCAATCGCGGGGGGCCTTGTGCTGGCTTCCGGCCTGATGTTGTGGCGCCTGCCGGCGCCGGTCCTCACACGGCTGGGCGGAGCGCTGGTCGCCCTGTTGCTGGCCTTCTGGTTCGGGCTCGATGCCCGGGCGCCTGAACTGGGCAAGTTCGGGTTTCGCAGCGGGGTTGAGGTTCCGCTTGAATTTCTGGCGCTGACCACGGCCCTGTCTTTCTATTTCGCTGCAGAGATCGCCGAGATAACCCGTGGCGCCATTCTTTCGGTCAACAAGGGCGTCATCGAGGCCGCAGATGCGCTCGGTCTCCATCGACTCGACCGTTTCCGGAAGATCACCGCACCTCTGGCGCTTCGTTTCGGTTTGCCGGGCGCTTTGAACAGCTATCTGGTGATCATGAAGGCCACGTCGCTGGGCGTGGCGATCGGCTACACGGAACTGTTCTCGGTGGCCCGCGTGTCCATGGCGACGTCCGGGCGCATCGTCGAATGCCTCATCCTCATGGGGCTGTACTTCCTTTTGATCTGCGGCACGCTCTCACTTGTGGTGAACCGTATGAACGCAAGGCTGAGAACACGGGAAAGATAAGATGGCCAGCCTTTCAAACGCATCACGCAGCCGCTACCACCGTGTTGGCTTTATCCTTTTCATGGTCGCGCTGGCGGTCGTGCTGCTGCCCTTCTTCCGCTGGGCCTTTCTCGACGCCGTCTGGAGCGGTGATGCAGAGGCATGCCGGGCCGGCACGGGTGCCTGTTGGGTTTCGGTCCGGCTTCGGCTCGACTTCCTGATCTTCGGCTTCTACCCGCCCGAGCAACGCTGGCGCGCACTCACGGGCATTCTGTTGCAGGCGCTGGCGCTGGTTGCGATCTGGGGCCTGCCGGCAATCCGGCAGCGTCTACTGCGCATCTACCTCACGGTGCTTGCGGCGTTCCTGTTGTCGGTGTGGTTGCTGGCGGGAGACGGGGTCCTGCTGAGCACCGTGAATTCAAGGCTCTGGACAGGCTTTTCCCTGACGATGACGCTGGCCTTCGGAGGCTTCGTCCTTGCTCTGCCGCTAGGCATATTGCTCGCCTTCGGCAGACGTTTCGGCAACAGCTACGTCTCGGCGATCTGCACCGCCTACATTGAAATAATGCGGGCCTTGCCGTCGGTTGTGACCATGTTCGCGATCCTCGTCACCACGCCCTATCTTCTGCCGCCGGCGATTGGCGAGAGCATGTTCCTGCGCGTTCTGCTTGGCTTCACGATGGCGATGTCGGCATTCTATGCGGAGGTTTTCCGCGGCGCGCTCCTAACCTTTCACGCAGGACAGATCGAAGCAGCCCAGTCGCTGGGGCTGAAATGGGCCAGGATACACGGCCGCATCATCCTGCCCCAGGTTGTCACCAGGTCCCTCCCGGCCCTGATGAATGTCAATCTCATGGTGTTCAAGGACACCGTGCTGATCCTGACTTTCGGCTACTACGAATTGCTGGGTACAGCCAACGCATCGATCAACACACAGGAATGGAGCAGCTTTGCCATGGAGATGTTCCTCCTCGTCTATCTGGTGTTTTTTGTCTCCGGCATGCTGATTTCCCTGGTGGGACGCCGGATCGAGAAAAGCCTGCTGCGCTTTTAAGAAAAGTACTATATGGACTTCGAGCGGGTAGGTTGCGTCGACCAACCGCCCACCTTGCGCGCGAAGAGATCGGCGGCCACCGCCACGCAGAGCCATCCCTGCCACGTCCGGATTGAACGACTGCTCCACCGCAACGGCATCGAGGAGACGGCCATCGTCGGCGCCATGAACCAAATGTATGTCGATGCCACGGTCCGGACCGGCAACCGATTTCGGCTATCGCACCGTTGCCACGCGGGATACCTGCGCCACGATGGACCTGGCGCGCGTCTTTGGTGGGGTGGTCGGCACCCACGAGTTCATCGCCGGCTGGAATAAACGAGAATCTTTTTCATCACCACCGGCAGAGAATTCTTTGCCCTATCAGCCTTGGGCGCCGGTGGGCAGGAAGCGCCCCTGCATGGGGGAGGCTGAAGATCACCGGGCTTCGCAACGCCACACGGCATGTTGATGTTGTCGCCATGCGTTTTCTGGTCGATCCGATGCTGTCCGAGCGGAACTTCTGACCGGACCTCGAGGGCAGGGCAAATAGCGTGAAACGCAATCCACTGCTGCATCTTCCCATCCCGGCCGAGGATGCTCTCGACGTGGATGCGGTGATTGGAAAGGCTTAAAAACTTTGCAAGTTTGTCTTGCAACCTATTGAATGGTATTGATAAATTGAATTTGTAAGGATAATGTCGCGTCAGCCTTTCAAAGGCTCGCACACCTTGTCCGGCGACAGGATGAGGAGGCGCACAGGATCAAGCATCATGCTTCCGAAATGAAAAACTACGGAAGGAGCACCTGCCGATGAAAAGGCGTCAATGTCTCAGCGACGCAGGGAAAGCCGCGGGCAGCGAGAGCCCTCCGGCGCAGGATCTGCGCGACTTTTCGATGTCCCTGCCGATGTCGCTGATGCGGGCCCGCGAGGCGGTGATGCGCCATTTCCGCATGTCGCTGCGCGAACACCATGTCACGGAACAGCAGTGGCGCGTCATCCGGGCGATCAGCTCGGCCGGCGAACTCGACGTCAACGAACTGGTTCGCCAGACATTCCTGCTGGGACCCAGCCTGTCGCGGATATTGCGCACGCTGGAAGCGTCCGGTCACATCAGCCGCCGTACCGATGAGGACGACCAGCGCCGCAGTGTCCTGTCGCTGACCGCGAAGGGGCGCGAGCTGATCCGCGAACACACGCCTCAGTCGGCCCAGATCTACCAGAGGATCACGGAAGCCTATGGCGAGGAGCGCCTGCAGTTGCTCCAGTCCATGCTGGCCGAACTCGAAACCTCCATGAACAGCTTCAACATCGTTCCGGATACGGACGAAGACGCCGACTTCCGCTGAGCGCATGCAACCTGTCCAGACAAAAAGAGCGCAGACCCGGGGCCTGCGCTCTTTTTCATGACTTCACATATGCCAGGCGCATGCCTGCACCCGTCTGATACCCGCAGGTTTCAGCCGGCCGCGCGCAGCTTCAGATAGTCGCGATAATTGCTGGTCTTGAGATTGACCTCGGCGTCGCTTTCTTCCATCTGCACGGACAGTCCCAGCGGCCGCCGTGCCATGAGCTGCGAAAGATAGTCCTTCACATTCGAGAAGACGCGGTCGCCGGCCGCCTTGCGATCGGCCTCGCTTCGGCCCGCGGCGATCCGCAGCAGCACATGCACGAAGGCATTGTCGGGATGACCGTCGACGATCAGATAGTTGTCGACGCGGACGCCGCGGGTACGCGCGCCGGCGAAGGGAAACACGCTTCCGTCATCGATCAGGGCTTTCTGCACGGTTTCGAGCAGTTGCGGGACATCGATCTCTTTCTCGATGTTGGCGGAATATTCGACCCAGATATGGGGCATGTCCAATGTCCTCTGATAATCAGCGATTGGCAGAAAGGACGGCGGCGACTGCCGCGTCCGGATCGCAGGAATGGCCGAGAGCCTGGAGGGACCGGCCGAGATAGAGCAGATCCGTCATCACATCGCCGATGGAAAACGCGCCCATGGTGCCGATGCGGATGACGCGGCCCTGAAGCTTGTTGCGGGCACCGGCGATTGCGGTGTTGTAGGTTTCCAGCATGTGTTTGACGACATCGCCGCCATTGATGCTCTCAGGCAGGCCACCGACCACCACCGTGGGCGAATAGGCAGAAGCGTCGCCGAAGGCCTCAAGGCCAAGTGCGACGAAACCGGCGCGCATGGCCTTCGACAGGCGCAGATGGCGCGCATAAACGTTTTCGATGCCTTCCTCATGCATCAGGCTGAGCGCCGTATGCAGGCTCTGAACCAGCGAGACGGCTCCCGTGAAGGCCGTCTCGTTCTGGTCGACGACTGGCAGCGCCTTGCGCAGATCCCAGTAGAAGCGTGCGCAGCGATCGTCACGTTCCACCACGGCGCGCGCCTTGGCGCTGACGCTGATCAGGCCGAGACCCGGCGGGCACATCAGTGCCTTCTGCGAGCCGGTGGCGATGACGTCGACGCCCCAGTCGTCCTGCCGCATTTCGGCGCCGCCGATGCCGCTGACGCTGTCGACCATCAGAAGCGACGGCGTTTCGGCCGTGACCGCGCCCAGCGCACGCAGATCGGCCAAAGCCCCGGTCGAGCTTTCATTGTGAACGACGAGCACGGCGCGGTAATCGCCGCCGGCCAGCCGCTGGCGCACCGCTTCCGGGTCGGGCGCCTTGCCCCATTCGATGTCGAGCACGTCGACCCCGGCGCCATGGGCTGCCGCGATCTTGGCGAAGCGTTCGCTGAACTGGCCGTTGACACAGGCCAGAACCTTCTCGCCGGGAGCAAGCACATTGACCAGTGCCGCCTCCATCGCGCCGGTGCCGGAGCTGGATTGCAGCACCACCGGCTGCGCCGTTCCGAACAGCGGCCGCAGCATCTGCTGCACCTCGCCCAGCATGACGCGCATCTCCGCGCCGCGATGATTGATGATTGGACGGGACCCGGCCATCCGCACCGCCTCGGGAATGGCGGTGGGGCCGGGAAGCCGCAGGCGATAGGGAAATTCGGTCTTTGGAAGCACTGTCATGTCGGACACTCTTTGGACTGGCCTTAAGCCTTCAATGAATGATCTGCTGGAGGAACTGGCGCGCGCGCTCCGTCTGCGGTGCGGTGAAGAAGCCGTCGGGATCGGCGACCTCGGTTATCTGGCCCTCGCAGACGAAGACCACCCGGTCGGCGACGGCGCGGGCAAAGCCCATTTCATGGGTCACGCACACCATGGTCATGCCGGTGCGGGCGAGCTCGGTCATCACGTCCAGCACCTCCTTGACCATTTCCGGGTCAAGCGCCGACGTCGGCTCGTCGAAGAGCATCACTTCCGGCGCCATGGCCAGGGCACGCGCGATGGCCACGCGCTGCTGCTGGCCACCGGAGAGCTGGTTCGGATATTTGTGGGCATGCTCGGCGATGTGAACGCGCTTCAGCAGATCGAGGCCCGCCGCCTCGGCATCTGCCTTGCGCTTGCGGAGCAGCTTGATCGGCCCCAGCGTCAGGTTTTCAAGCACGGTCATGTGAGGAAACAGGTTGAACGACTGGAACACCATGCCGACGCGCTGGCGGATCTTCTCGATCCCCGCGCCGTCGTGGCGGACCAGATCGTTGCCGACGCGGATTTCGCCGCGCTCATACCCTTCAAGTCCGTTGACGCAGCGGATGATCGTGGATTTGCCTGACCCGGAAGGCCCGCAGATGACGATCTTTTCGCCGGCGGCAACCTCAAGGTCGACGTTCTTCAGCACCTGAAAATTGCCATACCATTTGCTGAGGTCGCGCAGGGTGAGCAGGGGTGCTTGCTGTGAAGGCTTGCCTGTCATCTTTGATCCGCTTTCTTCAGTTTGGTCTCGATGCTGCGGCTGTAGAGCGACAGCGAGAAGCTCATGATCCAGAACACGATGCCAACGACGAAATACCCCTCGGCCTGTGAGCCGGCCCAGTTGGGGTCCGAAGCGCCGGCGGTGACGATGTTGAGCAGATCGAACAGACCCACCACCATGACCAGCGTGGTGTTCTTCAGGAGCGAGATGGTGGTGTTCATGATGCCGGGGATGACCTTGCCGACCGCCTGCGGCAGCACGATGTAGATCATCATCCGCCAGAACCCGAGGCCGATGGCCTTGGCGGCCTCGTACTGTCCCTTGGGAATGGCCTGAAGGCCGCCCCGGATGACTTCGCCCATATAGGCGGCCTCGTAGAAGATGATGCCCACCACCGCCAGCGCCAGCGCATTGGGCTTCGTGCCCGTGGGCAGGAAGAAGGGCAGCATGACGATGGCCATGAACAGAACGGTGACGAAAGGCACGCCCCGGCAGAACTCGATGAAGCCGATGCACAGCCAGCGCACGATCGGCATTTCACTGCGCCGGCCAAGCGCCAGCGCCGCCCCGATCGGCAGGGACATGGTGATGCCCGAGACGGCCAGAACCAGCGTCAGCATCAGTCCGCCCCAGCGATCCGTCGGCACGAAAGGCAGGCCGGCGAAACCACCCAGCAAAAGCCCCGCGCAGAAGAACGGATAGATGAGGATCATGAAGGCCCCGATCCAGCGCTTGCCCGGCGTGCCGGGAATGAGCAGCGCCGCGATGCCGGCGGCAAGCGTGACGAAGGCGATGTTGACGCGGTAGCGCTGCGCTTCGGGATAGAACCCATAGACGAATTGCGGCCAGCGCTCATGCACGAAAGCCCAGCAGGCACCTCCGGCCGCACAGTCTGCACGGCTGGTGCCCGTCCATGTGGCGTTGAGCAGCGCCCATGGCACGACGTTGACGACAATGGCCGCCAGCGCCGCCAGAACGGCGAGATTGACGATCAGCGCCCAGCGGGTCGGCCACAGCTTCGTCCTTGCGAACCCGGCCAGCCGGCCGGAGAAGGAACGGCCTTCAGTCGGCAGGGGAGACAGCACAGCGCTCATCGTTCCACGATCCGGGTCATGTGGTTGAAGACATTCAGCAGAACGGTGATGACGAGACCGATCAGCAGATAGGTACCCATCGTCATCGTCACGATCTCGATGGCGCGGCCTGTCTGGTTCATGGTGATGCCCGTGAACACGCTGACGAGATCGGGGAAGCCGATGGCGACCGCAAGCGACGAGCCCTTGAGAATGTTGAGGTACTGGTTGCCGAGCGGCGGGATCAGCACACGCATGGCCTGCGGAATGATGATGTAGCGCAGCGTCTGGGACCAGCCGAGGCCGATCGCCGCCGCCGCTTCCCGCTGGCCACGGCTGACGGCTTCGATCGAAGCCCTGACCAGCTCGGCGATGAAGGCGGCGTTATAGATAGCCATGGCGAAGACGAGCGCGCTCAGCTCCGGCACGAAAACCCAGCCGCCGACGAAGTTGAAGCCCTTGAGCTGCGGCATGTCGATCGAAAGCGTGCTGCCCGAGACGAACACCACGGCGACCGGCAGGAGGACAAGCGCGGCCAGAGAGGGCAGCCAGGCATTGAGCGGTCGGCCGATCACGTCGGACCGGCGGGAGATCGAGACATAGAGCGCGATGGAAGCGGCGATGGCGCACAGCACGCTGATCACCCACAGGAAGGGGCGGTCGGAATGGACGGCGGGAATGTAGATGCCGCGGTTGGTCAGGAAGGCCACGTCGAACAGCCCGACCGCCTGCTTGGGCACGGGCATGTTGCGCAAGGCAACATTGTACCACAGCATGATGTGCAGGAGCTGGGGCAGATTGCGCACGATCTCGACATAGAAGACAGCCGCCTTCTGCAGCGCCCAGGTCGAGGAAAGGCGGGCAATGCCGACGATGAAGCCCAGAATGGTGGAGAATATGATGGCCAGTATGGTGACCAGCAGCGTGTTGGTCAGACCGACAAGAAACACGCGCATGTAGTTGTCGCCGGCCGAAAACGGGATCAGCGAAAAGGAGATTTCAAAGCCGGCTTCCTGCCGGAGGAAGTCAAAGCCGAGCGACAGGCCGCGCTGCGCCAGATTGCCCTTCAGATTGCCGAGCGCCACGTAACCGATAGCAACCAGCACGGCAACGATCACAAGCTGCACCAGCCAGCGCCGCGCAGCAGCGCTGGCCAGAACGCCACCCTGAGCAGTTGCGAGAGATGTCGGCTGTCCGGACATGTCCTGATCCTCTTGATGAACCCGCGACGGCCTTCGTTCAGCGCACGAAGGGCCGTAGGCGGGCGACCGAAGCCGCCCGCAACAGGAGTTGTCGACCTGTTAGCGGATCAGTGGCGTGTACAGAAGCCCGCCATCCTTCCACAGGGCGTTCAGGCGACGCTCAAGCTTGATCGGGCTTTCCTCGCCCAGATGACGCGAGAACATCTCGCCGTAATTGCCGACGGCCTGGATGGTGTTCAGCGCCCAGTCATTGCCGAGGCCGAGCTTTGCGCCGAAATCGCCGGTCTTGCCGAGCAGACGCTGCACTTCCGGAGACGGCGAGGTGTCGCGCATCTCGGTCGCATTTTTCGAGGTAACGCCATACTCCTCGGCGGCAATCTGGGCGTTGAGCACCCAGGATACCACATCCTGGAACCGGTAATCGTCCTGACGCACGACCGGGCCGATCGGCTCCATGGAAATCATTTCCGGCAGAACCACCCACTCATCCGGGTTAGGCATCTTGGAACGCGCGCCGGCAAGAGCGCTCAGCACGTTGGCATAGACGTCGCAGCGCCCCTCTATGAGGTTCTTCTCGTTCTGGTCGCGCGAGTTGGCGGCAACCGGAGTGAAGGACAGGCTGTTGTTGCGGAAGTAATCCGACAGGTTCTGCTCGTAATTGGAGCCTGCCGAAACGCAGATCGACGCACCGTCGAGCTCGAGAGCGCTTTCGACGCCAAGCGACTTGCGGGCAAGGAAGCCCTGCGAATCGTAGAGATAGGCGCCGGCCCAGGCGAGGTTCATTTCAACGTCGCGCAGGAAGGTTTCGGTCGCGGTGCGCGCCAGAAGGTCGATGCCGCCAGACTGCAGCGTGGTGAACGCCGTCTTGATGTCGAGCGGCACATATTTGACCTTGTCGGCATCGCCGAGAATGGCGGCAGCAAGACCGCGGCAGAAATCGACCTCGAAGCCGGCCCAGTTGCCGCTGGCATCGAGCGTGCTCATGCCGGTCTGGACGCCGGTGGAGACGCCGCAGTTGAGCTGCCCGCGCGCCTTGATGGCGCCGACGGTGTCGACTTGCTGTGCATTTGCGCCGCCCACAAGCGCGACCGCAGCAGTCAGACCAAAGGCAACCCTTTGAATTGATTTCAGCATTCCTGTTCCTCCCAGATCCTGGCGTTAGGTGTGGAGCTTGCGGCGATCAGCGGCGTCATCACGGATGATGGAACTTGCCCCGATGAACCACAGCAAGCAATGGCTATTCACAAAGCATATAACATGTTATATATCAAGTTAAATTTAATCGCCCTGAAGCGGGGCGTAAACCGGGCCGGTTCCGCACCGGGCAGGAGAGCGGCGCGCTTGCGGCACTTTCAGGAGTGGGAAATGAACCTCGTCACCTTCACGGCCAATGGCCACAGCTATTGGGGAGCGGCCGTCGATGGCGGGATGCTTGCTCTGTCCGACGATTTTCCGCAGTGGGCAACCCTGCGCAACGTGATCGCAGCCGGCGCTGTCGCTGAGGTTCTGGAAGCCGCCCGCGGCCGTCAGCCCAGCCATGCCGACGGCACCTATACGCTTCAGATTCCGGTGCCCGATCCGGGCAAGATCATCTGCGTGGGCGTAAATTTCCCTGACCGCAATGCCGAGTACAAGGACGGACAGGCCGCGCCTGCGAACATGTCGCTGTTTCCGCGCTTTGCCGGCAGCTTCACCGGCCATGGCTCGCCCCTGATTCGTCCGCCGGAAAGCGAACAGCTCGATTATGAGGGCGAGATCGCCATCGTCATCGGCAAAGCCGGACGCCGTATCCCGCAGGAGGAAGCGCTTTCGCACATTGCCGGCCTGACCCTGTGCAACGAAGGCACCATCCGCGACTGGACGCGCCACGCCAAGTTCAACGTCACGCAGGGCAAGAACTGGCAGGCATCGGGAGCCATCGGCCCCTGGCTGGTTCCGTTCACCGATCCGGCTCAGATCCTCGACATCGGCCTCGTCACCCGGGTCAATGGCGAGGTGCGCCAGCAGGACCGCACCAGCCGCATGCTGTTCCCGGTTGCCCGTCAGATTGCCTATATCTCCACCTTCACCCAACTGGAGCCGGGCGACATCATCGTCACCGGAACCCCGACCGGCGCGGGCGCCAGGTTCGATCCTCCGATCTGGCTGCGCCCCGGAGACATCGTCGAGATCGAAGCCGAAGGCATCGGCCTGCTGCGCAACGGAGTGGCTGACGAATGACCCCCCAACAGATTCAGGAAGCCGCCGAGGCCCTCTTTCAGGCGGAGCTCACCGGCCGCCAGACCGGCCTGCTGTCGCTGAAATACCCGCATCTGGACCTTGAAGGGGCCTATGCGATCCAGGCCGCCCTCATCGAGCGCAAACGTGCTGATGGGCGCAGGGTGATCGGCTGGAAGATCGGCCTGACCTCGCGCGCCATGCAGCAGGCGCTCAACATCGAAACGCCGGACTCCGGCGTTCTCCTCGATGACATGCTGTTCGCCGACGGCGCGCAGATTCCGGCCGGCCGCTTCATCCAGCCGCGCATCGAGGCCGAGATCGCCTTCATCATGAACGCGCCCCTCAGGGGAGAGCAGGTGACACGAGAGGACGTTCTGGCAGCGACCGAATACGTGGCACCAAGCCTTGAGATTCTCGACACGCGCATATTGCGTACCGATCCCGACACCGGAAAGGCGCGTATCATCACCGATACGATCAGCGACAATGCCGCCAATGCCGGCATCGTGCTTGGCCAGCAGCGCCATGCGGTCGACACGGTCGACCTGCGCTGGATCGGCGCCATCGTGAAACGCGACGGCATCGTGGAGGAAACCGGGCTGGGCGCCGGCGTGCTGGACGATCCGGTGACCGGCATTTTGTGGCTGGTGCACCGGCTGGCGCAATACGGACTGGGCATCGAGGCGGGGGAAGTCCTGCTTTCCGGCTCCTTCATCCGCCCGCTCGAAGCACCGCCTGGCAGCGTATTCGAAGCCGACTTCGGCGCCTTCGGCAACGTTTCCCTTAAATTCTGAGGTTTTCCATGCCCGCACCCGTCAACCATTTCAAACATCGGCTTAAGGCAGGCGAGTGTCTGCACGGCATCTGGCTCGGCTTTGCCAATCCCTATGCCGCCGAGATGGCCGCCACCGCCGGCTTCGACTGGCTGCTGATCGACGGAGAGCACGCCCCCAACGATATCCGCTCGATCATGGCGCAGCTTGCCATCCTCGACGGCAAGGGAAGTGCATCCGTCGTGCGCCTTCCAGATGACGATGCGACCCTTATCAAGCAGGCACTCGACATCGGCGCGCAGAACCTGCTCATCCCGATGATCGAAAGCGCGGAGCAGGCCGAACGCTGCCTTCGCGCGGCACACTACCCGCCCGCAGGCTTTCGCGGCGTCGGGTCGGCTCTGGCACGAGCCTCGAAATTCGGCAGCATTCCCGATTATCTGACAACGGCCAATGACGAAATTCTCGTTCTCCTGCAGGTCGAAAGCCGGCGCGGCCTTGATGCCCTCGACGACATTCTCGCCGTGGACGGCGTCGATGGCGTTTTCATCGGTCCGTCCGATCTGGCGGCCGATATGGGCTATCCCGGCAATGTTGCGGCACCGCCGGTGCGTGAAGCCGTTCTGGATGCCCTTCGCCGCATCCGCGCTGCCGGCCGCATCGCCGGCGTCCTGTCAACCGACCCGGCGTTCATCGACGACTGCAAGCAGGCCGGCGCCAATTTCGTCGGCGTCGGCATCGATGTGAGCCTGTTCACGAGGGCTCTGAGAGGCCTGGCGGCACAGTATCGTTCCTGAGCCGACGCAGACCCATCGGAACGTTTCTGCCGTTCTACGGATCACGGAAACGTTCCACCCGGTCTTACCGGGTGACCATGCGAGGCCGGCACAGGTGTTTGATCCCACGGACCAATGGTGTGATCCTCTCTACGGGACAAGTTCGTTACCGAGCGCCACGACCACGCACGTCGTCAGAGCAGCAATACAGCGATCGCAAAGTTTGCCGTGGCCCAACTCGTCGACGGTGCAGCCCGGAAGATGGCGTGGGAGTTCTTGCAGTATGCAAGAGGCGGTGCCCTGTCAGGTCCCCACAATTCTCACCGACAACGGCATCACGTTCGCAGAGCAGCTCCGCACCGCAACACGATCTGTTCCAGGCCTATGCGCTTCGACATGATCTGGCGAGGCCAATGGTATCGAACACCGCCTGACGAAGCCCAGTCACCCCTGGACCACTGATGGGATCGACAAGCGATCGTCCTCTAGCGCCAAGCGGGCAAAATCGCGCTCGATCACCTGAAGGTTCTCGCCCAGCCCGGAGGTGGGCTCATCACCACAAGGTCGTTCCTGAAGCAGAACAGCAGGGCGAAGAGGCACCAAAGATCACATACCGGATAATGGGCAAGTGGCGCGGATGAAGGGCACGATCAAGGAAGCGACAGTCAAAAGCTTCCATTACGAGGACTGCGAACAGTTGCGACGGCATCTCGACGACTTGATATCTCAAGCTGGACGCATATCCGTCTTCGCTAACTGACGGATCTGGCTTGATGGTGCCTGAAAGATTGACGACATGCCGGGCTTAGTCGCTGTCTGCTTAAAGGCGGAACTCGGCCGCTCCCGGCGGTTTTCCAGAATGTGCAACGAAAGGTGACACGGATTTCTGACAGTATCTTTTGGGGGAAATCGCCTGAAATTTAATGTGACAGTTTTAGTCAGCATTTTGTTGCGCACCGCTTGCCGGCAATGCTAGCTAGCGGCATGGACAGGGCACAGCAAAATGATGTTTTTGGCGTCTTCCTGACGGTCAGATCCCGTCTGGCCGGGCTCATCTACAGCCGTGTCCGGGATTATTCCACTACGGCCGATCTGGTTCAGGATACGTTTCTGCGGCTTTGGGAGCGCAAGTCGGCTCTCAGAAATGTTTCGGACCTTGCCGGATATTTTCTTATCACCGGTCGCAACATCGCATCCGACCATGCAAGGCGCAGCCGGCTTGCTCCCGTCATCGCCGATATCGCGCAACTGGAGCATATCGCCGATCCTTATCCGTCGGCCGAGCAGTTCGTGGTCGGCCAGCAGGAACTTGCGCGCCTTCAGCGGGTGATCGATACGATGCCTGCGCGTGCCCGTCAGGTCTTCGTCCTGTCCCGCATCGAGGGGCTGACCTATGTGGAAATCGGCAACCAGCTGGGCATTTCGCCGAAGACGGTTTTCAGCCATATGGTCGTGGCGCTTGAGCGCCTGCAGTCCGGCATGCAGATATCCTGACGATCTGAACCAGAATTTTTCGTGTTTCATCCGTCCTTACTGATAGTCTGTGCTGGTCGGATGGGAGCGGCAATGTGAGCAACGGCGAGGAAAGTCCGGACGCAAGGCAGGCCGCCGAATGGTTCGCCCTTCTGCTGGACGAGAAGGTAACGCCGCAGGATTTGCAGCGCTTCCGCGACTGGCTCGATCAGGATGCCGCTCATGCCCGCGCCTATGCCCGCATCGAACAATTGTGGGGGGAGGCCGGCATGGTTCCCGGCCTGTCGCAGCACTCGGTTTCCCGCAGGAAACTTCTGAAGGCGGGAGGCGCAGCGGTCGTCCTGTCCGGGCTGGGGATTGGAGCCTATCGGCTGGCGCTTCCCGTGGCAGACTATTCCACCGGCACGGGCGAGGTGGCTTCAGTCGATCTGCCGGACCGCAGCCGCATGCGCTTGTCGACGGCTACTGCCGTGTCTGTGGATTTCACCGACAGTGTCAGGGTGCTGCATTTGCTGTCGGGAGAAGCTTTCTTCGAGGTGGAGGCCGACAGCCGTCCTTTCACCGTCGTGGCCGGAAAGCTCAGCGCCACCGCGCTTGGAACGGCGTTCTCCGTCAGCAGAACGTCTGACCGGAGCGAGATCGTCGTTCAGGAACATACGGTGTGGGTGGAAGGCGGAAAGCGAAACCTGCGCGTCGGCGCCGGTCAGATGGTAAGCTTTGCCGGCGACCATCTTTCCGATGTCAGCGCTGTCGATACCGAAGCGAGGCTCTCCTGGCTGGAGGGCAGGCTGGTGTTCATTTCCACGCCATTGTCCGTGGTGGTGAAGGAACTGGAGAAATGGCGGCGCGGACGCATCATCGTCACCGACGAAGAACTGGGCCGTCGCCCGGTCACGCTGATTTTTGACGTCAGCCGGGCTGAATTCATCCCTGATCTGCTGCGTCAGGGCCTTTCCGCCCGCGTCGAGACATGGACGCCATGGCTCACCCTGATACGGCCCCTTTAAAAAAAACTGCCTCCGGACCCAGATTTTTCGCCTCCGTACCCGTCCTTCCTTGCATGGCCCTGTGGGCGCAGTTGTGATTTTGAGACGGGGAGCAGTATGACCGGCACCAATCCATGCCTGAGGCACGCAAAGAAGCACGGCAGGCTGGCCTCGGCTCTGTTCCTGCTTTCGGTGTCACCGCTTGTACTCTTGCCGGGCATCTCCGCAGCCTATGCGCAGCAGAAGGCTTCCGATTTCAACTTTGCCATATCCGCGCAGCCGCTTTCTCAGGGGCTTGTTCGCTTTTCCAGCGTCACCGGCATCGATGTGCTGTTCGATGGCGCCGTGCCCGCACAGACGCGCACTTCAGGTGTGAGCGGGCGTCTGCCGGCAGCGAATGCCCTGAACCAGCTGCTCGACGGCACAGGGTTTTCGTGGCGTTTCACGGGTCCGAATACGGTGCTTCTGTCGCGCCCTCAGGCCGCTGGCCCGGCCACATCGGGAGTTCCCGTCGACGGGGCGCTGGTACTCGACACGATCAACATTCAGGGCGGCGCGGGTGGCCGGACCGGCACGCTGGGCGAGCTCGCCGATGAGGATGCCAATTATCGCAACGCCGGCAGCAGCGCGTTTCTGAACGAGGAAAGAATCCAGCGCTTCCGCGGTTCTTCCGTGGGTGATTTCATCAAGGGCACCCCCGGCGTCCTGACCGGCGACAACAGAAACAGCGGTGCTGTCGATGTGAACGTTCGCGGCATGCAGGGGTTCGGCCGCGTTCCCGTCATCATCGACGGCACCCAGCAGCAGAATACCGTCTACCGGGGTTATTCGGGCGTCGCTTCCCGCAACTATGTCGATCCCGACCTGATCGGCGGCGCCGTCATCGAAAAGGGTCCGTCGGCGAATGTCTATGGCGTCGGGGCGACAGGTGGACTGGTGCGGATGGAAACGCTGAACGCCGACGACATCATCAGGGGCGACAAAAACTGGGGCGTAAGGCTCAGAGGCGGCGTCATGGGAAATACGTCCACGCCCCCGGCGGTCGGCACGCCGGGCGGCTATCCGCCTTTGAAGCAGTCCCGTTTCATCACCGAATGCAACTGGGCCTGCAGAATAGACACCATACCGGACTCCCTGCTGACGGGCAGTCCTCATGGCATGGATCGCCCCTCATTTCTGGAGCCTGCCTCCGGGTCGGGAAGTGCCGCCTTTGCCGCACGCAACGACATGTTCGAGGTTGTTGCAGCCTATGCCAGACGCAAGAACGGCAATTATCACGCCGGTACGCATGGCAATACGCCGGAACTTGCCCAGAGGCATGAAACGGTCATTCGCCCCGGCCGGCTCGGCAGGCCCGACCAGATCACGGAATACACGATTTTCAGTCTCGACGGGCTCAACCGCTATCGTGCCGGCGAAGAGGTGCTGAACACGTCGCAGGACAACACCTCATACATGCTGAAGGCGAAAGCTGAGCTGGATGGCGGCCACAGCTTCGATATCAGCTATATGCGTTACCAGAGCCTGTTCGGCGAGATGATGCCGTCCGTCATCATTCGTTTCGACGGTGCAACCCAGGCGCCCCTGAGCGAAGTTACGGTCAACACCTATCGGGCCGGATATCAGTGGAACCCCGACGACAACGATCTGATAAACCTCAAGGCCAATGTCTGGGGGACCGATACCGATACCCATATTCTGACGCCCTATGCGTTTGAATTCACCAGCGGCGTGGAAAACTTCCCGCAGGCCTACTGGGACATCGCCAAGCGCTATGGTGCCGATGTCGTCAACACCTCCGAACTCGGCACCGCCTGGGGCGATTTCGGGTTCTCGGTCGGGGGCTCTTATGTCTACGAGACGATAGAGCCGCCTCCGGGCAGCGCCAATGTCGATACCAACAATCTCCTGGCTTCGCGGGATGGCTGGCGCAGGGAGGCGAGCGCCTTCATCGCCGGAGAATGGAAGCCATCGGACTGGCTGAAGGTTGACGGCGCCCTTCGCTACACATGGACCCATTCCTACGACAACAAGACAAATTCCCGTTTCGGCCTGAACAACGAGGAAAAGAACGACGGCTGGGCCCCGATGATCGGCGTGACCGTCGAGCCATGGTCCGGTGTTCAGCTTTACGCGAAATATGCGGAAGCGATCCGCTCGCCGAGCCTGTTTGAGTCCACTAGCGGTTTTTCATTCACCCCCAATCCGCTCGCCGGCGTGAAGCCGGAGCACGCGCGCAATACCGAAATCGGTGTCAACGTGCTGCGCGAGGATGTGCTGATGCCGGGCGACAAGCTGCGCTTCAAGGCAGGCTATTTCAACAATGACGTGAAAGACTACCTGACCCGCACCAACTACCCCGATGTGTCCGTCTCCAACATCGATCATGCCCTGTTCCGGGGCATGGAAGCCTCGGTCGGCTATGATGTCGGCTGGGGATATGTGGACGTCAGCGGCACCCTCTACGACAAGCTTGAGTTCTGCGCGGAGGAAGGTCCTTCCCTGACGGTCTGCCGCGTTTCCGGGGTCAGGAACGGCTACGCCCAGCTGCATGTTCCGCCGCGCAAGAGCGCCACGCTGACGGCCGGGCTCAGGCTCATGGAGGATGCGCTGGAGATCGGTGGACGCGTCACCTATCTGGGCGACAGGGGCAAGATGGGCAACAACGAGACCGGCGGCTACACGACGGTGATAAACTGGAAGAAATATACGCTGGTTGATCTGTTCGCGAGCTACAAGATCAACGAAAGCCTCAACCTCGATGTCGCGGTCGATAACGTCACCGATGTCTACTATATGGACGCGCTGACGCTCGGCCTGATGCCGTCGCCGGGTCGTACGTTCCGGGCAAATCTCACCGCGACGTTCTGAAGCCGGACAAGCTTCAGGGGAGACGTGGAACGAAGTCTGCGCGGCTGCGTGAAGATACGCTTGTCGGGCGTCTTCCCTGTGCGGCTGCGCAATGGAAGCACCTGCTTCTCATGTGGATGCAGCGAGGGCCGGCAGCTGACTTCAGGCAGAGGCCGGCGGATACGGAAGTCATCGGGGCCTGAAACGTCTCAGGAAACGGAAATCGCCTGTGCTCCGGCTATGATCTTTTCGGCAATGACCGGGATCTGATCGTCGGCGAGTTCCGCGCTCGGAACGACAATGACCAGGCTGCCCAGAATGCGCTTGTCTTCGGAAAGAATGGGCGCGGCAATGCCGGCATTGCGGCTGTCAACTTCGCCGCGACTGAACGAGTAGCCTTGTTTGCGGATATCCCTGAGGGTCTTGCGAAAACCGGCCCAGTCATTGCCCAGACCAGCGGCGGCGATTTCGGCTGCATTGGAGAGCATCAGGCTGCGCAGCCGGTGGTCCGGCAAATGTGCGAGGATCGCCTTGCCGGCGGCTCCGCGCAGAAGCGGCATCGGCCGTCCCCTGTCGTAACTCGTCAGAACCGTGCGATCGGGCCAGGCCTGCGCAATACACACGACATTCTTGCCGTAATAGCCGCAGACCATCAGGTTTCCCTGCACATCGTCCAGCATGCCGTTCATCACGTCGCCGGCCCGGTGCAGAAGCGGATCGTTCAGCCGGATTTGACGGTCGAGCTGGATGATGCGCGCGCCGAGGGTAAATCCCTTGCGCATGTCCGGCGCGATCAGGCCGGCGGCGCTCAGCGTCTTGAGGTAGCGGTATGCGGTTGGAACGGAGCAGTCGAGCGTCGTTGCCACCTCCTCCACGGTAACGGTCGTGCAGTCGCCGTCAAACATATCGAAGATCGCGATCATGCGCTGAAGGCTGTCCATTCGGCTGGGGGGCTCCGGCTTGCGATTGAAACTGAAACTTGACGACCGGCTGCAGTCTATCAGGTCCCGGGTCGCGCGCGTCAATCAGTGGATGTGCATTCCCCCGTTGATGTCCACGGCAGTGCCGGTGATGTAGCCGGCGAGCGGCGACGCCAGAAACAGGCAGACATTGGCCACGTCCTGAGGCGTTCCGAAGCGCTGGAGCGGGATCGTCTCGATGAAGCGCTGCTGCGTGGCCTCGTCGAACGCGTTTACGTTCATTGGGGTGATGATGATGCCTGGATTGACGCAATTCACCCGGATGCTGCGGGCCCCGAGTTCGCGCGCCATGCTCTTTGCCAGCGCGAGCACGCCGCCCTTGGAGGCGGCATAGTGCGGGCCGCCCAGCAGCCCGCCGCCGCGCTGCGCCGCAATCGAAGCGATGCAGATGATGGCGCCGCCGTCCTGCATATGCGGAATGGCAGCCTGAGAGAGATTGAGCGTGCCACGCAGATTGACGTCGAGCGTGGTCTGCCAGTCCTGATCGGTGATGTCGAGAAGCTTGCGGGCCTGCGCGATGCCGGCATTGCTGACCACGACATCCAGCCTGCCGAAGCGCTCTTTTGCACAGGCTACCACCTCAGCCAGAGCAGCACCGCTGCGCACATCCGCTGCCATTCCGATGACGCGGGAAGCAGGCGCAGCCGGCAGGCCGGCGTTCAGCAGGGCCGCGGCGCGCTCGCAGGCGGCGGCGTCGAGGTCCACCAGAACAACCCCGGCGCCAGCCTCGGCAAGGGTGCGCGCAATCGCAAAGCCGATTCCGTCCGGATGCGCAGCGCCGGTGACGATGGCTGCCTGGTCATTGAGCATGATTTTTCCTTCAAAATTATCACATTACGATAATTTACATAAAAACATTTTGTCAAGCATCTGCCGTCCTGCTTAACCGGAAGCTGTGCATCTCATGGAATTCCTTATGAAATCCCGCGCTGAACGGGGCGGCGGAGCCGGACGGGTGCCGGTCGGCAGCCTATTGACATGGATATAAATTACTGTTTCTCATAATATGATAATTTTGGATTTATTAGTTGGGAGGAGCCATCATGATCGACAAAGAATTCAACATGCTTGCGACCATGCACGCCCTGGAAGACGGCGTTGGTCGCCGCACTTTCATGAAGCTGCTGGGCGCGGCCGGCATTTCGCTTGCGATGACGCCGGCGGTGTCGCGCATGGCGGAAGCGGCAGAGATTATCCGCGGCAAGATTGCCAATCAGGTCTCGACGCCTGCCAACGACTACTGGTCTGTGTGGACGCGTGCTTTCGCCACCGCGTCCGATGCGCTCGGCCTTGAGAAGCAGGAGCTGTTCCATCAGAACGATACGGCCAGGCAGCTTTCGCAGGTGCGCAGTCTGCCTGCCAGCTCCGCGCGCATGCTGATTGGCTGCGTCGAGCCGGCCGGCTCTCTGCCGGCGGTGGCCAAATTCTGCGAGGAAAACCAGATTTTCTATGTGCCGAGCTGGGAATCCCCGGCCTGGTTCACGCCCCCCGACATCGGCGATCACTATGTGTCCTTCGTCACGCCCAACTCCGTGGAAGGCGCCTATGAAGTGGCCAAGGCGCTGTTCGACAGCGTCGGCGGGGAAGGGAAGATCGTCCACATCGCCGGCATGGCGACGCCAACGGATTCCTACCGCACCGCGGGTCTCATGCAGGCCGCGAAGGAATATCCCGGCATCAGCATCGTTGGCGGCCTGCGGGCAAACTGGGATCGCGAGCAGGCCCGCAAGGTCATGCTTTCGATGATCACGGCCCACCCCGACATGAAGGGCGTGTTCGCGCAGAATGACAACATGGCGCTTGGTGTGTTGTCGGTGCTGCGCGAGCGCAAGCTCGACAAGGTTAAGGTGTCGGGCGTCGACGGTCTGCCCGAAGGGTTGCGCGAGGTGGCCAGAGGCGGGCAGATGGTTGCCACCCATACATCGCTGCCGCCCTATGGCGCGGGCTTCACCGCGGTGCTGGCATTCGATGCGCTGAATGGCTGGAAGCCGACGCTTGGCGAGCGGCTGCTGTTCACCGGCTCCGCGCTGGCCACGGCGGACAATGCCGCAAATATCGAGGCGGCCATCTATGGCGAAGGGGCGAGCCCTTTCGACTGGGCGCTGATGAGCCGCACTCTCAACCCCGACAACTGGGACCCGCAGAACAAGATCACAGCCATCGATCCCGAAGCCTACTGGGCTCCGTTCCCGGAAGGAAAGGAGCGCCTGAACGCGGCCTATGCAGGGGCGAAAGACAAGGAGATCTTTGCTTCCGTCGATGCGCTCTATGCCGCGCATTACAAAGCCGGTCCTGTGAAAGCCTGACGGGCCGGTCGTCATGGACAGGAGACCACCGGCGCTCGAACTGCGTGGCGTCAGCAAGCAATACGGTCCGGTCACGGCCCTGAGTTCCGTCGATCTGAGGCTCGAACGGCACGAGGTTCTGGGGCTGATCGGCGAGAATGGCGCGGGCAAGTCGACGCTGATCTCGGTCATCAATGGCACCGTAAGCCCGAGCGAGGGCCAGTTGCTGGCTGGCGGCAACATCGTCAGCCCGGGCTCGCCTGCCGATGCCGCGCGTGCCGGGATTGCGACCGTGTTTCAGGAGCAGGGGCTGGTGGCCAGCCTGCCCGTCTTCGAGAACATCCTGCTGGGGCGCGAAGCCGGGTTTTCCCGGGGCGGGGTGCTCAGCAGGAAAGCCATGGCAAGGTTTGCGGCCGATGTCCTGAATGAGCTGGGCATCGCCATAGATCCCTTCGCCATCACCGGCAGTCTTGCCTTTGGAGAGCGTCAGCTGGTGGAGATCGCCAAGGCCTTCGCGCTGGGGCGGATTTATCCTGTCGAGCCGGTCATTTTGCTTGATGAGCCGACCAGTGCCTTGTCGGACGCCGAAACCCAGATCCTGTTCAACTCGATCAGGCGCTGGCGGGGCAAGGCCTCGATCATTCTGGTCTCGCACAGGCTTTCCGATGTGTTTGCCGTGTGTGACCGCGTTGCGGCCCTGAAGGACGGGACCGTCAACGGCACCTGGCCTGTCTCGGAGGTGACGGCGGACACGCTGCATGAAGCGATCGTGGGACGACCGCGTTCGGCGGGCTATTACAAGGAAAGCGAGCAACGCGAGGATTTCGGCGAAATCGTTCTCGAGGTTCGCGACCTTGTGGTGCCCGGCCAGATCGAAGGCGTGTCGCTCACGGTGCGCGCCGGAGAAATCCTCGGCGTCGCCGGTGTGCTGGGCTCGGGCAAGACCGCTCTCGGCCATGCCATTACCGGCGCGGTCGCGGGAAAAGGCGAGATCGCCGTCGATGGCAGGCGGTTGCGGCCGGGATCGCGCGCCGCCGCGCTTGCCGCCGATGTCGGCTCCGTCCCGGCGGAGCGCAACAGCGCCGGCGTCATCGGCATGCATTCGGTCGAATGGAATCTCACGCTTCCCAGCCTGAAGTCGTTCCGGCGTGGGCGCTGGCCCGTGCTTTCGGCAAAAAAACAGGCCGGAGTCACAGATGACTGGATCCGGCGTCTGCGCGTACGGACCCCGAACCGGGCCATCCAGATCCGCAACCTGTCGGGCGGCAATGCACAGAAGGTGGTGTTCGCCAAATGGCTGGCACGCGGCATCCGGCTCTTCGTTCTGGACGACCCCGGCCGGGGTCTCGACGTCGGGGCCAAGGAAGAAATCTACGCGCTGTTGCGCAAGCTGGCCCGCGAGGGCGTGGCTATCGTCCTCATCTCGGACAATCTGCCCGAGATCATCGGGCTCTCCAACCGCATCCTGACCCTGCGTGCAGGCAAGATTTCGGCTGAGCTGGCGGCGCCGGCACATGACAAACCTGCCGAGACGGCAGTCGTAACCCATATGGTCTGACAGAAATGGAAACCGGAGTGACCCATTCCAGCCCCGCCACCGCTCATCCTGGCAAATGGATCGCCAGGCACGCGGTTTCGCTCTATCCGATACTGGTGATCGCCGCTCTTGCGGTGTTCTTTACCCTGCAGAACCCTTATTTCATGACGTTCGACAACATCATGAACATTGGCCGCCAGTCGTCAGTGCTGCTGCTCGTGGCGCTGGCGGGAACCATGGTCATCATGATCGGCTCGATCGACCTGTCTGTCGGTTCGGCCGTCACCCTCGCGGGGATCGTGACGGCCCTGATGATCGACGATTTCGGGCCTGTGGCCGCCGTCGCCGCTGGCATTGGCACGGGGCTGATCGTCGGCTTCGTCAACGGGGTCATCCTGATCAGCCTCAAGGTACCGTCTTTTCTGGTCACGCTGGGCACGCTGTCCATCCTCTCCGGCATCGCCAACATGATCTGCGGCGGTTCTTCCATCATGTTCATGGACATGGGGCTGACGGATTTCGTCAATGCCGAACTGATCCCCGGCATTCCCAATATCATCCTGCTGGCGCTGGCCGCCGCCGCGGTGCTGTCGTTCGTCGCCTTCAACACCGTGCTCGGCCGCTATCTTTTCGCCATCGGCGGCGGCGAGATCGTGGCGGCCAACAGCGGCGTTCCCGTCGAACGCTACAAGGTGTTCGCCTTCATGCTGTCCGGAGCGCTGTGCGGCCTGTCGGGAGTGCTGCTCACCGCGCAGGTGGGAGCCGGGACGCCTGCGGCCGGAGCCAATATGCTGCTCGATTCCATCGCCGCCATCGTCATGGGGGGAACCTCCCTGTCCGGCGGCGTGGGTGGCCCGCACCGCACCATTCTGGGCGTGCTGGTCATCGCCATCCTGTCCAACGGCATGGACGTGACCGAAGTCAGCAGCTTCACTCAGGAGGTCATCAAGGGCCTCGTAATCATTCTGGCGGTGGCCTCGACCATGGATCGCCGGAAATACGCCTTCATCAAGTGATCGCGATCAGTTCGCCTCAGCAGTCAAAGGAGCAGACATGACAAACAGGCTTGTCCCCGTCGTGACCCGCAAGGATCAGGAACACACCGGCACCGGGCAATCCGGCGGCGCCGTTCGCATCTCGGGTGTCAGCCCGCAGCACACGCCTGCCACCAAGATCTGGTTCGGCAAGGTCAGCAACAAGCCGGGCTATCGTTCGTTTCCCCATCACCATGGCGAGGCCGAAACCGGCGGTTATGTGTTCAAGGGCAAGGGGCGCATCTATTTCGGCGAGAATTATGCTGAATATATCGACATGGAAGAGGGCGACTTCGTATTCGTTCCGCCCTTCATGCCGCATGTCGAGGTCAATATGAGCACGACGGAGGAACTGGTCTGGCTCACGGCACGCACGCCGGAAAACATCGTGGTCAATCTGCCGGATGTCGATGACGCCATACTGGCTGGCTATTCGCGCGCCTGACCCAAATCAGGGAGGAACCCATGACTGATATCCGCCTCTATATGTTCGATACGGGCATCCTGAAATGCAAATATCACGACATCTATCTCAATCAGGGCGGTGACGCCGATCACGAGATTCCCGTTCCCTTCTTCTTCATCACCCACCCGAAGGGCAATGTCGTTATCGACGGTGGCACGCCTGTGGAGTGCGCCATCGATCCCTACGGTCACTGGGGCAAGGTCGCGGAATTCTTTTATCCCGTGCTCACACCCGAGCAGGGGTGCGTGGCCCAGATCGGCAAACTCGGTTTCGATGTCGACAGTGTCCGGTATGTCGTGCTGTCACATCTGCACCTCGACCATGTGGGCGCGGTCGGCCGCTTTGCGCAGGCCACGCACGTCGTTCAGCGCAACGAGTATGAATATGCCTTCACGCCCGACTGGTTCGCCAGCGGTGCCTATGTGCGCAAGGACTTCGACAATCCGGCTCTGAAATGGCTGCTTCTCGAAGACGCATGGGGCGATTTTTACGACCTGTATGGCGATGGCTCGATCGTGCTGATCCGCTCGCCCGGACATACCGGCGGCCATCAGTCGATTCTGGTGCGGACGTCCGCCGGTCAGTCGGTTCTGCTGGCCGTCGATGCCGCCGATACGCTGGATCATTGGGAGGAGAGGGCATTGCCGGGGGCGCTGCACTCGGCCGTCGATGCCGTGCGCTCCGTGCGCAAATTGCGGGCCGTCCGGGAAAAGACGGATGCGCTCGTCGTTGCGGGCCATGACGGAACGCAGTGGGCATCGCTAAAAAAAGCTCCGGATTTTTACTGAAGAAAGACCATCAAATCATGAAATTGCTACGTTTCGGAGAGCCCGGCCGGGAAAGACCCGGCCTTGTCGATCAGTCGGGCAGCTTGCGGGACCTTTCAGGCATCGTCGATGACATAGCCGGTGATGTGCTTGGAGATGCCGGGCTGGATATGCTCCGCAGGATCGATCCCGGCACGCTTCCCCTCGTCGGGGGCCCTCCGCGTATCGGTGCCTGTGTGGGCAGGACCGGAAAATTCATCTGCGTGGGGCTGAACTATGCCGATCATGCGCGCGAGACCGGCAAGGAACCGCCGGCCGAGCCCATTCTGTTCATGAAGGCGACGAGCGCGATCTGCGGCCCCGATGACGACATCGAGATCCCGGAAGGTTCCTCCAAAACAGATTGGGAAGTGGAGCTGGGCGTCGTCATCGGCCAGCGTGCCAAATATGTCCGGGAAGAGGACGCTCTCGAACATGTCGCCGGTTACTGCACCGTCAATGACGTGTCCGAACGGGCGTTCCAGTCCGAGCGGGGCGGCCAGTGGACGAAGGGCAAGAGCCACGATACATTCGGACCCGTCGGCCCGTGGCTGGTCACCCGCGATGAGGTTGCCGATCCGCAGGCGCTGGAGCTCTGGCTGGAGGTGGACGGTGTCCGCCGCCAGAACGGTTCCACCCGCACCATGATATTTGGCGTCGCCAGCCTCGTATCCTACATCAGCCGATTCATGACGCTGGAGCCGGGCGACATCATTGCGACCGGCACGCCGCCGGGCGTCGGTCTCGGCCATAAGCCGCCTGTGTTCCTCAGGGCCGGTCAGACCATGCGCCTTTCGGTGGAGGGGCTCGGAACCCAGACCCAGAAAACCATTCCCACGCGCCACTGAGATGGAAAGCACTGCCATGACCAAGCTTGCCAATCGCGTTGCCATCGTCACCGGTGCCGGCCGTGGTCAGGGGGCTGCCGAAGCCCGCATGCTGGCCGCAGCGGGGGCGGCGGTGCTCATCTGCGACGTTCTGGAAGAAGAAGGCTCCGAACTGGCGCGCAGCCTTGAACGCGAGGGCTGTGAGGCGCGGTTCCTCAGGCTGGACGTCTCATCCGCGGCCGGGTGGGAAGCGGCGATCAGCCATGTCCGCGCCTGGAAAGGCCGTCTCGACATTCTCGTCAACAATGCGGGCATCATCAACCGCAAGTCCCTGAACGATACGTCGCTGGAGGGATGGAACCGGCTGATGGCCATAAACCTGACCGGCACCTTTCTGGGCATTCAGCATGCAGCGCCGCTGATGAAGGAAAGCGGCGGCGGCAGCATCGTCAATATTTCGTCCAACAGCGCTTTTTCCGGCCACTACGATCCGGCCTATACGGCAAGCAAATGGGCCGTCAGAGGGCTGACCCGGACCGCCGCGATGGAATATGTCGGCTGGGGAATTCGCGTGAACAGCGTCTGTCCGGGCCTGATCGTCACCGGCCTCAACGCCGATGCGCCGCATCTTCAGCCGATGATCGGTCTGACGCCGATGAAACGCAGCGGCACGCCGGAAGAAGTCGCCCGCCTGGTGCTGTTTCTTGCCGGCGAGGATTCCGGCTTCATAACGGGCGAAGACTTCGTGATCGACGGCGGCTTTACAGCCGGTGCCGCCTATCGCCGTGTCGGTGTCGAAAGCGGCCTCTACAACGACTGAGGCCTTTTCTCGCGACCCTCCGGCCGGCCGGGTTTCTGACAGTCGCGGGCAGGATGCGGGGGCGGCAAACGCCCTGCGCCTGTTGCATGAGGATGCGGAAAACCGCATCGTCGGCGACATCCGCACTCGATTTCTTCGTGAGTTTAGGCGAAGCCATAACCGCCCAACGCGATGCTCGGCTTTCTGTTGAAGAGGCGGTGACTACTGTCGCAAGCTGGGAAGAGCTCATTCAGGCAACAGCTTCGACGAAGGCGGTAAGAAAGCCTCGCAGGGAGGATGATTTGATCACCTGCCAGCCCACCCAATATGCTCGCATCCGGCGGTTCGCGGCTGCATTTCTGGCCTCGTTAACCTTGGAAGGAAATCGCAGAACGTACATTTCATTGAAGGTATTGTGCAGCTGGCAACTGCCCGGGGGACGGGGCCGGAACCTCCGCTAAACTTGACCGCCATCTGTCTCAAAATTCTTGACGACGGACCATGCTGGTCAGAACCGGCCGAGAAGCTGGTAAGGCGCTTTGCCCGGCTAATTACGGCGACAACTGGTGCATGCAGGAGCTGAGAAACCAGATTTCTGATCGTGGGTGAGTGTTTGGTCACTTCGATACGATAGATGTCCTCGATGGCGCCACGCAGTTCGATGCTGCATCGCGTGCAGACATGTCGTGGGCGAGGTTCAGCCTGGTCAAAGGAAGGCGATACCGGCACTGCAACCAGGGCATAGATCGTGAAGACTGCGACGATGCACGGAGCAGAATAGGCAAAGTGCAGATCCCTGAGCCGATTAACGTGCCAAACTCGCTCCGCAATAAGAACTTGAAAATTTCCTGACAGGGCGCTATATGCTCGCACATAGTTAGCTTACTAATATTAAGTGCAATATGAAAAAAGATGCTCTGGAGTCGGAATTTCTGGAGGCGCTCACCAATGTGAGCCGGAAAATCCGTACGGCTTTCAATCAGCAGGTGATGACGCACGGTCTCACCTATCCCCGTGCGCGCGCCCTGCTGCGGCTGGCGCGCAAGCCGAGCATGAACCAGAGCGAGCTGGCCTATGAGCTCGAACTGGAGCAGCCGACGCTGGTGCGGTTGCTGGATCGCATGGAGGAAAATGGCCTCATCGAGCGCCAGCCCGATCCCGGCGACCGCCGTGTCAAGCTGGTGGTTCTGACATCGCTCGGCGAAGAACAGGCCGAGATCGTCAAAGCGGTGGGGCAGGACCTGCGCGAGCGGATATTTTCCGAGATCGGTGCGGACGACCTTCAGGCGAGCATCGGGCTGTTCGCGCGCATCGCCGCCAATGTCGCGGAACTCGACCATGCCGACGGCAGAAGCTGAGCCGATTGTTTCCGAAAGGCCGCAGGCCGCCGCTGCACCGGCGGCACCGCCGCCTTTCGTGCCGAAGCCGCCCATGATCACCCTGGCCTACATCGCGGCCGGAGTCATGATCTCGCTCACCCAGGGGCTGGGCCTGAGCTTCATCTCCGCCAACACGCAGCAGATCGCCGGATCGATGGGAATAACCACGACGGAAGCGACATGGCTGATGGCGGCCTATCTGTTTCCGAACGCCAGCCTGACCCTGCTGCTGTTCAAAGTGCGGGCTCAATATGGCCTGAGAAACTTCGCCGAGGTGGCGATTGTCGTCTATGTCCTCGTCTGCCTCGGGCATTTCTGGGCGGACAGCTACGAGAGCGCGCTGGTGCTGCGGTTTTTCGCCGGTATCGCCGCCGCGCCGATGACCTCGCTCGGCTTCCTCTACATACTCGAACCCGTTCCTCCGGCCCGCAAGATGAATGTGGGCCTGTGCACGGCGCTCACGGCCATGGCCATGCCGATGCCCGTTGCCGGGCTCATCTCGCCTGCACTGCTCGACATCGGCGGCCATCATGCGCTTTACGTCGCCGAGATGGGGCTGGCGATGATCTCTGTCGGCTTCGTCTTCGTTCTTCCCCTGCAATCGCCGCCGCGCGCCAGGGTGATCCACAGTCTGGATATCGTCAGCTATGTCTTCCTGGCGGTCGGCCTCGGGTGCTTCGCTGTCATCTTCACCGTGGGACGCATCTACTGGTGGACGGCTGCCGACTGGATAGCATGGCTGTTCATCGGCGGCATCGCCGCATCCACCGTCCATGCGGTGATCGAGCTGAACCGCGACAACCATCTGATCGATATACGGTGGCTGACGTCGCGCGAGGTCCTGCATCTGGCGGGCGCGCTGATGGTGTCGCGCCTCCTGTTCTCGGAGCAGAGCAGCGGCGCCATCAATTTCCTGCGCAATGTCGGCATGGTCAACGAGCAGATGGCGGGGCTCTATCTCGCCATTCTGGCCGGCGGCATCGTGTCGGGTGTGGTTTGCGCGGCCGTGCTCAAACCCGGCCGCGAGCCGGCCATCCATGCCATCTCGCTGCTGCTGGTCGCACTCGCCAGCTATATGGACAGCCAGTCCACCGTGCTCACCCGGCCGGACCAGATGCTGATCAGCCAGTTTCTCGTCAGCTTCGCCAGCGGCCTGTTCCTGCCGCCCGCCCTGGTGGTGGGGATGGGGGCGGCCATGAAGCGCGGACCCGGCTACATCCTGTCGTTCATCGTCGTGTTTCTCGCGACACAAAAGGTCGGCGCCTATCTCGCCAGCGCGGTCTACGGCACGTTCATCGACTGGCGCGAGAAGCTCCACTCCGCTCATCTTGTCTCGCACCTGTCATCGACCGATCCGCAGGTTGCCGCCCGCCTGAAACAGCTCGTAGGCGCCTATGGCAGGTTGCTGACGGATTCCGCCCTCCAGACCAGCCACGGCGCATCCACGCTTGCTAGGCAGGTCCAGCAGCAGGCCTATGCGCTGGCCTATAACGACGCCTTCCTGCTGACGTCGTGGCTGGCGCTTCTGACCCTGCTGTGCCTGCTCGTGCATGTCGCCTGGCGCCACCGGGAACAGTTTTTCCCGCTTCGGGCGCGACCCGAAATTACTGCTTAACATATTGAAAAGAAAAAACTTCGATGTCCAGAATATCGCGGCTTATCGCAACCTGCATTGCCCTTGTCGCCGGTCTTGCCGGTGTGCTCGTCATTCTCCATGTTTGGAATCTGCCGCCGTTCCGGGGCTCCCTGCAGACCACCAATGACGCTTATGTCCGCGGTCAGGTGACGCTGCTCAGCCCCCAGCTTTCCGGCTACCTCGTCGAGGTTCCGGTGCGCGACTACCAGCTTGTGAAGCGCGGCGATCTGATCGCGCGGATTGATGACCGCATCTATGCAGAGAAGCTGGAACAGGCCCGCGCCATGCTGGCCAGCGCCGAGGCTGATCTCGCCAATTCCGAGCAGAGCCGCCGGTCCGCCGAGGCGCGGATCGCATCGGCGAGGGCCACGCTGGAGGCCGCAACGGCCACCCTCGATGCCGCCGACACCGCCTATCGGCGCACCACCAGTCTGGTGGCCAAGAACTATGCCAGCAGGAGCGAAGAGGACAAGGCGCGTGTTTCCTTCGATCAGGCGCAGGCATCTCTGCATCAGGCCGAAGCGGCCTTGCTCGTGGCGCAGCAGGATCTCAACACCATCGTGGTGGGCCGCCGCTCGCTGGAGGCCAAGGTCCAGAGCGCCGAAGCGGCGGTCAAGCTGGCGGAGATCGACGTCGCCAACACCCGGATCGTGGCGCCGCAGGACGGAACGCTTGGCGAAGTGACGGCCCGCCTTGGCCAGTATGTCTCGGCCGGCACCCAGATAGGCTCGGTGGTTCCGCGCCAGGTCTGGGTGGTGGCCAACTTCAAGGAAACCCAGCTGAGCGGCATGCACGCCGGCCTCAAGGTCGACTTCACCGTGGATGCGCTGGGCGACCAGCGTTTCACTGGCACCATCCAGCGTTTCGCGCCGGCCACCGGTTCGGAATTCGCCGTGATCAAGTCCGACAACGCCACCGGCAATTTTACCAAAGTAGCCCAGCGCATTCCGGTGATGATCGACGTCGATCCGGACCAGCCCTCAATCGAGAAACTGGTGCCGGGCCTTTCGGTCGTCGCAACCGTCGACCTGAAACAGGCAGAGGCGACCTCCGGAATCTGAAAAGCGGCACGCCGCCCGGATTTGCACTGCAAAGCCCGGCAGATACGCGGTCGCCCGCCGCGAACGTGCTTGTATTTTCAGCCCGCCATTTTGACCGCTCGGTGATCCTGCTGTGTGCGGTGGTATCCGGCCTGCAATCTCAGCCTGCATGACCTGGAAGAGATGATGGCCGGGCGCGGCATGCGCGTCGATCATTCCACGATCCACCGCCAGTCGATCGGATAGACATCTGGCGTGACAATGCGCATGGGGCGCCAACCTGAGTGGGCAATAAATCAGCGCAACAATGAAGGTCTCATGTTCATCAGGCCGGGATACGGTATTCGCGGGACCGCGTTGCCTTCAGCACTGTGCCGTTGCCTGATGCATCGCGGACGCAGGCTGGATTACGAAAGCAGCCGTTCTCCGGAGTGCGGGTCGAAGAGATGCAGGGCATCGGTGTTCGCGTTGAGATGGATCGTGTCCCCTGGCTTCACCGGCAGCCGCTCCCGCAACACGCATGTGACATTCTGTGTGCCACATTGCGCCATCACGAGCGTTTCCGAGCCGGTAGGCTCAACCCCCGCGACTTCCGCCGGTATGCCCTCGGAAGCGATCGTCAGATCTTCGGGGCGGATGCCCAGCACGATCGGCTGGCCGTCTTGGAAGCCACAGGCCTCGCCAATATCCATAGCGAAGCCTTCCGGCACCGAGAATGTCGCTCGCTCCCCGAGGCGGACAGTACCTTCGATAAAATTCATGGATGGCGAACCGATGAAACCGGCAACGAAGAGGTTGTCGGGTCTGTCGTACAGTTCGAGCGGAGTGCCGATCTGTTCCACCACGCCATTGTGCATGACCACGATGCGGTCCGCCATGGTCATGGCCTCGACCTGATCGTGGGTGACATAGACGGTCGTGGTACGCAGCCTCTGGTGGAGGGACTTGATCTCGCTGCGCATGGTGACGCGCAGCTTGGCGTCGAGATTGGACAGAGGCTCGTCGAACAGGAAGACCTGAGGATCACGCACCGTGGCGCGGCCCATGGCGACGCGCTGGCGTTGGCCGCCCGACAACTGGCGCGGATACCGGTCGAGCAGCGCTGACAGGCCGAGGATCCCGGCGGCCTGTTCGATGCGCCTGTCGATCTCCTGTGCCGCCATCTTCCGCAGCCTCAGGGCGAAGGCCATGTTCTCGCGAACGGTCATGTGCGGATAGAGCGCGTAGTTCTGGAACACCATGGCGATGTCGCGATCCTTCGGGGCGACGTCGTTGATGATGCGGCTGCCGATGCGGATGGAGCCGTCGGTGATGCTTTCCAGCCCTGCAATCATCCGCAGCAGGGTGGACTTGCCGCAGCCCGACGGCCCGACCAGCACCATGAATTCTCCATCCTCGATGTCAACGGAAACACCGTGCATCACATCCAGATTGCCATAGGACTTGCAAATGTTGTCGATGGTGACGGGCGCCATGATGTTCTCCCTCATTATGTTTTTCTCTTTCGTCTGTCCGGGCCCTGTATCCGTCAGAGCGCCTGCCCGTCGCCGAACACGCGGGCGACCGACAGGTCGTGCTCCAGAAGCAGGAAATCGGCCTTGCCGCCGACCTCCAGCCGTCCGATTCCATGGCCAAGGCCCATTGCGTCGGCGGGAACGGAGGTCGCCATGGCCAGCGCCCGCTCCAGCGGCAAGCCGATTGCCCGCACCAGCCGGGCGACCGAATGGGCCATGTCCACATGTGCGCCGGCCAGCGATCCGCTGCGGTTGACGAGACGGCCTCCGTCGACGCGGATCGTCTCGCCGTAAAGGACGAACGAATCCGGCCCGCCGACCGTTGCCATCGCGTCCGAAACGATGAAGGTGCGGTCCGGGCACTTCCTTGCGCGCAGGGAAATCCGCGTCGTCGCATCGCTCACATGGAAACCATCCACGATCATGCCGCACCATGCATCGCTGTCGAGTGCTCCGCCGACCACGCCGGGATCACGCGAGGTCATCGGCGTCATGGCATTGTGAAGATGGGTGAAGCAGTTGACGCCCGCGTCGAGTGCGGCTTCTGTCTCACAGCCCGTTGCGGCGGTGTGGCCGGCAGAGACGACGACGCCCATGGACCGCAGCTGCGCGATGACACCATCGGGCACGCATTCCGGCGCCAGCGTCAGCATGGTGGGCACGCCCGCCTCGCGCAGCCTGCCGGCGCTCGCCATGGTGCGGGCGTCGAACGGGCGGATCAGCTCCGCCGAGTGTGTTCCCTTGCGGGCCACGTTGATGTGGGGCCCCTCAATATGCATTCCCGCCACGCCATGCCTGCCCATCGTGGCGATCACGGCATCGACCGCCATGTCGAGCCTGTCGGCCGTGTCGGTGATGAAGGTTGGCAGCCAGGCCGTCGTTCCAAGACGGCGATGCGTCTTGCCGATGATGGCGAGCGCCTCAGGCGACGGATCGTTGTTGAACATCACGCCGCCGCCGCCGTTGACCTGCAGGTCAACGAAACCGGGACAGGCGAGACGCGGGGTGCAAACCACCGTTTGCGTGGACGGTATGGCCTCCTGCGGGACGATACCCGTGATACGGCCGGCTTCGATATGCAGCGCGCGTCCATTGCGCCACCTTGTGCCGTCGAAGAGCCGGTCGGGCAGCAGCCACCACCCGCCTTCATCGCTGGTTCCGCCGGCGATCTGTTGGGCGGGTCCGCTCATGCGCGCAGCTTCTGTTCCGGTTCGGGGTGTCCCGCTTGCGGCGCAACCGAGAGATAGGGGGCCAGTGCGGACTGGATCTCCGCGATGATCAGGGATTTGCCAAGCGGATAGCCCGATGCGCGCATGTTTTCGGCCCGGTCCAGGACGGCGTGCGGAAAATACTGGAGCAGGGCGGGTTCGGCCGGTGACAGGCCGGCGAAGGACCGTTCCAGCGCGGCAACGGCTGCCACTGCCTCGGGCAGGTTCCAATAGTAGCGGATGCGGTCCGCATAGGCGTAGTGACGCAGGATCCTCGTGGTCGTGTCGTCGGCGCCTGCATAATGCGTTTTCCAGTGGTCTGGACGGGCGAGCATCAGGTTTTCCATCACGGCCGGCAGGGGCATGGATGAAGCATCGCTGCGATAGAGGCGCACCAGCTCGTCGAGGGCGTAGAGCGCGCGACGGTAGGCGAAGGTGAGGGCCGGGCCCACCTTGAGGATGGCGAAGTGGCGCCGCGCCAGAGCATGGAACACGGCGTCCGGCTGGTAGTCGGTCGAATGCGCTTCGAATGCCATTGCCGGGTGAGCGTCAAGCGCACGCGACAGATCGTCGGGCGCGGCCGGGTCCAGAACGTCTATATGGTCGGGGCCGAATTCTACGCCCGGCTGGACCACGAGCCCCGCCACTCGCGCAAATGCCTGGTCGAGCCGGCGCTTGCGGAAAGCGGCAGCATGGCAGGCGATGGTGGCCGAAGCCCGCTCCGGCGTCGTCACCACCAGCGACTGGTGATCGTCTTCGCCCCGCGCCCCGCCGGGCGGTGGCACCTCCGTTCCGATGATGTAGCTGATGTCGGAAGGGTTGGCGGCGCTGCGTTCGCATATATCGGCAAGTTCGGCCGCACGTTCTGCGGCAAGCAGGTCGCCGACCTGCGCCGGCTCGCCGCGGCAGCCTTCGGAGCAGTCGAGATGGATCTTGGAGAAGCCGGCCCGCACATAGGCGGCCATCATGTCGCGGGCCTTGGCCATGGCCGTGGCGGAATCCTCGCGCCGCCATGCCTGCGGTCCAAGGTGATCGCCGCCGAAATGGATCTGTCCGCGATTGACGCCGAGCCGGTCGCAGAAGCCGTGAACGAAGGCGATGAAGTCGGCGGGCTGCATTCCGGTATAGCCGCCGAACTGGTTCACCTGATTGCTGGTGGCCTCGACCAGCAGCGTCTTGCCTTCGTCGCGCGCCAGCAGAAGCGAAGCCGTAAGAACGTCGGGATGAGCCGAGCAGACGGCGGTAAGCGCCACAGCCTCCCCGGCCCGGTTGCGGCGGATGACATCTTGCAGGGCTTTCATGGATTTGCTCGTGAAGGTTGGTGATCCGGACGCGCCAGCATGGCCGCACCACGCACGCCGCTGCTGTCGCCGAAACGGGCGGGGGCTATCGAGGGGGTGCGGGTCGGCGCGAGCTTCGCGCCTGCGAAGGCATGGAGGATGCGATCGGCAATGCCGGGAATCAGCGTGACGCCGCCGCCCAGAACGACGCGTTCCGGATCCAGTGTGAGCTGAAGGGTATGGATGAGTTCGCCAGCCAGGCGCGACCACGCGGCGATCGTGCGTTCGGCACCTGCATCGCCGGCAGCCAGCCCGGCGGCCACCGTCTCGCCCGTTGCGGTCACGGCGTTGTACGCAACGGAGATGCGGGCAATGCCGGGGCCGGACAGATAGGTTTCATAGCACCCTTTCCGGCCGCAGCCGCAGGCAAGCGGTTCAAGCTTCAGATCGTCGAGCAACCAGGCCGGTATGCCGATATGCCCGACCTCGCCGGGAAGGCCGGTCCAGCCGCGCGACAGGCGGCCATCGGCGCATATGCCACCCCCAACGCCGGTACCGATGATCAGGCCGAACACGGTCGCCGCACCTTCGCCGGCACCGCCATTCGCCTCCGACAGGGCAAAGCACTTGCAATCGTTTTCGACGGGCAGAAGCGTTCCGACGCGCAGGAAAAGATCCTGTGCCAGCGGCCGGTTCATCGCGGCAAGGTTGGCCGTATAGGCTAGGCCGCTGGTGTGGTCCACCAGTCCGGGGATGCCGACGCCGATGCGCAGGCCGCTATCGCCAGCTGCATGGCGCAGCCATTCGATCTGGTCGCCCAGTGCGTCGATCAGGGCATCGTAACCCGGGGGCGTCGGTATGCGGCGTCGTTCGAGCGCATTGAAGTCGCCGTCGTGCAGGCAGGCTTCGATCTTGGTGCCGCCGAGGTCAATGCCGCCGTACATCGTCGTCGCCGTCATAGGGGTAGAGGGTGACGCCCGACACGACGCGGTTCAGCTCGCCGCCCTCGAACGGATTGTCGACAGTAATACCGAGCGCCTCGCTCCAGCGCACCGCAAGTAGTTGCGGCAGCAGCACGTAGAGCACTGCGCTCCACGCGTCGTTGCCCACGGGCTCCAGCTCGATATCCGCACCGATGCCGGCGGGCCCGACGACCACCAGTTGGGAGCTTCCGAACTGGCGGCGGATTTCCCCGATCAGGTCGAGATCGTAACGGCGCGTATGGGGATGAATGGAGACGTTGGCGACGACCAGCGTTCTGTCGTTGAGGATGGCCTTGGGGCCGTGACGGAAGCCCAGAGCCGATTCCCAGGCCGTGGCGATGCGGCCCCGGGTGAGTTCGAGCACCTTCAGCCCGGATTCCCTCGCTATGCCGGTGAGCGCGCCGGAGCCGAGGAACACTGCCCTTTCCGGAGGCGAGGAAAGCCGTCTGGCCACGAAAGCTTCAACTGCCGCCAGCGTCTCCGCGGCCTTCTGCGCCAGTGCGCGCACCGAGGCGCGGATCAGGGCAGGCGAGGCCTTGTCGAGGCAGGCAAGGACGGTCAGCAGCATCGTCGTGAAGCTGGCCGTCATGGCGAAGCCCTGATCGTGCGCCCCGGCGGGCAGCACCACGGTCTTTTGCCCGCCTTCGCCTGGCCCCTTGCGGCGGGCCAGCTCGCTGTCACCGTTGCAGGTGATGTTGAGCCTGTCCGCCGCCGGCATGTGCCGGTCGAGAATATCGAGAACGCCAGTCGTTTCCGAACTGTTGCCGCTGCGTCCGAAGGAGACGACGAGGACGCGTCGGTCGGTGACGATGAAGTCCTGCGGGGAGGAAACGAGATTGGTCGTGGCGATGGCACGGTGGCGGATGCCGGTGCGCGCTTCGAGATAGGCGCATGCGGTCTCGCCGATGTAAGCGGAAGTGCCGGCCCCGCACAGCCAGATCTCCTGTGGCGCGCGCTGGCGGATCCATTCGTGGATGTCAGCAGAATGCCGGGCCAGCTCCGCCGCGTACTCGCCCCATACGGCAGGCTGCGACTTGATCTCTTCCTCGGTCATGCTGGCGCTGGCGGGCAGGTCGAGCTTGTGAACGTTCATCAGCCATTTCCTTCCGGCGAGGGGTCGGCGCAGATGAGTTCCAGACCCATGTCCTGAATGAGATCGCGCGTCTGCCGGGGCAGGCGGGTGTCGGTGACGATGGTGTGCACCTTGTCCAGTTCGCAGATGCGGTGCAGGGCCGGCGAACTGAACTTGCTGGCGTCGGCCAGCACCACGACGCGCTCGCTGGCCGCGATCATGGCGAGGTTCTGGTGCGCCTCGTCCTCGTTGAAGGTGCTGAGGCCGATAACCGGATCAATGCTGTCGCTGCCGATATAGGCGGTGTCGAAATGCATCGTGCTGAGCGACGTTTCGACCATGCGACCGACCAGCGACATGGATTCGGAGCGGAATGTGCCGCCGGGTAGGATGATGGTGTGCTGGCGTGCCGTGCGCAGTGTCTGGACGATGTTGAGGCCGGTTGTCAGGATGGTGAGGGGGCTGCCCTCGCGAAGCTCCTCGGCCATCATCTGCATGGTGGAGCCGGAATCGAGGATGATGCGCTGGTCGCTGCCCGCCAGTTCAGCCGCGCACCGGGCGATCGCGCGCTTGGCGGCGCGGTTGACGACATTCTTGTCCTCGATCAGCGGCTCGAAGATCTGCGCGCGGTCGGCAGCATTGCGCTCCGCCAGCGACATGGCGAGCGCGATGCGGAATTCCGGCACGCCGCTGCATCCATAGTGGCGGCAAAAGCGGATGAGCGTCGGCTCGCTGACCCCGGTGGCGAGCGCCAGCTCGCGCACGGTTCTGTTCATGAAGCCTTCGCGCTCCTGCTCGATATAGGCCGCGATCCGGCGAAACGATTTGCTCAGTCGCGGCGCGTCGGCGGCGATGTTCTCAAAAAGCGACATGGTCTCCACTTCATCTGCTCCGCCTGCGCGGAATGACATCATTGCCGGAACGCATCTCGGCAGCATGATATTTGCGCCCGATCAGCCTGACGCAGAATATAGTTTTGCTAAAATTTTTTGTCAAAACCTAGTTGCGCACAAATTAAAATTACGCAAAACTACATATCATAAAGCCGGGCAGACAACAAAGGCGCCATGGGGAGAACCGCCGCTGTCCGGGATGGAAGGCGCATCCAAAGGCATCCGGTTACGGACCAAACAAGGGAACGGCACGATGACGATCAGGATCAACATGACCCGACGGACCGCGCTGGCGGTCATCGCAGCGACGGCAGCCGCCGGCATCGCAGGTTCTGCGCAGGCGCAGGAAAGCATCACCTACTGGTCGATGTGGAATTCGGGTGAACCCCAGCAAAAGGTCATCCAGAAGGCGATCGACTCCTTCACCAGCGAGACGGGCATCGATGTCAAGGTGCAGTGGATCGGCCGCGACAATCTCAAGAAGCTCGCCCCCACGCTCAACTCGCCCGTGACACCCGCTGATCTCGTGGACGGAGCACAGCGCAATGTCCGGGCGATCCTCGTGTCGACCGGCAGCCAGAGCGATCTTTCCCCGGTCTTCGCTTCCGAGATTCCGGGTGAGGCCGGAACGACCGTTGCCAGCGTGTTCCCGGAGAAATATCTCGATTTCATCACTGCGGACGGAGCGAAGTGGCTGGTGCCGTATGAGGTGATCACCTCGCAATGGTGGTATGATGCCGCCTTCCTGCCGGAGGTTGAGAAGGCGCCGCCGAAGAACTGGGCGGATTTCGTGGCCTTCCTCGACAAGGCCAAGGAGAAAGGCGTCGCGCCGCTTGCCCTTGATGGCGACATTTCCAACTTCAACCTTTACTATTTCGCGGAAATCGCGGTGCGCCATCTGGGCCCCGGCAAGCTGCGCGAGGCAGTCGCTGATCCGACCGGCGAGGCCCTGAAGGATCCGCGCATCCTCGAGACCGCGAAGCAGATCGAGGCACTGGTGAAGGGGGGCTATTTCGCGCCGGGATACAATGCCAGCAAGTGGCCGGCCATGCAGCAGCTCTGGGCCACCAACAAGGCGGCCGTCATCTTCAACGGTCCGTGGATCGTCAGCGAGACGACCACCTATGCCGTGCCCGGCTTCAAGCCGCGCTCCTTCCCGATGCCGGACGTAGGCGAAGGCGCACACCAGACGCAGGAAGTGTCCTTCATCGGCTTCGCCATCCCGAAGAAGGCCGCGAACCAGGAGGCGGCGCAAAAGTTCATCAGCTACTTCCTCGCCAAGGACAGGCTGACGGGGATCGCCACCGACGCCAAGAACCTCACGCCTCGCGCCGACATCGCCGTTCCCGACGAGCTGGCCCCCGCCAAGCAGGCGATCGAGACTTCGCCCGAGGTGCACAGCCAGTTCGACGGGCTGATCGATCTGGATGCCGACTATACCGGCAAGGTGCTGATCCCGCTCGTCAACGAGTTGATCTTCGGCGTGAAGAGCGCGCAGGAGTTTCAGGATGCGCTGGTTGAGAATACGGTCACCTACCGGCGTCTCAACTGATCACGCACCATCCGCGGGCAGGCGCGGTGCCTGGCCGTCTCCATCGCATGATGAAGGCGAAGACATGAAGGACAATCTCAGGACCCTGCGCTTCGGCATTGTCGGATGCGGCCTGCGCGGGGCGCTTTACGGGCGTATCCTCCAGCGCCTGCACGGCGTGGAAGTGGCAGCGCTGTTCGATGTCAGCCAGTCGACGGCGCGCCGGCTTTCCGAAGAGCTGGATGTGCCGCTGGCCTCAAGTCTCGACGATCTGACGGGCAGCGATCTCGACGCGGTCATGATCGCAACGCCCGACTTCGCGCATGTCGAGCCGGTGCTTGCCGCCACGGCGCGAAAGCTGCACATTTTTCTTGAAAAACCGGTTTCGACGTCCTCGGGGGATGCCCGCATCATCCGTGATGCCGTTGTCGGTTCCGGGGTGCTGTGCACCGTTGCCTGCATGAACCGCTGGCACCCGGTTTTCGCCTCCCTGCTCGGCAGGGTCAGGGCCGGGGAGTTCGGTGCGGTCATTGCGCAGAACGTGCGGCTCAGCAACAGCCTCGCCGTTCCGCTGGGAATGCTGAAATGGGCGGCGGATTCCTCCCCCGGCTGGTTCCTCATGCCGCACTCGCTCGATATAGTCGGTGCTGCCGTCGGGGCCCAGCCGGCGCGGGTCTATGCGGCCGGCCGGCGCGGCCTTCTCGCTGCATCCGGCGTCGATACATGGGATTCGCTGCAGGCAACCATCAGGTTCGCCGATGGCTCGACGGCCAATGCCGAATCCGTGTGGGTGCTGCCCGAGAACTCGCCTTCCCTCGTCGACTTCCGATATGAGCTGATCGGCGAAAAAGCCGTGGCGCGCGTCGACGACAGGGACCAGGGGCTCGAAATCGTTTCCGACAAGCTCGCTCTGCCGCGGGTGCAGGTGCAGGAAATCGACGGCAGGATCGCGGGTCCCAACCTGCTCATGATCGAAACATTCGTGCAGTCGGTGCGCGAGGGCGTTCAAAAGGGGCCTGACGTCGTCCACTCGGCGTGGATCACCGAACTTATCGAGGCGATCCACATCAGTGCCGCCGAGGACCGGCCGTTGGATATCGGAGGTCCCGAATGACATCGGATGCCGGGATCACAGCGCAGGGACGCGCCGCCATGACGAGAGGTTCCACCATTCGCACGACCGCCGCAGCCGTGGATCCGATGCACGCTCCCCGCCGCAGGCTGTTCCTGTGGTTCGTGCTGCCGGCACTGCTTCTCTATGTGGTCTTCTTCATACTGCCCACCATCGCCACGATCTGGATTAGCTTCCACAAATGGCCGGGTGCCGGCCCCATGGAATATGTCGGGCTGCGCAACTATGAGATTCTCTACTACGATCCGGTTTTCATCAATTCCTTCATAAACACGCTGAAGATCATCTTCATCGTCGGGGGCGCAACCTTCCTGATCAGCTTCGCCCTCACCATGGCGCTGCGCGAGATGGCGGGCCGCAAGGTGGTCAGGTCGGTCATCTTCTTCCCCAACATCCTGTCTGCGGTGGTGATCTCGATCCTGTGGGGGTTCCTGTTCCAGGCAAACGGCCTCGTCAACAGCATGCTGGCAGGCATCGGCATCACCAGTCCGCCCGCGTGGCTCAACGAGTCCAACCTCTTCAACGTGATCATGATCGGGCTGGTCTGGGTTTCCACCGGGTTCTACACCACCATCCTAATGGCGGGCATCGACCGCATTCCTGCCGATCTCTACGAGGAGGCGGAGCTTGCGGGCGCCAACCCGCTGCAGCGCTTCTGGTATGTTACGCTGCCGCTCATGTGGGAGATCGTCGCCATGGCCGCGGTGCTGTGGACGATCAGCTCTATCAAGATATTCGAGTTCATCTATGCCTTTGCCGGCGGGGCCGGATACCTGCCGTCCACCAAGGTCTGGAACACGGCGCTCTATTCCTACGCGGAAGCCTTCGCATCACCGGGCACGCCGCGCTATGGCCCCGCCGCCGCCAGTGCCTTCGTCATGCTCGTTCTCGTCGCCGTTCTGGTCTGGCTCATCCGCCGGGCCACGCGCCGCGAAGCCCTTCAGTTCTGAGGAGGCCTGCAATGAGCTCCACCTATACCCAACGGGGACAGTCTTCCCTGCCGGGACCGCTGCGTGCCGGCCTTGCCCGCATTTCGCTGTCGCGGCTCGTGCCGGTCGTTCTTGTCTGGGCATTCGTCGCCTTCGACATCTTCGTGCTGGGCTGGCTTTTACTGTCGTCGTTCAAGACGACGCGCGAGATTCTCGAATTCCCATGGTCGCTGCCGGCGGCCCTGCGATGGCAGAACTTCGAGGAAGCCTGGGTGGCCGGCAATTTCGGGGTGGCGGCCATGAACACGCTGATCCTGTCGGTGGCCACGGCGGGTGCCACCATCATCATCGCGGCGCCCGCGGCCTATGCGCTGAGCAGGTTCAGGGTTCTGGGCGCCGAGCCGATCACCATGTTCTTCGCGCTCGGCATCGGCATTCCCGCACAGGTGATCGTGCTTCCGCTCTATGCGCTGATGAGCGCTTTCGGTCTGGTCGACAGCCTGAGCGGCCTGTGGGTGCTTTACGTTGCCACGTCGCTTCCTTTCGCCGTATTCTTCCTGACGGGCTTCTTCGCCACCATGCCGGCGGAACTGGAGGAAGCGGCAGCGCTCGACGGTGCATCCCCCTTCCGCACCTTCTGGTCCATCATGCTGCCTATGGCGCGTTCGGGCATCATCACCCTGTTCATTCTCAACCTGATCGCTCACTGGAACGAGACGATCTTCGCCCTCGTTCTCCTCCAGTCGCAGGAAAAGGAAACGCTTCCGCTGGCGCTGCTGAAGTTCCTGCAGCAGATGCAATATAATGCCGCCAACTGGGGTGGGCTGTTCGCCGGCATGTGCATCGTCATCCTGCCCATCCTCGCCATCTATTTCTGGCTGGGCAGCAGGATCATCGAGGGCTTCACCCTCGGCGGCAGCAAGTAGGCGGAGGCACTGGCATGGCGCACGCACGACCCAACATTCTCATGATCGTTTCGGACGATCAGGGCCACTGGGCCATGAAGAATGCCGGAACACCCGAGATCCATACGCCGAATCTGGACGAACTGGCCCGCAACGGCAAGCGTCTGGACGCGCTCTACTGCGTATCGCCCGTGTGCTCTCCAGCGCGCGCCTCGCTGCTGACGGGGCGCATTCCCTCCACCCATGGGGTGCATGACTGGATAAGGGCGGGCAACGCCGCCATCGAGACGGAGTTCCACAACCGCCTGATCCGCTATCTCGACAGGCATCGCACCTTCGTCGAGATACTGGCTTCGAACCGCTATGTCTGCGGGCTGAGCGGCAAATGGCATCTGGGCAACACGCACGAGCCGCACAGGGGCTTTTCCTACTGGCAGGCCTATGCCACCGGTGGCGGCTCCTATCAGTCGCCGGCAATGATCCGCAACGGAGAGGTCCATCTGGAACACGGCTATCTCACGGACATCATCACGGCCAATGCCCTGACCTTCATCGACCGGCAGAAGGGCCGCGATCCATGGTATCTGAGCGTACACTACACGGCACCCCATGCCCCGTGGGATGAGGCGGAGCACAAGCCTGAGGATTTCCGGCGCTATTATCCCGGCTGCGCTTTCGCGAGCCTGCCCGCTCCGCCCATGCATCCGGGCTTCTACGATCCGGCCAGGTTTCCTGGGGACGAGGATGCGCGTCGCCGTATCCTTGCCGGTTACTTCGCCGCCGTCACGGCCATGGACAGGGGCATTGGCATGCTGCTCGAGGCGCTGGAGCGCAGCGGCCAGCTTGAGGACACGCTCGTCATATTCACGTCCGACAACGGCATGAACATGGGCCATCACGGCATATACGGAAAGGGCAACGGCACCTTCCCGCAGAACCTGTTCGAGACTTCGGTCAAGGTGCCGGGCATCTTCATGCAGCGCTCGCGCATCGCTCTGGGAACGCTCAACGGGCTTTACTCGCACTATGATTTCCTGCCGACGATCCTGTCATGGGTCGGTCTGGGCGACCAGATACCGGCAGGCTTGCCCGGACGCGATATCGGTGCCGTGCTCACATCCGACGCGCCTGAAGAGGATGCCTATGTCGTGGTCTTCGATGAGTATGGCCCGAACCGGATGATCCGGGAGGGGCGGTGGAAATACATTCATCGCCATGCAGGCGGTTCCTGCGAGCTTTACGACCTCGTGGCCGATCCGCAAGAAGAGCGCAACCTCGCGGCAGATTCGGACAGGGCAGCCGTCGTCGCGGCGCTGCTCGCGCGCATGAACGAATGGTTCGCACGCTACGGAACCAGCCAAATGGATGGCTCACGCCTGCCGGTCATGGGCGGCGGACAGATCGACAGGGTCGGCGGCCAAGGTGTCGGCGGCGCCATTTTCGTCGATCATCAGGACCGCCTGCACTGAGGCAATACCAGCGAGAGTGCGCAGCGCTTTTGCGCGCGCAATTGTGTCAGGACTCCGGGTGGTTGTGTTGCAAACTCTTGGGAGTGCGTCTTACCTTGCTTCTCAATACACAATTCAGGCTGCGATTGCCTCGAATTGCTCCTTGAGCGTTGGAGCCGGGTTGAAGGCGATAATCTCCTCGTCATTATGGCAGATGATCGCCTTCCGGTTGGTCTGGCTCCCATCTATGACGATGCTGTCGAGGGCCCGGTAGAGATACATCCATTGACCGCGAAGCTTGATATAGATTTCGTCTATATGCCATCTTCCCCTGACGGTTCGCTTCGTGAGGTTGAAGCGCTCCAGCAGCATCGGCGAGAAACGAACGCCCCGGCGGTGGATCGTCTTATGACAGACGTGGCCGCCACACTCTGATCATCTCCTTCAGATTCCGGAGGCTCAGGCCATGGGCCAAATACCAGCGTACACACAGCAAACAACAGATCGGTCGAATTGGCAGCCTTTGAAGATAGTGAAAACTCGTTCCACATGACAGCCGAACCCATAAGATCATTAGCTTGCAGGAAAATTTGCAACAAACCATTTAAGTGCGCGTCTTCACCGTCTGGAGTGCGTTCGCCAGTTTCCTGACGGCAACTTCAAGTTCCGCTGGCGTGTAGGCGGCAAAGCCCATCAGGAAGCCGGCTTTGCCGTCACCAGCGGCATGGAGGGCGGACAGTCCCAACAGTTCCACCCCCACACGGCGCGCGGCATCGACGGCCATGCGCTCGGGAATGTCGCAGGTAAGAAGGCACGGCATTTGCAAGCCGCCGACGGGGATACGGGGTTCGGCAAAATCGGAAAGGTGTTTGCTGACCAGGCCGGAAAGCACCTCAAGCCGTTGCGCATAGATGCCACGCATGGCGCGAACATGCGCTCCGAAATGCCCGCCTTCCATGAACCGCGCCAGCGTCAGTTGCGCTATGGATGCCGTGTGGCCGTCAAGCAATGTGCGGGCGACCGTCATCGGGTTCACCAGTTGCGGCGGTAACACGACATAGCCAATCCGCAAGCCCGGAAAGAGCGATTTGGTGAAGGTGCCGATATAGATGGTCCGGTCATGCGGATCGAGGCCCTGCACACAGGCGGTAGGCTTGCCCGCATAATGGAACTCGCTGTCGTAATCGTCCTCAATGATCCATGCCTGATGCCGGGCGGCCCATTCGATCAGCGCCAGCCGGCGATCGAGCGCCAGCGTTGCGCCGGTCGGAAACTGGTGCGAGGGCGTGAGGAAAATTGCCCTGGCCCGATGCGGATCGCTCAGGATCGGCTCGACCGTGACGCCCTGGCTGTCCACGCGGATCGGCACCGATTCCAGACCAGCGGCGTCGAATGCCTTGCGCGCCCCGTAGTAGGCCGGGTCTTCGATGAAGATCCGCTCGCCGGGATCGAGAAGCATGTTTGCGCAGAGCGTCATCGCCTGTTGCGAACTGGTCAGCACCAGCACGCGGTCGGCCGTGGCGCGTGCCCCGCGTTCGAGGTTCACATAGTCGGCGATAGCCCGACGCAGCGGCTCGGCGCCCTGCGGGTCGCCATGCAGCAGCGCCAATGTGCCGACTTCTTTCAGCACCTGCCGCTCCAGCCGTTCCCAAAGCGGTAGTGGAAAGCTGCGCGTGTCCGGCACCCCCGGCGCGAAGGGCCGTGGTATCAACATCTCACGCACACCACCGCTGCGGAACATGGTGTCGCCGCGCTTACTAAGGTTCGGGGCCTGATTGCGCATGAGGGCGTCGCGCCTGGAGCGCCGGTGTACGGGCGCGAACTCCGTCATTTCCGCCACGAAGCTGCCGCTGCCGACACGCCGTTCAATGAAGCCCTCGGCATGAAGCTGCGCATAGGCGGCTTCTATCGTGTCGCGTGAAACGCCCAGCGATGCCGCAAGCGCGCGCGAGGCCGGGAGCGGCTTTCCGGGGCCAGGCGTGCCGTCAAGGATCAGTTGCCGGATCGCCCGCTGTATCCGCGCATAGAGCGGCATCGCCGCATGCGCAGGATGTGCGAGCCATGCCTTCACGGATTCGAGCTGCGAGTGCCTGAACAAATGGTCTGATCCTCTGGAAAGAATTGGCAGGGAACATCAGGCCATTGACCGGCTAGATGTCAAGGCATGTTCGCGGCTTCGTGCCCTGTCTCCGGAGAATGCTCTGAACCATGTCGCCCAGTTCGTCACCATCACCTATCCGGCTGAATGATCTTACCCATCCCATCGTCGCCGGGCTGATCTCCGTCATCGTCAACTATGGCGGGACGTTCATTCTGGTTTTCCAGGCCGCACGGGTTGCGCGCCTTAGCCCGGAACTGACGGCATCCTGGGTATGGTCGGTCTCGATTGGTGTCGGGCTGACCGGGCTGTTCCTGAGCTGGCGCTACCGGGAGCCGATCATCACGGCCTGGTCAACACCGGCTGCCGCCTTTCTTGTCACGGCGCTTGCCACCACGTCTTATGCGGAAGCGGTCGGCGCTTACATCATCTCTGCTGTTGCCTTCGTTCTGCTCGGCATGTCGGGATATTTCGAGAAGGTCATTCGATTGATCCCGCCTGGCATCGCCTCGGGCCTGCTTGCGGGCATATTGCTGCAATTCGGAGTCGGGGCCTTTGGCGGCGCGAGCGTCGATCCGGTGCTGGTCGGTCTGCTGATCCTCGCCTATGTGCTGCTCAAGCGCATTTCCGCGCGTTATGCCGTGGTCGGCATCCTCGTAATCGGTCTTGTGTTTCTGCTCTGGCAGGATCGCGTCGATCTGTCGGGCCTGCAATTGAAGTTCGCCATGCCGATCTTCACCATGCCGCAGTTCACGCTGAACGCGGCATTGAGCGTCGCGCTGCCCTTGTTCCTCATCACACTGACCGGCCAGTACATGCCGGGTATGCTGGTGCTTCGGAATGACGGGTTCAGGACGAGCGCCAACCCCATCGTGACCGTGACCGGCCTTGGCTCGCTTGTCATGGCCCCTTTCGGCTCCCATGCGTTCAACATCGCCGCCATCACGGCCGCCATCGCCACGGGCCGCGAAGCGCACGAAGACCCGTCGAAGCGGTGGATCGCCGGCATTGCGGCAGGCTGCTTCTATGTGCTGGTCGGCGTGTTCGGCGTGACCCTTGCGGCGGTATTCATGGCGTTCCCCGCCACGTTCATCACCACGCTCGCGGGCCTCGCGCTGCTCGGCACCATTGGCGGCAGCCTCGCGGGGGCGATGGCGGAACCGGCATCGCGCGAAGCGGCGCTCATTACCTTCCTCGCCTCGGCCGCCAACATCAACATGCTCGGCGTCGGAGGCGCGTTCTGGGGGCTGGTGATCGGCCTCATCGCATACATGGTGCTGAACGGACAGCTTCCCGGCAAACGGGCTGTCGAAACTGCGATCACCGAAGGCGCGGCAGAGTGAAGACCATGCAGCCCCATCATTTCGATCCAGAGCCAGGTCGTTCATGCTTGCCTACATGCAGCGTGGTCAGCGTTTTTGCGCGTAGACGACGAGGCGCAGATGCTGTCCGCCATCAACGGTAAGCGATGTGTGCTCAAACTCCATGGGCTTCCCCCCGACACGGATCACCCGGGTGCCGGTGCAAGGCGCATGGACGTCCTGACTGCGCCACCAGCCTTTGAACGCGCGCGAAACCGCCTCCAGTTCCGCCACCAGCCTTCCGGCATCGGCATCTTCCCGTGCGGCGGCGAAATCACGGCGGAAGCTCGCCAGCATTGCCGGCGCCTGTTCTTCCCAGTCAACGATGGCATCGCGCAGCGCGGGATCGGTAAAAAGCAGCCGCAGCATGTTTCGCTGGCCGGGTTCATGGCCATTGAACCCGAACAGCGAGTCGGCGGGATCATTGAAAGCCAGCACGTCCCAGCGCAGGTTAATGATATAGGCGGCGTGGGGAGCAAGGTCTTCCACCAATCGGGCGGCGAGTGCCGGCACGATGCAGAACGTTTTGCCGGGTTCTGCCGGCGGACGCTCGTGGGCGAGCAGAAACAGATGCCGTCGTTCGGCGGCATCGAGTTTGAGCACGCGGGCAAGATTGTCGAGGAAATCGGCAGAAACCCCAATCTCGCGGCCTTGCTCAAGCCATGTGTACCAGGTCAGTCCGACACCTGCGAGGGCGGCAACTTCCTCCCTCCGCAGCCCGGGTGTTCGCCGACGCTTGCCGGATGGAAGGCCAACGTCTTCCGGTAACAGCCGCTCCCGGCGCGTGCGCAGGAAATCGGCAAGCTCTGGTCGGGTTCGCTCAAGGGTGCGCATCGGTTCGCCCATTACAAAAAGCAACAGCATAAGCAGTTAAATTGTAAAAGGATAATGTCCGTGGAATCGCTGGTGCGTCAACACACGAGGACGCCAGATGAGTTCCGAGGCCTGCACCACCGAACGCCTTTCCCCCATTCCTCCCGAAGCTGTCCGGCGGCCGCCATGGCCTGGCCTGTTCATTCTGCTGCTGGCCGGGTTCGTGACGATTTTCGATCTTTTCGTGGTCAATGTCGCGATCCCTTCCATGCAGGCGGAACTCGGAGCGAGCCTGTCGCAGATCGGGTTCATCGTGGCGGGTTACGAACTGGCCTTCGGCGTCCTGCTGGTTACAGGCGGGCGGCTTGGCGATCTCCATGGGCGGCGGCGGCTGTTCATTCTCGGCATGGCCGGGTTCACAGTCGCATCGCTTTTTTGCGGGATTGCTCCAACCGTGGAAATCCTGATCGGCGCGCGCGTATTGCAGGGGCTGGCGGCGGCGTTGCTCTTCCCGCAGGTTTATGCCTCGATCCGGGTGAATTTTTCCGGCGAGGACAGCCGCCGCGCCTTCGGCTTTCTCGGCATGACGCTCGGGCTTGCCGCCATTGCAGGACAAATCGTCGGTGGCTTTCTGGTTGAAGCCAACATCTTCGATCTTGGATGGCGCACGATCTTCCTCATCAACGTGCCTGTCGGAATATTCGCAATCCTGATGGCGCGGTTCATACCGGAGACGCGCTCGCCTGAGCGTCCGGCGCTCGACTGGCCGGGTGTGGCTTTGGTTACCCTAGGGCTGACGATGCTTCTCGTGCCGCTGGTCGAGGCTACGACACATGGCTGGCAGCTCTGGAGTTTCCTGTCGCTTGCCGGGGCTGCACTTTTGCTCACCACCTTCTATCGCCATCAGGAACGTCGCCGCAAAACCGGCCATCAGCCTCTCGTCGACATGGCGCTGATGCGTCGGCCCCGCTTTGCCCAGGGCGGATTGTTGGTGCTCCTGATCTATTCGACGGCCTCATCCTTCTTTCTCTGCTTCGCGCTTCTGGTGCAGACGGGTTTTGGCCTCAGCCCCTTCGATGCAGGCAGCGCCTTCGTGCCCTGCTCCGTAGCTTTCGTCATCCTCTCGCTCAGCGCCCCGCGCCTTGTCGCACGTTTCGGCACGCCTGCCATTGCCCTGAGTGCGCTGGTATATGCGGCCTCACTCGGCGTGCTGGTAGTGCAGGTGTGGATTGCCGGCGCCGATCTTGTGGTGGCACATCTTATCCCGGTGCTGATCGTCATCGGCGGGGCGCAGGCGATGATCATGACACCTCTGCTCAACCTCGTGCTCGGCTTCGTGGAGGAAGGTCAGGCCGGAATGGCATCGGGCGTCATCTCCACCCTTCAGCAGGTCGGCGCGGCGCTTGGCGTGGCCCTCGTCGGCATCCTTTTCGGTGCAGCGCTCGGGGAGGGTGCCGAATTACAGGCCGCGCGCTACGCCTCGGCCTTCGTCTCCGGCATGAGCTACAATGTTGCGGCGGCCATCCTGGCAGCGATCCTGCTGGCACGACTGGCAGTTCATGGACGGTGGGCAACAGCATGAAGGCGTTTCTTGCACGCGCGGTGACCAGAGCCAAGCTTGCAGATTAGCCGTTGTGTCGGGGTTGTTTGGGAAAGAAAAGCCCCAGCGATGCGCAAGCGGTTTCAGTTGTTTTGCATCGTGGCTGCGGGTCAGCGCCGGCGTCAAACAGCTAGGCCATTCTCGCGGCGTACAGTACTCCCAAGCGAAACCGGAGGCGATAAGGCGGCAATGACCGCGTCATCCTTCCGCGATAACATCGTTGGATGCGGCTTCTTCGGTCCCTTCGGCAAGTCTGCTGTCGAGGTCTGCTTCTTCCGCTTCGGTACTGTCTTCTGGTTGATCGTGTAGCGCCTGGTCAGCCCCCTCAGGCTCTCGTGATTATGTTGTATCGCTCGACGCAGCACCTCTGTTGCCGTGGCGCGCCCATGAGGCACCGGGCCCATAGCGCATCCTTCCATTGCTGCGAAAGATTGCATCATAAAATCCTGAATCAAACACCGGGGATGCAGGCGGTTGGGTCGAGCGGGATTTGCTTTCTGCGGTCCGAGTCTGGTCGTCCGAATTCACATCAACGAAGGCGCACACCGCATATTTCTACTTAACAACTCATACGGAGCATGGGTTGTTACCGTGTGATTTAATATTAGAATTTATTTCTAATAAACACATACGAAGAAGTTCGATATTCCTCGCAGGGCGCTTTGAAGCCTCTTGCATTAGCCCGTTTGCGGCGCTACGAATTTGTTGAGTTACTAAATATATGACTTAACATGGCACATCGTGATCGGAGGATGCATGACCATAGACGAGGCCATTACGCTATTCGGACGGGAATGCGAGGCTATCTGGCTGACCCAGCCTGAGGAAATTCGCGTCCTCTCACGCGGGGAAAGCGTGCAGGGCGTCGGATCCAGAGGGCAATATCTGACCCCCCTGATCTTCGCGGAAGGCACAGCCCGCTCGCTGGCCGACGAAACGCTCTGGGTCATTCACCTGATGTGCGACCGCCCGGACACCGATCTGGCGACGCTCAAGGTCATGATCTCGGAGCTGGTGGGCCGCAAGGCGGGCTTCTTCGAGCTGTTCGGGCTCGAGCACGCCGCGGGCCTCGTCCGCACTTATATCGGGCTTGCCCAGACCACACAGGATTTGGCCGAACTTCAGCGTCTGACCGACGCGGCCCTTGCCTATGCCAACCGCGTCCATGTCTGGCTCGACGCTGCCTTTCCCTGGGGCGTCTGCACCGGCTTCATGCGCGCCGGCTATGGTACGCGCAACGCCGATGGTCTGGAAATGGGAGCAAAGTCATGAAGCTGATCCTCAACATGGCCGGGCGCGACACCTGTACCATCGAAATCTGGGAGGATCGCTATCCGGCGGTGGCCGAAGCGCTGCGCAAGATATTGCCGGTCACCAGCATTGCCCAGCACGGCAAGATCGTGGGCGACCTGCTCTATTTCTGCCTGCCGGTGGTGATGCCCAACGAAAAGCCGCAGACGCTGACGGAAATCTGCAAGGAGCGTCGCGCCGTCAAGGGCACGGCCGGCGGTTCGGTCTGCTTTTACGGCCCGCGCCAGCAGATCTGCATCTATTACGGCGATGACGTGTCGCCGGAGCCTTTCGAGCTTTCCTATTGCGGAGAGATCATCGAAGGGGCGACCGAAATGGAGTTGGCTGCCGTCAAGACCTGGACCAGCCCGGGCGTGCCGCTGACCTTGCGGCTCGCCTAGAAATAACCGTGTTCCCGGTGGGAGGCGGCTTGTGAACATGAACAAAAAAGGGGAAGTCATGACGCATCGTATGAACTGGCTGGCAAGGACCGGCCTGGCAATGGCAGTAGCGGCGACGCTGATGCAGGGGGCAGGCACCCCTGCATTGGCGCAGTCGCAGGAGAACGTGATTTTCGGCTTCTTCGCACCGTTGACCGGTCGCTTCGGTGCCAATGGCGAGCGCTTCAAGGAAGCGGTCGAGCTGTTTGTCGAGCAGACGAACGAAAGCGGCGGCATTGGCGGCAAACCGCTGGTCGTCCTGACCGAAGACGATCGTGGCGAGCCGATGCAGGCGACCGCGATCGCGCAGAAGTTCTCCGAGAACAAGGATGTCGTGGCGGCCATCGGCTCGTTCACCAGCGGCAACTCCATCGCGGCCGGCGAAATCTTTGCCACGGCCGGCGTACCGCAGGTTAGCCCGTCATCCTCGCATCCGGATTATACCAAGATTTCCAAATACCAGTTCCGTATTCCCAACACTCAGGACACCATGTCCCTGATCTATGTGAAGACGCTGGAAGAGAACGCGCCGCATGAGCGCGTAGCCATCATCTACTTCCAGGACGACTGGGGCATTTTCGTCGGCAACGCGACCAAGAAGGCGCTCGAAGCCGACGGTTCGGAAGTTCCGGTGTTTGAAGCCATGCTTCCCGACGCCCGCGATTTCCGTCCGCTGGTGACCAAGCTGCGTCAGGCCAATGTGGACGCCATCCTTCTGGCCAGCCACTACGGCCCGTCGGCCACCTTCCTGCAGCAGCTGCGCCAGGCGGGCCTCCAAACGCCGGTCATCGGCCCGGAAACCCTCTACAATCCGGAGCTGATCACGCTGGCCGGCGATGCAGCCAACGGTGTCATCACCACCACCTACTTCTTCCCGGGCGATCCGTCGAAGGCGAAGTTCGTTGAAGAATACAGCGCCAAGTTCGGCCGCGAACCGGACCTCTGGGCTGCCTATGCCTACGACGCCATCTCCATCGCTGCGGCCGGCGCCAAGGCCCTTGCCGATGCAGGTCAGCCGATCACCCGCGAAGCCCTGCGTGACGCCATCGACAACCTGCCGCCGTTTGACGGCGTTACCGGCGTTACCGAATTCGTTGATGGAACGCCTGCCAAGGACCTGACGATTCTCAAGATCCAGGATGGCGCTTACACGCTGCTTAAGTGATCTCCTCCTGCGCCTGATATTCCGGAGGGCCTTCAGAAGGCCCTCCGACGATCTGCCCGTGACCCCTTGAGGTTTCCCTTCCATGTTGGAACTCTTTTTCAGTCAGGTCCTTAACGGGATCGTGATCGGCTTCGTGTACGCCATGATTGCACTCGGCTTCAGCCTTGTGTTCGGCGTCGCCAATATCATCAATTTCGCCCAGGGCGCGCTTTTGATGCTGGGCGCATTCCTGACCTTCACCATGGTGCGGCTCCATGTGCCGCTGGCGTTAGCCATACCACTGGCGATTGCCATCACCACGGTGACGGGCATGCTCATCGAGAAACTGGCTCTGCGCCCGCTCCAGAATGCGCCCTATATCGCTCCGCTTCTGTCGACGCTGGCGATCGCCATCATCTTCGATGCAGGCGCAGAAATGATCTGGTCTGCGGAAATCCAGTCTTTTCCTTCCCCTCTTTCAAGCTTCGTGATCCTGATCGGCTCAGCATATATTACCGGCGTCGATATACTGATCGTCGTTTTGTCGCTGGTCGTCATGGCGGCGCTGATGCTGTTCCTCTCACGAACCTGGACAGGCAAGGCGCTGCGCGCCACCGCCCAGGACCCGGAAGCCGCGCAACAGATGGGCATCAACGTTCCGCTGATGCGCCAGTTCTCCTTCGGCCTTGCCGGTGCCCTTGGCGCGCTGGCCGGCGTGCTGATCGGCATGTACTACCTGTCGGTATTCCCGCAGATGGGCATTCCCTTCGGCCTCAAAGGCTTCGCGGCGGCGCTGCTCGGCGGTCTCTCCTCGGTCCCCGGCGCTATTGTCGGCGGCATGCTGCTTGGCATTTTTGAAAGCCTGGCTTCGGGCTATGTCGGCGAAGGCTGGCGCGATGTCACCGCCTTCAGCGTGTTGCTGCTTGTTCTCATCGTGCGTCCGCATGGTCTGTTCGGCAACAAGTCGCTCGACGCCCTCGGCGGCGCATCTGGCGCATCGGGCGGCATTCCCACAACCTCCGTCGTTGCATCCATGGCCGGCTCGACCGGCAGGACCAAACAGCGTGTCATCGATGCGCCCCTGCCGGTTCTGCTTGGCGTCATCGCACTCTTTGCCCTGCTGCCGGTGCTGAGCGGTTCTAACTACCTGATGCAGATCGGCGTGCAGGCCGCGATCTACGCAATGCTGGCCGTTTCGCTCACGCTGCTGACGGGTTCGGCCGGCGTCATCTCCATCGGCCATGCCGCGTTCTTCGGCGTCGGCGCCTATGCCGCAGCGCTGGCGAGCGTAGCCTGGAGCATTCCGGCAGAAGCCGCGTTCCTGTTCGCCGGCGTGGCGGGTGCTGTGTTCGCGGCAGTGCTCTACGCGCCGACGCTGCGCCTCTCGGGCCATACCGTCGGCCTTGCGACACTCGCCATCGGGCAGATCGTCTATCTCGTGTGCCTCAACTGGGTCGACCTGACCCGCGGGCCCATGGGCATACCCGGCGTGCAGCGGCCATCGCTGCTCATCGGCGGGCTCGACATGCGTTCACTGTCGGCCCAGTACTGGCAGGCGCTGGTGGTGCTCGGCATCGTCGTGGCCATCGCCTTTGCGGTGCTGAACTCGCCGATCGGCAGAACCTGGCGTGCTATCCGCGAAGACAGGCTGGCGGCTCATGCCTCCGGAGTCCCCGTGGCACGCTACCTGACGCTGGCATTTCTCGTCTCCGGCTTCCTTGCCGGTCTGGCTGGCGCACAATTCGCGTTCCTCCAGAACTTCGTCAGCCCCGACAGCTTCATCATCGACACATCCATCGTGCTGATCTCCATGATCGTGCTGGGTGGGCTCGGAAACATTACCGGGGCGCTGATCGGAGGCGTGGTGCTTGCATTGCTGCCTGAAGTTCTGCGCGAATTCGCCGAATACCGCATGGTCGCCTATGGCCTCATCCTTCTCCTTCTTCTGCGCTTCCGTCCGCAGGGACTGGCAGGAACCCGATGAACACAAACGCAAACCAGAACCAGCCAGGCACGCTGACCATCAACAAGGTCAGCCGGCGTTTTGGCGGCGTGGTCGCCGCCAACGCGCTGGACTTCACGATCCCCAAGGGCGAATTCCTCGCCGTCGTGGGGCCTAACGGGGCCGGCAAGTCGACCCTGTTGCAGATGATCAGCGGCATCATTCGGCCCAGTGAAGGAGAAATCCTGCTTGGCGACCGGCGCATCGACAGGTTGCGGCCGGAGGCGATCAACGCACTGGGCATCTCACGCACCTTCCAGACCAGCCGCGTCTTCCCGATGCTGACCATTCGCGACAGCATTATGGTCGGCACTCAGGTTGGCCTGATCGGAGGCGGCCGTGCCCCGCGCAAATATGGACCGGTGACCGAACTGATCTCCGCGCTTCTTCGCCTTCCCGCCTATCAGGCGCGGGTCGCAGCATCTGAAAAGCGCGTGGAAGAGGTGATGGCGATGTTCGGCGACCGACTTCTGCCGCGCCGCAACGAACAGGCCTTTTCCCTGTCCTACGCCAATCGCCGGCGTCTGGAGATTGCCCGCGCGCTGGTGCAGGACCCGGACATTCTGTTGCTGGATGAACCCGCAGCAGGCATGAACCCGACCGAGACCGACGAACTGACCGAGGTGCTGGCGGATCTGCGGCGCAGACGGCCCGACATGACCATTGTCATGGTCGAGCACAAGTTGCAGGTCGTGCGCCAGCTGGCAGAGCGCTGCATCGTCATGGCCATGGGCACGGCCATTGTAGATGCGCGGCCCGAAGCAGCGTTGGAAGATCCGCGCGTCATCGAAGCCTATCTCGGCACGCGACGCACAGCCGCCGCATTCGGAAAGGTGAATGCCGATGACTGATACCCCGAAGAAAACCCCGCTTGCCTCACTGACCAATGTGGATGTGTTCTACGGCCCGGTGCAGGCGCTCTTTGGTGTCACCGTCACCGTCATGCCGGGTGAAACAGTGGTGGTCCTTGGCGGCAACGCGTCGGGCAAGTCCACCACCGTCAAGACCCTTCTGGGTCTGGTGAAGGTGGCCTCGGGCGAGGTCGTTTTCGATGGCGAAAGCGTTAACAACCGTCCCGCCTACCAGATGATCGAGCGCGGCATCGGCTCGATCCCCGAAGGCCGTCGCATGTTCTCGGAAATGACCGTGCTCGACAATCTCAAGCTTGGCGCTTTCGTGCGCCGGGGTGAGCCGAAGGCGGTTCTGGATGCGCAGATCGAAGAGGCCATGGTGATGTTTCCGCGTCTCGCCGAGCGCCGCAACCAGATTTCCGGCACCATGTCCGGCGGTGAACAGCAAATGCTCGCCATGGCCCGTGCCTGGATGCGCAAGCCGAAGTTGCTCTGCATCGACGAGCCGTCCATGGGCCTGTCGCCTCTCTTCGTTGACCATGTCTATGAGATCCTCTCCAGATGGAAAGCGCAGGGCCTGACCATCCTCATGGTCGAGCAGAATGCCAATATGGCGCTGTCCATCGCCGATCATGGCTATGTGCTGAGGCAGGGGCATGTCTCCGTTGCAGGCACGGCAGCTGAACTGCGCGACAATGACGAAGTCCGTCGCGCCTATCTGGGAGGATGAGAGAGATGCAGATGGACCGTGACCTGCTTTACAGGCTGATCGAGGCTGCCGTCGGCGCCGTGGACAGCCATTGGCAGGAGTTGACCGCACTCGATCAGGCCATTGGCGACGGCGACCACGGCGCGGGCATGAAGCGCGGCTTCGACGCCGTGATGGCCGACGCCGATAAACTGGCCGAACAGCCTCTGCCTGCAACCCTGACTGCAATTGGCCGGACGCTGGTGATGTCGATGGGCGGGGCTTCCGGTCCGCTTTACGGCACCTTTTTCATGGAACTGGGCAAATCATTGGATGCTGCACCGGATCGGGCGGCGCTGAATGCGGGCTTCGCCCGCGCACTTGCCGCTGTTGCTGCCCGTGGCAAATCCGAACCCGGCCAGAAGACCATGCTGGACGTACTGGCACCCGTCTCGGCAGCGCTTGATGCGGGAGCGGACGCCGGCACCGTTGCGCGTGTCGCGCACGACGCTGCCGAAGCAACTGTCCCCATGCAGGCCCTGCGCGGCCGCGCAGCCTTTCTGGGCGAACGCTCCGTTGGCCACATGGACCCCGGCGCGCGGTCGTCATCACTGATCATTGGCGCAGTCTGCGCCGTTCTGGAGGAGCAATCGGCATGAATGTCGGAATTGTGATCGTCTCGCACTCATCCAAGGTAGCAGAAGGCGCCGCCGACATGGTTCGCCAGATGGTTGGCGACCAGCTAAGCGTGGCCTATGCCGGAGGTGACGAATCCGGCGGGCTCGGCACGAGCGTGGCCAGGATCATGGCTGCAATCGATGCAGCCTGGAGCGACGCGGGCGTGGCTATTCTCGTCGATCTGGGTGGAGCAGAAACGAACAGCGAGATGGCGATGGAAATGCTGCCGCCCGAACGACAGGGCAAGGTCGTGATCTGCAATGCCCCTATCGTTGAAGGCGCCGTCATCGCTGCCACCGAAGCGTCTGGCGGGTCTTCACTTGAAAAAGTTCAGGCCGTTGCCGAAGAGCTTTCGGCCCAGTAAGGAAACTTCGATGTCGCAGGACTACCTCGTCGCCTCCGCCGTTCTGACCAATGACGCAGGCATGCACGCCCGTCCCTCGGTCAAGCTCACGCAATTGGCACGGTCCTTTACCGCAAATATCGAGGTGGCGACCGACAGCGCCGGCCCCTGGGTCGACGCCAAGAGCCCTGTCAAGCTGATGCGGTTCCGGGCGCCGCAGGGCGCTACGCTCTGGTTGCGGGCTGCGGGCGAAGATGCACAACGCGCCCTGGATGAAGTGCTGGCGCTGGTAGCCGCCAATTTTGGTGAAGGTGCGCATGGCTGAGATCGTCTTCTCCGGCATTCCAGCTTCAAAAGGTCTGGCTCTGGGGTATATCTGGCGGCCAGCCACGGAAGCCGCATGTGGCGAGGCCACTCAGGGGGACGCTGCTCTGACCGGGGGCGATGCTGACGCCCTGCGCAAGGCCATTGTTACGGCGACTGGAGACCTGTCTCAGCTTGAGGGTACGCTCTCCGGCGAAGAAGCAGAAATCGTTGGCATGCAACTGGCATTCCTCAGCGATGACGAACTGGCCCGCCCCGCTTTTGAAGCGATAGAGGCCGGGCAATCGGCTGTCGTCGCATGGACAGAGGTCATGAATGCCGAAATTGCCACGTATGAAGTGTCCGACGACGAATATTTCCGCGCCCGCGCCATCGATTTTCAGGACATACGTGACCGGGTTCTCGCCGCTTTGACGGGCGTGCAAAGCGGTGTGTTGCTGGTTCCCAGGGGCGCTATTCTGCTCGCCTCGGATCTGAGACCCTCCCAGTTTCTCTCCGCGCGCTGGGGCGCCGGCTGCGGCATCGCCCTCACCGACGGCAGCCCGACAAGCCATGTCGCCATGCTGGCGCGGGGTCGCGGCTTGCCGATGGTGGTGGGGCTGGCCGGCGAATTGCAGGACCTCGAAGGCCCGGCTCTTCTCGACGGAACCACTGGAATTCTCGTTTCCGGACCCGATGCGGAGCGGCTGGCGGCGGGCAAGGCTCGCCTTGAAGCCGATTCGGCAGCCCGTAAACAGAGCGCGGCGCTGGCCGGCGAACCCGCTCGCAGTCGTAACGGCATTCGGGTAGCCATCCATGCGACCATCGCCGATCCCGCAGAACTCGATGGACTTGACCCGGGTCATTTCGACGGCATAGGTTTGGTGCGAACGGAACTCTTCCTCGACAGACTCGAAAAACTGATGGACGAGGAAACGCAGTTTGCCACATACCGGCGCATCCTGACATGGGCTGATGGAAAGCCCGTCACCGTTCGAACGCTGGATGCGGGTGGCGACAAGCCGATCAAAGGTTATACCGCCGTCAATGAGGCCAATCCCTTCCTCGGGATACGCGGCATCCGTCTCTCGCTTCGTCAACCCGAGGTGTTCCGTGTGCAATTGCGCGCTCTGGCGCGCGCTGCAGCTTACGGCAAGCTCAGGATCATGTTGCCGATGGTGACGTTGCCGGACGAAATCACCACGGCAAGAGAATTGCTCGACGCCGAAATTACCGCGCTTGCCGCCGCAGGCGTGGAACATGGCCGCCCCGCGCTTGGCATCATGGTCGAGGTTCCGGCCGTCGCCATCACGCCAGAGCGTTTTGACGCCGATTTCTACTCGATCGGATCCAACGATCTGGTGCAATATACCTGCGCGGTTAGTCGCGACGAGGCAGGGGTTGCGCATCTCGGCTCGGCAATTGACCCGTCTGTTCTGGCCCTCATCGCGCGTGTGGTCGAACATGGCCGCGCAACCGGACGTGAGGTGAGCCTTTGCGGTGACGCCGGCAGCGATCCGCGAATGGTGCCGCATTTCCTCGCCGCCGGCCTGCGTTCACTTTCGGTGCAACACGGATTGGGAGGGGCCGTGAAGGCGACCATTGCGGGCCTCGATCTTGTCGATCACAGGGCAGGGCAGGCATGAGCGGCCCGCGCATTCCCAGACCCGTCCGGCAATACAAGGAAGTTCTGCGCCGGATACTGGACAGCCGGCCATCGGGCACACGCCAGCGGCTGGCCGTTGCCCTGGGAACCAACCGGTCCTTTGTCTCGCAGATCAGCAGCGTGTCATACAAGGTGGCGGTCCCGGCGCATCACATCGATACGATTTTCGAGGTCTGCCATTTTTCACCCACAGAACGGGTCGAGTTCCTGACTGCCTATGACGCGGCACATCCTGACCAGCGCAAGCAGTCCGGCGGCAGCGTTGCACGGCGCACCATTCAGGTCGTTGTGCCGGACATGGGCAGCGAACGCGCCAACCGACTGGTGGATGACGCCATACGCGACATGGCCCGCAACATTATTCTGATTTTGCAGGAAAAATAGCCTGCCAGGAGGAGGATGTTTCATGAAGAAGCTGATCAACGACATCGCCAATGTCCTCGACGAAAGCCTTGACGGTTTTGCCGCCGCCCACGCGGATCTGGTCGCGATGGACCCCGGCCGCCGCTTCGTGCAACGCCGCACGCCTGCTCAGGCCAAAGTCGCACTCGTCTCCGGTGGCGGATCGGGCCACGAACCCCTGCATGCCGGCTTTGTCGGACTGGGGATGCTCGATGCCGCGGTCCCCGGCGCGATTTTCACCTCGCCCACTCCCGACCGTATCGTTGCCGCCATCGAGGCGGCCGACACGGGCGCAGGTGTTGTCCTGATCGTCAAGAACTACGAAGGCGACGTGATGAACTTCGAGATGGCCGCGGAAATGGCCGAAGGCCAGGTCGCGCGCGTTCTGGTTGACGACGACGTGGCGGTCGACAACTCGTCCTACACCATCGGGCGTCGTGGGGTTGCCGGAACGCTGGTGGTCGAGAAAATCCTCGGCGCCGCCGCCGAAAAGGGCATAGCGCTGCCAGACCTCGTCGCTCTCGGCGCCCGTGTCAATGCCGCAACCCGCAGCATGGGCGTTGCTCTCTCCTCCTGCACTGTGCCCGCAGCCGGCATCCCGACCTTCCAGCTGGGAGAAGACGAGATCGAGGTCGGCGTCGGCATTCATGGCGAGCCGGGTCGCCGCCGCGCGCCGATGGCTTCTGCCGACGCCATCGTCGCCGAATTGCTGAAGGCGATCCTCGATGATCTCAAGCCCGAGGCTGGCAGCAAATGCCTGCTCTTCGTCAACGGCTTTGGCGGCACGCCTTCGGGTGAACTCTATTTGGTGTTCAACGCCGCTCGCAAACGTCTCGAGGCCGAAGGTCTCAGCGTCGCGCGCAGCCTTGTCGGCTCTTATGTCACCTCGCTCGAAATGGCAGGTTGTTCACTGACGGTCACGGTGCTCGACGATCAATTGACGGCGCTGTGGGACGAGCCTGTGAGCACTCCGGCGCTGCGCTGGTAATTTCCGCTTCCGTCCGTCCGGTGTCAGCTTCGCCGGATCCGATCTTGTCGTATGTGACAAGCTGATCCATGACCCCGATTGCAACCGATGCGCCATTGGTCCCGCTACTGCCAGCCGGTGATCGCAAATCGCCGGCCGTTCGTCTCCGACCAGATGCGCGATTGCCTCGCCGCTATCGGCGAGGTGGCCTGTATCAGCCTTTCACACACGGGCAGGTGTCGTATTCCATTGGATTGGGTTCTTACTCGCGTTGTGTGATTCAACGACAGCATTCTCACCCTCATGAATTCCGTGACGGCGTGACCGCAGAGGGCTCTGTTCGATCCGATTGTTCAGGTATTTGTTCTTGCGTATCTGGATCGGCTTCAGCCGGCGCCGGGAGCGATCCTGGCAACCTGCGGAACGCTGGCTTCAAGTTACGTATCAGCTGCCGCGCTCATTTCTGCTCTCATCGCATGGGTTTGAATGCGCCCATCTCAGGCCTGTGCGAAAACGTGAATGGCTTCACGTGGCAGGCGGGCATGCAGCGCCTGTCCTGCGGCAATGGCTTTTGCCTGCTCGGCCTGGAATTCGACATCGCCGAGCCTGAAAGCCAGAACGTGCCGGGCCCCCTGATAGACACTGTCGAGCATCTCGACCGTATGGATTTCGGTGGGGTCACTTTCCGTGTTGGTTTCCCCGATTACGATCTCTTCCGGGCGGATTGCTGCCTTGACCAGTTCCCCAACGTCCACGCCGTCTATGGCGGGTGCAAGGATCTCGATGCCGCCGGCAAGGCCAAGCGTCAGTGTGCGTTCCTGCCTGCGCAGAACACGAGCTTCGAAAATGTTGTTCGAACCGACGAAATCCGCGACGAACGGCGAGGCCGGCTGCTGGTAAATTTGTTCGGGGGTTCCAACCTGGACGATGTGGCCTGCTTCCATCACCACGATACGATCGCTGAGCGCGAGCGCCTCGGTCTGGTCGTGCGTGACGTAGACTGTGGTCACGCCCGTGCGTCGTTGCAGGTCACGCAGCCAGTCCCTTGCCTTGTCACGCAGCTTGGCGTCGAGGTTGGACAGTGGCTCGTCCAGCAGCATCAGGCGAGGACCGTAGACGAGGGTGCGCGCGAGCGCGACGCGTTGCTGCTGGCCGCCCGACAACTCACCGGGATAGCGACCCGCGTAGCGGTCCATGTCTACAAGGTCGAGTGCGTGCGCGATCTTCTCACGCGCGACAGCGCCGGTGATCCGGCGGATGTCGAGGGTGAAGGCGAGGTTCTGTTGCACCGTCATATGCGGCCACAGCGCATAGGACTGAAACATCATGCCGAGATCACGGAACCGCGGCTCCACGAAGATACCCGCGTCCTCGTCGTAGAGCACACGCCCGCCGACGGTGATCCGTCCGGCGCTGGGCCGGTCGAGGCCGGCAAGGGCATTGAGCGTGGTCGACTTGCCACAACCGGAGGGGCCCAGCAGGGTGATGAACTCGCCTTCTGCAACCGAAAGCGACAAATCGTGCAGGATCTTCAGCGCGCCGATCGTGCGGCTCATGTTTTCGATGACGATGTCAGCCATTTAACTTGACTCCGAACAGGCGGGTGAAAACGAGCAGCAGCAGGCTCGTCAGCACGATCTGGATCACGGCCAGCGAGGCGACGATACCGGTGTAGCCCGGCACCCAGGCGTTGAGCATCGCCATGGAAATCACCTCATTGCCGGGGCGATAAAGGAAGATCGCCGCCGCATATTCCTTGAAGAAAAGGATCATCAGCAGCGCAAAGCAGGACAGGAACGCCGGCTTGAGGATGGGGGCAATGATGCGACGCATGATGGTCATCCATGACGCACCGGCAACGCTGGCGGCGCGGTCGAAGTCCTTCGTGACCTGCAACATCGCCGGCGCCACGATGCCGTAACCGGCTGGCAGATGGCGGATGACGTAGGCAAAAGCCAGAACCCAGAGCGTGCCGCCGAAAACAGAAAGGCCCGGGATGAAAATCACCGCATAAAAGACGCCGAGGCTGACGATCAGGCCGGGCACCGCGCGGGGCAGCTGCACGGTGAGGTCGAGCAGACGGGCGAGGCGATAGCTGGAACGCTGCGCGACGAAGGTGATCATTCCGATGATAACAGTGCCGACGAATGCGCCGCCGATGGCGATCACAACGGTGTTCCAGATCGCGCGCTGGTAGCTCGGGTTGAACAGCACATCCTGATAGTTTTTCAGCGTAAGCACATCGAGCGGGTTGATGTAAGGGGACAACACCATGACGAAGGAGCGCAGGAACAACCCGAACACCAGTGCCACGATCCCCAGCAGAACATAGGAAAGCGTCGCCCCGAACACCCACCACTTCCATGCGCCGAGGTCCATCACCTGCATGCGGCTTCCTTTCGGACCGATGCTGAGGAAGCGATGGCTGCGGCGCAGCACGAAGGTCTGCGCAGCAACCAGCAATGCGACGAGTACAAGAAGCACCAGCGCAGCCGCGGCTACGAGGCCGTAATCCGGCCGTCCGTCCTCGAAGCCCTTGTCATAGATGAAGGTCGTCAAAAGCTGGATGCCGGACGGGCCACCGAGCAAAAGCGGGATCGCAAACATTTCCAGTGCTGCGACGATGTTCATCGCGAGCGAGAAGATCAGTGCCGGCCGCATCATCGGCAGTGTAATGCGGCGCATGATCCGCACGGGCGATGCACCGGCTACCTGCGCCGCCTGTTCCAGCCGTGGGTCCTGCTGCCTTGCCGACGACAGGCAGTAAAGGATCGTCATCGGCGCCATCGACAGGCCGGAGATGAGCGACAGGCCTGTGAGCGAGTAGATGTTCCACGGTTCGCTGATGCCAGTAATACGTGTCACCAGTGTGGTGATGTAGCCCGTCGGTCCATATGTCAGGATCGCGCCGAAGCCGATGACAAGCGGCGACACAAAAATCGGCCACAGCAGGATGCTTGTCAGCAGTCCGCGTGCCGGGATGTTGGTCCTGGCCACCACGATCGCCAGCCCGATCCCGAACACCATCGAGAAGATGATCGATATCGCGCAGAACAAAAGCGTGTTGCCGGCGAGTTCCGATATTTCAGGCAAGCCGAAGAGAGTGCGGAAGTTGCCGAGGGTCAGGGAGCCCTGCCATGCGTAGAGAGGCATGGGGCTGAACGCCTGAAGCAGTAGCGGCACCAGGGGCACCATGACCAGCGCGACGCATGAAAGCATCACGGCGTGCTGGATGAAAGGCTCTGCCAGGCTCCTTCCCGGGCGTGCGCCCGGGGATATCGGCCCGACGGAGAGGGTAGCGGTTGGCGCTGGCACTGAACCGTATCTCTCTTGCATGTCGCGTCGTTACTTCTTGGCGAAGAATGCGGCCGACCACTTCTGGGAAAAGGCTTCGCGGTTCGTCATCAGTTCCGGGTCGTACTCGACGATGAAGATGTTTTCCTCGCCGACCTGCTCGCGGATCGCGGTCAGGCTGTAATAGGGCACGTCATCGTTGGAAATGTCGTCGCGATAGGGCGTGAGGCCGTTCTTTGCGAGCGCGATCTGGCCATCACGTGACAGAAGGAGATTCATCATCAGCTTGGCCGAGGCCGGGCTCGAGGCTGCCTTGGTCAGCGCCAGTCCGCGCATGGAAAGCATCGTGCCGTCTTCGGGAAAAGCCCAGCCGACAATCGACGACATTTCCGGTGCGCTCAGGCGCGGAATGTTGACCCCGGAGAGGAACATTCCAAGCGCGTACTCTCCGGATATGACCTTGTCGCGGATGGTGCCCGCACTGCGCTCCGGCCGCGAAGCAGCGCCGATGGCTTCCATCTGCGACCAGCTTTCCGGATGGTTCTGATCCCAGGTCCAGAAGAGTGACAGGCCGAACGGATTTGCCGCTGCATCATATGTAGACACCTTGCCTTTGTAGTCGGGAGCGAGTGCCGCGATGTCTGCGATTGATTTCGGCCATTTGTCTTCCGAGACCACAAACTTGTTGTAGGCAATGATGATCGGGTCGACAGATGCGGTATAGAGACCCGGCAGCGGCCTGCTCCAGTCTGGCAGGGACGATGCCTCCGGCGACACATAGTCAACAATCTCGCCCTTTTCGGCAAACTCCAGCCAGCGGTCAACACCCGCGGTCAGGATAAGGTCTGCCGTGCGGGTCGAGGTCGAGCTTTCCGCGTAATATTTCTCCCAGAGGTCGCCGCCCATATTGGTGGTTTCGACCTTGATCCACGGGTACTGGGCGTTGAATTTTTCCAGCGCAGCCGTCCAGAATTCGGGCTCGAGGTTCGAGTAAATCAGGAGGCCGGTTTCGGCCTTGCTCGCCTCCACGAGCTCTGCCTGCTCATCGGCGAAGGCATTTGTGCCGGCAACCAGCAGAGCAGCGGCTGCAACCCATCCAGTAAAACGTCCCATTGTGTTCTCCTCTAATTTTCTTGTGTCGATCCGCCCATTTCGGATCGCTTTTTCCAACCCCGGTGTCAGTCGGCCAGCGGGGAAACCTGGCTTTCAAGCAATGCACGGGAGCGCTCGATGTGCCGGCGCATCAGCAACGCTGCGAGTTCTCCGTCCCGTTGGCGCAACGCATCCAGAACCGCAGAATGCTCGGCATGCGCGATGCGTGTACGGTCGGCGAGGTCCGGCCATACACGCCGGTAGTAACCGCGTGCGCGGCGCCACAGGTCAGTTGCAAGCAGGCTCTGAAGCTCCGAATTGTCGGCTATCTCTGCCAGCCGGGCATGAAAGTCCCGGATCGGAAGTGGCCGGCTTTGCTCGCCGTGCTCAATGAGAGGAAGCAGCGACCGCTCGGCCTCGAGCATCGTTTCAAGCTCATCGATCTGCGTGTCGGTGATCCTTGCCGCGGCACGACGGCAGACGATCGCCTCCAGCGCGGCGCGAATTTCGTAGAGCTCGGAAACCATACGGGCGGTCAAAGGAACAACACGCACACCGGCGTAGGGCAGCCGCTCAATGAGCCGCCGCTCTTCAAGCAGCCGCATCGCTTCACGAAGCGGGGCACGGCTTACACCAAACCGTGTTGCGAGTTCCGCCTCCCGCAACCTCTCACCCTCAGCGAATTCGCCTGAGATGACCGCGTCGGAGATGATCTGCACGATCTGGTCCGAAAGGGGGGCTGAATTATCCACATCTCACCTTTGTCGACAAAACTGCGAGTTCTCTAAAGAAATGCGGTAAAATCTTTGGACGTCAAGCCTGTTTTAAGAGGATTGCGAAAATTTAGTCGACAATCTCGATTATCTGTGGTGAGTTGCCGCCACAATGAAGCAGCGGAGCTTGCCTTGACTGAGAGTGTGAAATTTGTGTGCTCGTCCGGCGCTGTCGGAAGCGGCATCCACCTGCCGGCCTTCCGTGCCGCTATGGAGCGGCAACCGGATTTTGTCGCGTCCGATGCTGGTACGATTGATGCAGGCCCATACCACCTCGGCGTCGGCAAAGGCGCCTACGCCACCGAGGCCATGCGGCACGATCTTGAGATACTGCTGACCGAAGTGCCGAAGGGCACACCTGTTCTCGTCGGGTCCGCCGACACGGCAGGCGGCGACCCTCATGTCGATCGTACGCTCGACATCATCAAGGACATCGTCTCGCAGCACGGGCTGAAGCGCCGCATCGCGGTGATCCGTTCAGAACTTGATCCGGCGATGCTCCAGAACGCCTATGATGACGGACGCGTGGTCGCTCTCGACCATGCGCCTGCGCTGGACCGCGACGGCATCGGCCGTTCCACGCGCATCGTCGGCATGATGGGAGTCGAGCCGCTGCAGGAAGCGTTACAGGAGGATGTCGACTTCATTTTGGCCGGCAGATGCAGCGATTCAGCCCTCTTCGCCGCTCTGCCCATCATGCGCGGCATCCCTGAGGGACTTGCCTGGCATGCCGGCAAGATCGTCGAATGCGGCACGCTGACCTGCGAGACCTACGGCAAGGGCGCCATGTTCGGCGAGTTGTTTGCCGATCACGGTATCATCACCCCGCTGGGCGAGGGCCTGCGTTGCACGCCTCAAAGCGTAGCCTCGCACAGCCTGTATGAAAACGGCGATCCGTATCTGCATCGCGAGTCATCGGGAACGCTCGACATCACCGACGCGCAGTTCGAGCAGTACGATCCGGTCAGCGTTCGCATTTCCGGCGCTCGCTACATTCCGGCGGACAGGCCGAGCATAAAACTGGAAGGCGTCGAGTTCGCCGGCTATCAGTCGATGCTTATGGGCGGCATCAGGGATCCGTTCATCATTCGCCAGTTCGACAAATGGTTGGCGGAAGTGAAAGATGAGGTGCGCCAGCGCGCCGCGCGCCTTTTGGGCGATGTGCTGTCGCCGAAAGACTGGCGAATTGACACGCACGCCTATGGGCACAACGCCGTGATGGGGGCTCGCGAGCCTTCCCACGCGCATCCGCCGCACGAGATCGGTCTCGCCTTCTGTCTTTCGGCGCCGACCCAGGAGCTTGCAAACAAGCTGGCAGAACTGAGCCGGCAGCCCCTGCTGCATCACCCGATTCCCGAATGGTCGGGCTCGATCACGGGCTTCGCCTGCCTGTTCAATCAAGCCCACGTAGAACGGGGACCGTATTGGAGGTTCTCAATGCACCATGTCCTGCTTCCCGCGCCGGACGAAACCGTTTTCCGCAGAGAAATCCTCACTCTCGGTTGATCGATAAAGGCAGCCTCCTATGAAACTGAGCGATTGCACCGCGCTGATCCGCAGCAAGAACGCCGGCCCGTTCTCCCTCACCTACGACATCATGTTCTCCGATGAGGCTACTTATCAGCATGTGAAACGTTCCGGCGTTATCACTTCCAAGGCCATGGCCGAGAAGATCGGTTGTGATGTCAACGATATGAAGTTCTTCGTCTGTGACAACGCGCTTGCGTTCAAGTTCACGATCCCGAGGTTGCTTCCGGCCGGTGACCCTGCTGATGCCGACCTTCACGGCGGCCAGCAATTCGCGCCGCTGATGGATATCGAGGTTCCGGAATTGTCAAAGTAGTGTGTGATCGATCCACACCATGCATGTGTCATGCGGCCGGCTGATGTTCCGTGGGCTGGTTTGTGCGGATGCCCGACCGTTAGAACTCATTGATGACGATCATGCTTCCGAAGCAGCAGAGGCATCCCACCATTGACAGATAGTTTGCAATGCAACCTGTCGCAAGAGGTATACCGGGCCCAAGATGCGCGCGGCCCATCATCGCGGCAGCAAGGAGGCTGAGATACGCGACATTCCGGAAACAACGATACTGCCCGTCGATCGTCTTCGCATCGGATCGACTGTGACGATATTGGGCCTCGAGGTCGGATAATCTACCGATTTCGAGGCGCCGGGGCAGATTGGCAACAGGACGTCCACCCGCCCATCGATTTTGAATAGAATAGTTCAACAGCACGAGGATAGACCCAGACCTCACGCACGCCGCTATAACCGGCGGCCTTGGCCGCTTTTAATGAACAACTTGCGGTCGGAACTGGCCATGCGCTTGCGATGTGCGGCTTTCCCACGCTTCAGCGCATATGCGAACTCCGTGCCGCCTTCCGCCACATCGAGGGCGGCCCCCACAACAGCGGCATCTGTCGGCAGAGCCGGGATCTGGCCGGAAATCTGGCCGGTGATCTGGAACGGCTCCGGATCATTGGCGTTGCGGGTATTCCGCAAAAGGGCTATCGGAAATCAGGCCTACCTCAATCGTGGCCTATCCGCAGCGGCGGTGTGCCACAGTTTCCTGTTCCGACATGACCACGACCCTTGCCGATATTTTCCTGAGCAATCGCAAATCCATCATGTGGAGCGTGTTGCGGATCGTGCGCGACCCGCAGACGGCGGAAGATGTCGCGCAGGAGACCTATGTCAGGGCCAGAAAGGCCGTCGAGCACGGTCCCATCGACCATATCGAAGCCTTCCTGTTCCAGACGGCCCGCAACATTGCGCTCAATCACCTGCGCCACCAAAGAATTCGCGGGGTGGTCGAATGCGACGACCTGCCGGTGGCCGATGTCGGCAACATCGCCTCGGATACTCCTTCGCAGGAGGCCGATCTCATACATCGCCAGAGGTTGCGCCATCTGCACGAGGCCGTGGCGAAGCTCCCGCAGCGGGCGAGGACGGTGTGGGTGCTCAGCCGCATCGAGAAATGGTCCTACCCCAGGATCGCCGAGCATCTTGGCGTTTCGCCGAACACCGTCTTCAATGATCTGAAGCTGGCGCATGCTCATTGCGTTGAGGCTCTGGCGAAGATCGACCGCAACTGAACAGCCACCTGCCGGGCGAGTGGCCGTCGCCGGTATCTGGAGTGCATTTTGTGAGATCACAGCCCGCGATGTGTCTCACCTACAGGGTCGTTCTCATGGCGATCCGCGAAACCGGATTGACCTGAGTGGAACGTGACAAGCCAGATCATAGCGAGGAGGAGGGGGTCGTCCATACCGACCCGGCGACGGATGCTGCGCTGAACTGGCTCTTTACGCTTCAGGTCGAACCGCACGACAGGCAGCTGCGGGCAGCGTTTGAGGCATGGCGCCAGGCGGATGCCGCAAACGCCCAGGCATTTGCTGCAGTCGCCGAGGCCTGGGAACTTCCGGAAATGGATATGGTTGCAGCCGAGGTGGCTGTACGTGCCGGCCATGTCGCTCCCAACCGAAAGCCGGTGGCTATCGACGGCCGCAGACGGAAAGGGAATGTGTGGAGCCGGGCGGTTCTCGCCGTTGCAGCAGCAATTGTGATTGCGGTCGCCGTCCAGCAGTACCCCGCGCTCATGCTGCGATGGCAGGCGGATTACATCACCGCCACTGGCATGCGCGATGAAATCATGCTCCCCGACGGTTCGCGCATGGTGCTCAACACGGCCTCGGCCGTCGCGCTCGATTTCGAAGGCGGCCGTCGCGCGGTTTCACTGCTTGGGGGAGAGGCGTTTTTCGATGTCGTTCCGGACCCTGCGCGGCCCTTCACCGTTGCCGCGGCCTTTTCCTCGGTGGAGGTGAAGGGAACGGCATTTTCTGTCCGGACAGAAAATGATCAGGACATCGTCGTGCTGGAGCGTGGCCATGTCGATGTGACGCGACAAGCCGCACCCGTTGAAAAGGTGGCGCTGGAACCCGGCGAAAGCGTGACGGCCACGGAAACCAGATTTTCCGCCGTGGAGAAAACGGATCCGGCAACAGCGCTTGCCTGGCTGAAAGGCAGGGTGTTTTTCCGGGACCGTCCGTTCGGCGAAGTCCTGCAGGAAATCGGCCGATATTACAGCTCGCCGGTCATATTTGCGGACACACGGCTCAGGCAGGTGAGGATCAACGGCAACTATCGCCTCGATGATCCGGAGCGGGCAATCCGCTCTCTCGCCACCGCAGCAGGTGCTTCCGTCACCCGCCTTCCCGGCGGAATTCTAATCCTGCGATAAAAACTCAACTTTTTTTGTGAGATTTGCCCCGCCCGCGTGTCAGGTGTTTACAGGCCGGATCCTCGCAGCAGCGGGCCGGCCCTCATGACCAGTTTGTAAGGGATTACCGATGGGGCGAATTGCGTATGGTGGCGGCCGGGTTCGGGTTAATGGAGCAGGCCGGCTTCGCGCCAGACGGCATATCGCCTGTCTCCTCGTCACCTCAACGATGCTTGGATCGGCAAATCTCTTTTTTCCGGTGATCTCGTATGCCCAGCAGCGGGCGGCGGAACAGACGAGCTTCGACATTCCCGCGCAGCCCCTGTCCGCGGCGATCGCCTCATTTATCAGAACCACCGGATGGGAAGTAGGCTTCACCTCCGCGACCGTCTCGGGCAGGCGCTCGGCCGCGGTCACCGGCACGATGGCGCCCGCGCAGGCATTGCAGGCGATGCTTGCCGGCACAGGCGTGAGCGCCGACATTTCCGGTCCCTCCACCGCCGCCCTTGTTTCCGGTCCAGGCGGTGCTGCTCAAGGAGCCCCTGTCAATGCGGATGGCTCGCTCGTGCTCGACACCATAACGGTCAGCGGCGGCGGCAATCCTGCGGATGCGCCCTACAGGAGTTCGGGTTCGGGCGCGTATATCTCTGCTGAACAGATCGAGCGATTTCGCGGCACATCCACTGGCGACATGCTGAAATCGACGCCGGGTGTCATTGCTTCGGCAAATCGCAACGGGGCATCGCTGGAGGTGAACATTCGCGGCGTTCAGGGCATGAACCGCGTCAAGGTGACGGTCGATGGCAGCGAGCAGACGATTGCGGAAGGTCAGGGCTATCCCGGCAGCCGCACACGTTCCTATGTCGATCCTGATCTGATCGCCGGAATCGAGATTGAGAAGGGTCCGCAGATGTCGGGCGCCGGTGCCGGCGCGATCGGCGGCTCGGTCAACATGCGCACGCTGGACGTGCAGGACATCCTGAAGGACGGCAAGCAGTTCGGCGTGCGGCTGAAGGGCGGGCTGATGTCCAACAACAGGCAGCCGCCACCGACCGGAACCACGACATTTCGCGATGACCCCACCAGCCTGTTCGACTTCGACAATCTCAACGGAAGCGTGGCCGCGGCGGCGACGCTCGGCGGCATAGACCTTGTCGCCGCCTATTCGCGGCGCAGGCACGGCAACTATTTTGCCGGCCGGCATGGCAAATCGACCTATGCCGACGACTGGGGCAACGAGCAGACCTATTCCCTTTACAGGCCGGGCAGCGAGGTCCTCAACACCGGGCTGGAGACGGAGTCCTTCTTGCTCAAGTCCAGCTTCTCCTTCCTTGAGGACCACAAGGTCCAGCTTTCGTGGCTGCGCTCGGACTTCTCCTATGGTGAGACCTGGCCTTCCGATCTTCTCTATGGCGCGCTGAAGCAGAACGATCCCCGCGAGACCAGAACAAACCGGCTGACAGCGAAGTATGAGTGGGATCCTGCCGACAACGATGCCATAAGGCTGCGGGCCAATGTCTATTATGCGGACACCAACGACGAAGGGGCGGCCTATGCTTTCGCCAAGCCCTATACGTCGCAGAACTATGGCTTCGACGTCGAAAACGTATCGCAGTTCCACTTTGACGCACTGGGAAGCCTGGCGCTTACCTATGGCGGCTCCTTTGCGGTGGAGGATCTCAATTCCAGCCAGGGCAGGGTCAACGGCAGCAACTTCTTCTTTGAAGGCAAGCGGGACGTTGCCAGCCTCTACGCCAAGGCGAACTGGAGCCCGACCGACTGGCTCGCCCTCAATGCGGGCCTGCGCTACCTGTCCTACAAGACGCAGGACAACAGCCCGGTTTCCGGCAGCTACGGCGAGTTCGATGATCTGTCAGGCAGTTCCTTCTCGCCGGGCTTCGGGGCAAGGCTGGAGCCATGGGACGGCGTTCAGTTCTTCGCCCAGTACAATGAAGGCTATCGTCCGCCGAGCCTGCGGGAGTCGGTTTCCAGCTACGATACCAGCCTCGTGCCCAACCCGTTCCTGAAGGCCGAACATGCCCGCAATCTGGAGGCCGGGATCAATCTGCTTCGCGACGATGTGCTTGTCGGGGGTGACAAGCTGCGGGTGAAAGGCGTGTTCTTCAACAACGACATAGACGACTACATCATGAGGCTGTGGCCGAAGTCTTCCGCCTATTTCATGATGGACAACATCGACAGGGCCCGGTTCTCCGGCATAGAGCTTTCGGCGAACTACGACACCGGCACCTTCTTCGTGGATGGCAGCTTCACCTATTTCACGAAGGTGGATTATTGTTATCCTTCGGCGCGCTGGGAGAACCAGCCGGACGGCACCAGCCAGTATGTAGAAAGCGACGTCTGCAGTTCCACCCCGCTCAATGTGGATTTCTCGGCCGGCTTTGTCCAGCCGCGCTTCACGGGCAGTGTAACCGCCGGTGCGCGCCTGTTCGAGGAGAAGCTCACCGTTGGCGGGCGCGTTTCCTATGTGGGGACCAACCCCGTTGCCAATTTCGCGCCGTGGCCCTCCTACACACTGGTCGACCTCTTCGCCAGCTACAAGGTCAGCGACAGCTTCCGGGTGGACGTGGCGGCCGACAACATCTTCGACCGCTACTATCTGGATGCGCTGAGCAACAACGCCGTCGTTGCTCCCGGCCGCACCTTCCGCCTCGACCTGACCGCGAAATTCTGACGTGCGGCTTTCCGATCCATGGTGGCGATCCAGATATCGAACCGGGAAGGAGCTGTGAGCGTTCAAGGGTAAGGCGATGATCCGCTCATGGCATGTCCTGCGGCTCAATCTCCGATATCCACGGAATACGGACAGATCGGGACTGTCCGTTCGCTGCTTGCTGCGAGCACGCACGGTCATTGCCGGGATAATCGCGGCGGCAGTGGGCGCCTTCCTCGCGCCCATGGAAACAGTTAAGGAAGATTTCCATCCACCGTCAGGTGACTGAGCTTTTGAGCAGGGTTCGGATAGTGTCAACAAACGCCTGTGCGGCAATCGACAGGCTTCGGTTGGGCATACGGCAGCAGGCAAGCACATTGCTGCCCCATTGAGGTTCATCTATCGGGATATAGGCAATCCTGCCTTCGCTTGCCTTTCTGCCACTGTGCCCGGTCACGATGCTGATTCCGGCTCCCGATGCGACGAACCGCAGGATCAGATCAAACGAGTTGGTTTCGACCAGTATGTTCAATTGCAGTCTGGACTGCCGGACCGCATGATCGAAAGCCTGTCGGATAAGCAGCGAATTATCGGGGAAGATCAGTTTGTGGCGTGCAAGATCGGCTAGAGTGATGCGCTCACGCGACTCCAGCGGGTGACCAATCGGGACCACAACATGGAGGTGCAATGGGATCGCCTCGTCAAACACCAGGCCAACATTCGCAGGAAAATTGTATCCGACAGCGAAGTCGATCTCCCCTTGCCGGAGGCGTCCGACCAGAGCGCGGGTGTTGTCGACCTTTATGTCGAAGTCGATGCCCGGATGCTGCTCGTGAAACTGATTGAAGGCGGTGGGCATGATGTCGCCGGCCAGGCTCTCATTGACTCCAACGATAACATGTCCCCGCTGAAGGCCCTTTATCGCCGTAATCTCATCATTTGCGATGCGCAGCTCATTATAAGCAGAGCGAAGCCGTGCACGAAGAATGTGTCCCGCTTCTGTCAGCTGAAGTCCCATACGCCCCCGCTGGCGATCAAAAAGCGGCGCGCCGAGGTCGATCTCCAGATTGGTTATCTGACGATTGATCGCCGATGCCGCAATGCCCAGTGATTCCGATGCGGCACGAAACGATCCATGCTCAGCGACTGCGGAAAAATAGCGCAGCGCAGCCAGTCGGGCAATGCGAGGGGCCGAGTTCGGGTCGTTGGCCATGAGAATTTATGCGCTAATTATCAGATCATAGCTATGCCAATTTTGTGTTTTACGAGTGAGTTCCTTTGCGTCAGGATCAGCATTGCGGGGATGGGAGGAGCCAATCCCGTCTTATACGGGCCGAAAGGGAGCCGGCCCCGTGTATCTGACAGGAGCAAGAATGTTGACCAACAACCTGCGTCAGGCCCCTGACGCGCGTCGTGCATACACGTCTATGGAAAAGTTGCTTTATCCGAAGCGGATTGCCGTTCTCGGCGCGACAGAGCGCGTGGGCGCTCCCGCCGGAATTGCCTTCCGCAATCTTCTCGACGCAGGCTGGCGCGGGAACATTTTTCCGGTCCATCCTTCGGCCGAAATCGTGTTCGGCGTTCCTGCATTTCGCAAACTTGCTGATCTTCCTGTGCCTGTCGATTGTGTCGTCATTGGCCTGGCTGCGGACAAGGTGGTTTCGGCCATAGACGAAGCCGCCGATGCCGGGATCGGCGCCGCTGTCGTTCTGGCCAGCGGCTTTGCAGAACTCGGTTCCGAGGGGCGAAAACGTCAGGCCGCACTGGTGGCGGCAGCGGAACGGGGCGGCATGGCCGTGTGTGGGCCGAATTGCTTGGGCCTCATCAACGTCGGCGCCCGCATCCCCCTTTACGCTGCCGAGAACTGGAACAGCGCACCAAAAGGCCGGCTGGCCCTGCTGTCCCATTCAGGGTCTGGCGCGATCACGCTCTCCGCCACTGGCAGGCTTGGCTTCAGCCATGTTGTCTCGTCCGGGAACAGCGCGGTCTGCGATCTGGCGGAATACCTGGAGTTCCTGGCGGATGATGAGCAGACAGGCGCTGCGGCGCTCTTTCTGGAGACCATTCGCGATCCTGCAGCCTTCGAGCGTGCGATGGAGGCGATGCATACTGCAGGAAAGCCTGTAGTCTGCCTCCGCATTGGCAGGTCATCGGCAGGAGCGGCCGCTTCCGCCGCTCATACCGGGACACTGGTGGGATCAAACGATGCTTTCGACGCCTTCTTCCGCCGCACGGGCGTCATCGCGGTCGATGACATGGACGAGTTGATTGAAGCCTCGTGTCTCGTGACCGGACTGAGGGTGCGCGCGCCAGGGAATGGTGTCGGGCTGATCAATTGCAGTGGAGGCGAGGTTGCACATGCCTGCGACATAGCCGAAACAATCGGGCTGTCGTTTCCACCCCTGGCAGATACCACGACCCGGGAACTAGCCGCCGTTCTGCCGGCCTTCGCCACTCCGGGCAATCCACTGGATGTTACAGGTGCGGTGTTCGCGGATCGGACGATGTATCCGGCGGCGCTGAAGGCGTTTGCAGGGGACCCGTCCGTCGGGTTCCTCGCCGTGGTTCAGGATGCGCCGGCGGGTCTGAGCGAAGAGGGTGCGACCAGCTACCGCCGTATTGCAGAAGATGTCGCCGAGTTCGCCCGCAGCACCCCCGAATTGCCGGTCGCGTTCATCAGCAACCTGTCCGGAACTGTTCATCCGCATGTCCGGCAACCGCTGGACGAGGCGGGCGTTCCGGTCCTGACGGGAACGCGGGCAGCGTTGAAGGCCGTGCTTAACGTGGTGTCGGGCGGCCGACCTGTGGCTGCATCGGAGGGGCTGTCTGCGCGCCCACGGCTGTCAACACAGCCGGAGTGGATTATGCGTCTTAAAACGGGGCGCCGGTTCAGCGAGCATGAGGCAAAGGCATTCCTGCGCGATCACGGTATCCCGACCACGCGCGAGATCCTTGCCACGAGTGAAGATGAGTGCACCGCCGCGGCAGCGAAGCTTGACTACCCCGTGGTTCTCAAGATCGCTTCGGAGGATCTGCCGCACAAGACGGAGGTTGGCGGTGTCGCCCTCCACCTCACCTCCGAAGCGGAGGTGCGTGATGCCTTTGGACGGATCATGGCCTCGGTCGGGAAGCATGCACCCAAGGCACGTATCGACGGGGTCCTCGTTCAGGAGATGATTGGCGACAGCATAGAGGCGATCGTCGGACTGGCACGGCATCACCCGTTTGGTCTGGCCGTCGTTGTGGGCAGCGGCGGCATCATGGTGGAACTGCTGCGCGACGCAGCGCTGGGCTTACCCCCATTGAGCAATCATGATGCCCGCGGGCTTGTCGACAGAACCCGGCTGGCCACGCTGCTCGATGGTTTCCGTGGTGCGGCACCTGCCGACCGCAAGGCTCTGGAAACGATCCTCACAGCGGTCTCCGACATCGCGCTGGCCTATGGCGAATGGATCGAGGCGCTGGACCTCAATCCGGTTGCCGTCCTGCAGGACGGGCAGGGCGCCTGTGTTCTGGACGCATTGATTGTGCCCGTGGGACAGCGCCGATGATCGAGATCAGGGGACTGAACAAGGTTTACGATACGCGCGATGGCGAACCGATCATTGCGCTTAAGGATATCAATTTCGACATCGAGCAGGGTGAGTTCGTCACCGTGGTTGGCCCCAGCGGCTGCGGCAAGACGACGATGCTGAAGATACTTGCCGGCATCATGCGTAAGACGTCCGGCGAGATTCTCGTGCGTGGCACGCCAATTGACGGCCCGAACAGGCAGATAGGCGTTGTGTTTCAGGAACCGCTTCTGCTGCCCTGGCGCAACATAATCCAGAACGTCATGGTTCCAATCGAGATACAGGGTCGAAGCAAGGCGGAGTATGGGCCTGTCGCAGCGGATCTTCTGCGTCTGGTGGGACTGACGGGCTTCGATAAAAAGTATCCGAACGAACTCTCGGGTGGCATGCAGCAGCGTGTCGGCATCGCGAGGGCCCTGGTGCATGATCCCGCTTTTTTGCTGATGGACGAGCCGTTCGGGGCGCTCGATGCCATGACGCGCGAGCAGATGAACCTGGAACTTCTGCGGATCTGGCACGAACGACAGAAGACGGTTCTGCTGGTAACGCACAGCATTGCCGAGGCGGTGTTTCTTGCCGACCGCATCGTGGTGATGAGCCCAAGGCCGGGACGCATCGCGGAGGTGATCGAGGTCGACCTGCCACGCCCGAGAACGCTGGCCATGATCAATTCGGACGCTTTCGGAACCTATGTGGCGCGCGTGCGCAAGCACTTTGGCGCGGAAGGATTGGACGGATGACCGCGAAAAAGGAAACGAGCCTGCCGGCGGGCCGCATCCGGGATCTGCTCTACCGGCGACCTGAGATCGTGTTTTCGGTCCTTCTGCTCATCCTCATCATCGGCGGCTGGGAGGCCATCATCGCGCTGTTCAACATCCCGCCGATACTGGTGCCGGCGCCAAGCGCGATAGCCCGGTCTCTATGGGCGAACCTGACGACGCCGCGATTTTACTCGCATGTGGGCGTTACGCTCTGGGAAATCCTCGCCGGCTTTGCGATCGGCTCGGTGGTCGGGCTCTTCATCGGGGTGTGCATCGGCCAGTGGAAGATGCTCGAAAAGACCGTCTATCCCTACATCGTGGCGTTCCAGACAGTACCGAAGGTAGCGATCGCGCCGCTTATCGTCATCTGGTTCGGTTACGGCATCATGTCCAAGGTGGTCATCACGGCCCTGATCGCGTTCTTTCCGGTCGTCGTGAACTGCATCGCCGGCATGAATGCCGCTTCCTATCAGCAGGTCGACATGCTGCGCTCGTTTACCGCGACCCGGTGGCAGGTGTTCCGCATGGTGAAGATAAAGGCCGCGATGCCCTTCATTTTCGCAGGGCTCGACATTGCCATCGTTCTGGCCGTGATCGGCGCGATCGTGGGCGAGTTCATCGGCGCGCAGGCGGGCCTCGGCTTCCTGCTGCTGCAACGCAATTTCTCGATGGATACCGCCGGCACCTTCGCAATCCTCATCGTGCTTTCCGCGATCGGAATGATCCTTCACCTCCTTATGAACATGATACGGCGCCGCATCGTGTTCTGGAACGAACGGGATGAAATTCTCGCGCAGGGGTCATCCTGAAGCAGCTGCGACAATAACAACAAAGCAAAGGGGAAATGTCATGACTGCAAAAACGAATGGTATATTCCGCACATTCCTGCTGGCAGGTGCTGCGTCTGTGGCGATGCTTGCCGGCGCGTGCGGCGCACAGGCGCAGGACCTTCAAAAGGTCAGGATCGGTGTGGGTGGATCAAATTTCCTCAATCTGACCTACTACTACGTGCTCCTGCCCGGTCCCCTCGGCTACTGGAAGGAGGAGGGCTATGACGTCGAAGTGTTTCCCGTCAGTGGCTCGGCCGAAGCTGCTCAGCAACTGGCGATAAACAACCTCGACTTTGCCGAAATGAATGCAAGCGCCATCATTCAGGCCAACACCGAGCAGAAGTTGCCGATACAGGCCATCATTACCACTGGCACTATCGGCTGGGGACTGTCGGTTGCCAGGGATGGCCCGATCAAGACCGTTGCTGACCTCAAGGGCAAGTCAATCGGAGTTGTCAGCCTTTCGAGTGGCGGCATCCCCTTGCTCAATTCCTTTTTGAAGACGAACGGCCTGGACCCTGAGAACGATGTCACGCTGATCTCGACTGGTGTCGGCGCGCAGGCGATCTCGGCTTTCAACAACGGCCAGGTGGATGCGCTGATGTATTGGGGCACGGCTACCGTCGGCTTCCGGAACGCCGGTCTGGAGCTCGAGACCTTGAGCGACCCTGCCTGGAAGGGATTTCCGGACTTCACGTTCTCGGCCGGCAAAAGCGTTGTCGAGAAAGATCCTGCGATGGTTGAGGGCATAGCGCGCGGCATGGCCAAAGCCATGGTGTTCGCAGCTGCCAACCCCGACTGCGCACGAAAACTTCAATGGAAGCATTATCCGGATACCAAGCCGACTGGGATGGACGAGGATCAGGCTGCGGCCAATGACCTTTCGCTGATTTCCGTCATTCTAAGTGAACAGGCTGCGGCTGCAGAGCTTAACGGGAACGGACAGGTGGCGGGCGCCAGTGTCCCGGCTTTCGGTATCTATCAGGACTTCCTCTTTGATGCAGGCGTCCTGACGTCGAAGGTTGAACCTGCGCAGCTCGTAGCCGGCGACGATGCATTCCGGGAAAGAATCAACAACTTCGACAAGGCGGCAATCGAAGCCCAGGCCAAAGCCTGCGACTTCCCCGGCTGAAAATACTTCCAGCTGCGTGGCCCGGCTGAGGGCCTCTGTCGTTCGGAACGGTGTTCTGGACGGTGGCGCCCGTGCGCCGCCGAGCCCGAAATCATGCCCATGAAGTCAGGAAAGGACAAGAGATGGACTATCAGAATATCAAGCTGAAGAAGGAAGACTGGCTCGCCACGCTCACCCTCAGCCGGCCGCAGAAGATGAATGCATTGAGCAAGGAACTGCAGCTTGAGATGCAGCATGCCATGGATGATCTGGAAGCAGACGAAACCATTCGCGCGGTCATCATCAACGGTGAGGGTAAGTGCTTTTCGGCCGGCTTCGACATCACCGGGACCGGCGGCGAACCACCAACGGTTCAGGACTGGCGCGCAGGCGTGAAGCGTGAGAACGATACGTGGTTTCGCATCTGGCGTTCGCGGCTGCCCTACATAGCCGCCGTCCATGGCTATTGCCTGGGTGGCGCGTGCGAGCTGTCCATGGTCTGCGATATTACCATTGCAGCCGAGGACGCGCAGTTCGGCGAGCCCGAAATCCAGTTCCAGTCGGCCCCTCCATTTCCGATCATGCCTTGGGTTCTCGGCATGAAGAAGACCAAGGAACTGCTGCTGACCGGTGACCGTATCGACGCGATGGAGGCCCATCGCATCGGTCTCGTCAATCGCGTGGTGCCGACGGATGAGCTGGCTGGAAGTGCGCGCGAGCTTGCCCGCAAGCTCAGCATGATCCCGCCGCCGGCGATGCATCTGAACAAGCAGAGCCTGAACCGTCAGTATGACATCCGGGGTTTCCAGTCGACTGTCGACTACGGCGCGGAAATCTTCACCTTGGTCCTCACGTCGGACTCCCAGGAAAAGCGCGACTTCGACAACATTGCCGCCGAGCATGGCCTCAAGGCCGCTTTCAAATGGCGTGACGAGAAGTTTGCGGCGCCGCGAAACTGAACCCGGACATATGATCATGAACATCGGGACATCGACATCCCTCCAGGTACATCGGGCACTTGCCCGATCCCTTGCCGATCATGGCGTACGAACCCTGTTTGGCCTGATCGGAGATGCCAATCTGTTCATGGTCGACAGTTTTGTTCGCGAGCAGGGCGGTCGCTTCGTTGCGGCCGCCCACGAGGCGGGCGCGGTGCTGATGGCGCAAGGCTTCGCGCAGGTCTCGAACCAGATCGCGGCCACTACGATCACGCATGGTCCCGGCCTGACCAATGCTGTCACCGCACTCGTGGAAGCCGTCAGAAGCCGCGTGCCCATGGTGGTGCTGTGTGGGGATACCCCTGCCGATGCGCCCGAACATCTGCAAAAGATAGACCAGCGTGAAATAATCCTGGCGACCGGGGCGGGCTTCGAACAGATGCGCACGGCTGCAACCACCCTCGACGACATTGCCAATGCTTTCCGGCGAGCCGCCATCGAGCAGCGCCCCATTGTCTTCAACATGCCGGTCGATCTTCAGTGGGAGACTACAGTTTACCGCAAACATATCCTACGGATCCCGGATCGTCGCGCCCTCGTCCCCGACAGCAATGATCTCGACGATGCGCTGGGCATCATTGCAGCCGCAAAGCGCCCCGTGATACTGGCCGGCCGCGGCGCGGTTGATGCGCGCGATGCATTGTTACGGCTGGCCAGCAGGATTGACGCGCCGCTATCCACGACGCTGCGGGCCAGCGGATTGTTTGGTGGAGAGCCCTTTGCTCTGGGCGTCTTCGGCACTCTGAGCACGCCGGTCGCGACAGACATCATCCTGGAGAGTGACTGCGTCGTGGCATTCGGCGCGAGCCTCAACATGTTCACCGGCTCCCATGGCAGCTTCCTTCAGGGTAAGCGCGTCGTTCAGGTCGATCTGGATACCAAAAGCCTGGGAAGCAGATGGAAGCCGACCATCGCCGTCGTTGGTGACGCCGCGTTGACGGCGGAGCGGATGATCGGGCTGCTCGATGAAGCCGGGATACCCGGATCAGGCTACAGTTCGCCCGGCATGGCGCAGGCGATCGCCGGTTACAAACCAGAGCCCCGCTTTCCCGACTGGGCGGGCGAACCCAAAGCCGGCACCGTAGAGCTGCATGAGGCACTGCGGCGCATTGATGCGGTTTTGCCAGTGCAGAGAACCATTGTCACCGACCTCGGGCGTTTTGTGGGCGAGGCTCTTCGGGTCCTTCGTATTCCGGATCCGCGTGCCTATGCGCATACGATGAGCTTCGGCGCCATAGGTGCCGGCCTGCCGTGCGCTATCGGCGCTGCGGCTGCCGCACATGAGCGCCCGACAGTGCTCATCTCCGGCGATGGTGGGTTCATGATGGGAGGGCTGACGGAGCTCAACACGGTCGCCCGCAACCGGCTCGACATGATCATCGTGGTGTGCAGCGACGGGAGCTATGGGGCCGAACATGTTCAGTTTCGAAACCGGTCGCTCGATCCGCGTCAGTCGATGTTCGACTGGCCCGATTTTGCGCCTGTTGCCGAAGCTCTTGGGGTGCGTGGCGTAACCGTCCGGAACGAAAGCGATCTTGACGCTGCAGTACAGGCAATTGCCGCACGTGACGGCCCGCTGCTCATCGACCTCAGGATAGATCCGGAACGCATAGCCTGGGGCTGATGGTCCCTGCGTGTCGCATCAGGGCAGGGGCCTGTCCACCGCATTGTGAACGTTGTTCCAGTCACCAATCATGGGAGTATCCAATGACCGAATCCTTTGCTGCGATGATCATCGATCAGGACGAAGCGGGCCGCCCTAACGGGAGGCTGCGGGAGATCACGTTGGCCGATTTGCCGGATCATCCGGTTCTTGTGGAGATCAGCCACTCCAGCCTCAACTACAAAGACGGGCTGGCGATTTCCGGCAAGGGCCGCATTGCGCGGCGAACGCCGTTGATCGCGGGCATCGATCTGGCAGGGGTGGTGGTTGAGTCCCAATCGCCCGAATGGAAAGCCGGCGACAAGGTGATCGTAAATGGCTGGGGCCTGTCAGAGACTGAATCGGGTGCATTTACCCGGTTCCAGCGGCTGAAACCGGAATGGCTGACACCGCTGCCGTCAACGTTCAGCGCCGAACAGGCGATGGCGATCGGGACTGCAGGTTATACGGCAGCACTCGCCGTTCTGGCATTGGAGGATTGGGGCAATCTCATCAAGGCCCGGGGTGACGTGCTGGTGACTGGCGCGGCGGGCGGTGTTGGCTCCATGGCGATCAGCCTTCTCTCTGCCCGTGGCTATCGGGTGGTGGCGTCGACCGGACGGGCAGGCGAGCACGATTATCTGCGCTCGCTTGGTGCCGCCGAATGTATCGACCGGAGCGAATTTTCGGCTGTTTCCCGGCCGTTGCAAGCCGAACGCTGGAGCGGAGCAGTCGACAGTGTCGGCTCGACAATGCTGGCCAACGTGCTGGCCCAGACGAGCTATGGTGGCGCAGTCGCGGCCTGTGGCCTCGCGGGTGGTTCCGATCTGCCCGCAACTGTATTGCCGCATATTTTGCGGGGCGTAGCCCTGCTGGGCATCGATTCCGTCATGGCTCCACCGGACAAGCGCCAGCGTGCATGGGATCTGCTTTCCGGGAGTCTCGAAGCGGAGAAGCTGGCTTCCATGACATGCGTCGCGCCCATGCGCGATTTGCCGGTCCTCGCGGAAGAAATTGTCGCCGGCAGGGTTCGCGGCCGTGTGGTGATCGAAATCGCCTAGAGGTCTGGCGGGCACGGTGCCTGCTGCGGTTTGTGTAGAAAGCTACCCGGTGGCGGGCCAGCAGCAGGCGAAAAAACAACGGTTAACAAGGGCATGGCTGAAGAGGCGCTGCTCGCTTTATTATGCGATAGCCTCGTTATCGGGGTGCCACTTTATTTGTCCGAAGATCTGGACGCCCCGCTACGTCATCAACGGAGGAACATTATTCGATGGCCAGACCGATAAGCTCGCCGACACTGCCTGATCCATTGTCAAACTATAGCCATGCGATGCTGGTGCCTGCCGGTTCGCAATTGCTTGTCTGTTCCGGTCAGTTGGGCGCAAGGGCGGACGGAACGGTTCCTGAAGGTGCCGGTGCTCAGGCCGAAATCTGCTTTGCCAATGTCCGTGCCTTGCTGGCGGAAAGCGGGATGGATCTGTCGGATGTCGTGCGCATCAACGCTTATGTGACAGACCGTGAGCACATGGCGCCCTACATGGAGGTGCGCAATGCTCTTTTTCCTGAACCCTGGCCCGCTTCCACCTTGCTGATCGTCGGCGGCTTTTCCAGACCGGAATTTGTAGTCGAGGTGGAGGTGATCGCCGCAAAGTCCGCATAGATCATAATCTTCCCACGCATGCTGAACACGCAGCAGCGGTTGTCTGCCTGATGAAAGAGGGCCGCTGTGCGTGTCGCCAAGCGTATCAGCTGATGCGGATGGTCTTGAATTCAAAGGAAAAACATGTGTTCAGGTCCCTGATGACCGGGGATGGCTGGTAGCATGCATTTTTTGTTCCGTTGTCATCTGGCCCCGGCCAAGGGAGGCCGGATCCATGCCGCCGGATACGGCAAGGTGTGGCTTATTCGGCAAGGCTGAGAAAAGTGCTTCCGCAACCGTCGGGAAGTGCATGCCTACTCGCAACATCAGGCCCGTTAGCTGAGGTTTTTGCCAATCCTGCGCGATTTAAGTGTCCGGAAGGAAGCAGCCGGCAGACTGGAGTTCTATCCCTGACGCTCCGGAATCCTCACGACCAGCCCATCGAGTGCGTCGGTCACCCTAAGCTGGCAGGAAAGCCGCGAATTGGCCGATGGTTCCCAGGCGAAGTCGAGCATGTCGGTTTCCATGCCATCGGCTTCCCCGACCGCTTCCATGAATTCCGGCTCAATGTACACGTGGCAGGTTGCGCAGGCGCAAGCGCCCCCACATTCTGCCTCGATGCCGGGAATGCCGGCCCGAACGGCTGCTTCCATGACGGTGGACCCGTTTTCCGCATCCAGCTCGAAGCGCTGGTCGTCGTGGGTCACATAGATGATGCGTGCCATGGCTGTTGGTCTCTCGGATGCTGTCTGATGCGGTCGCGACGGTTTATGCTGTCGCTGCCTGTTTGTGCTGACTGGTGGGAAGCTGAAGCGCTATTCGAGCCCCAGCGCGCGCAGGAAAAGGGAGGCGACCTCTTTCTCGACCTGCTCGTAGTCAGGCTCCTCGCCATCACCCAGATGCATCATGTTGCGAACCTGAACTTCAAAATCCGCATAATGCTGGGTAACGGCCCAGATGTGCATCTGGAACAGCAGCGGATCGACCGCTCTGACCAGTCCCTGATCGACCCAGGACTGTATCAGCTTGACCGCCTCTTTCGTTGAAGCCTGATAAGGTGCCCAGTGGCGGCCCAGTACCGGCGCGCCATTCGCTATCTCGGTGGTAAAGAGGCGCGAGGCTTTGGGGTGTCTGCGTCCATATTCGAGCTTTTTATGCACATAGGCCCGGATGACATCTGCAGGCGTGTCGCCGGTGGAGGCGCTGAGAAACAGCTCCTGCCACTCGTCGAGGATATAAACCAGTATGTCCTCATACAGCTCCTCTTTGCTGGAGATGTAGTAGTGCAGCTGCGGTTTGGTCAGCCCGGCACGCTGGGCAATAGCTTGCGTGGAAGCCCCGATGAGTCCCTTGCTGGCAAACTCATCTATCGCCGCATCGCGGATGGCGGCAAGGATCATGCGCCGGCGCTCAAGGACCTTGTCCCTGGGGCTCGACACCTGCGGTTCCGGATTTTCAGCCTTTTGCTGCGTCATTGCCTGTGCACGAAGGTGATGGGCAGAAAGGCCGCCCATCACTCCATTTTCCGTTCTCTGTTTATGGGGTGAGCTGCTTCTTCACGTCGAGCCCGACGCCCTTGTTGACAAAGGCGTCAGTCGCAACCTTTGAAATATCGACCTTACCATCCTCGACAATACCAGATTTGACTGCAAGGTCGTAAAACTGCTTCACGCGGTCAAGTGAGATCGCGCCGATGCCCTTTTCCAGCGTATCGCCGCTGTCGATCATCTCCAGCTTCTTCAGCATCTCGATCTCGCTATCCAGCGTCTCGGTGCTCATGTCGGGATTGTCTTTAAGGATCAGCTCATAGGCCTTGCTGCGGTCGCCATAGAGGAAATTGTTCCAGCCAATGATGCTCGCATCCACGAAGCGCTGAACGAGATCCGGATTGTTCTGGACCAGATCGAGGCGCGTTTCGATGGTGTTGGCGTAGGTGCTGTAGCCGTAGTCGGCCAGCAGATAGGTGGTGACCTTCGCGCCTTCCTTCTGTGCATAGAGCGGCTCGGCGGTGGCATAGGCCTGCTGAACCATCTTGGGGTCGCTCAGGAACTGGGCGAGGCTGTAGCCATAGGGCCGGATCTGCTCGTCCTTGAATCCGAAATCGTTGACCAGCCAGCGCCAGAAACCGTACTGGGTGTCCTTTGCCATCAGCACCGAAGGTGCATTGGTCAGATCCTGAAAGTCCTTGTAGGCGCCTTCATGCGCCATCAGCGCCTGTGGGTCCTTCTGGTAGAAGGAAGCAATGACGGTTGTCGGAATATCGTTGGCCGTGTTGTGGAAGGACAAGAGCAGATTTCCCGTCAGCAGGAAATCCAGCCGGCCGGCGGCCAGCATCGGGCGGTTGTTGACCTGCGGGCCACCCATTTCGATGGTGACGTCGAGGCCATGCTTCTCATAAGTGCCATCGGCCACCGCCTGATAGAAGCCGCCATGGCCGGCCTGAGCCAGCCAGTTGGTGCCGAGTGTAACCTTGTCCAGCGCCAGAGCAAATTGCGTGGACACCACAAGTGTTGCGGCGGTCATCGCTACTTTGAGCATGTTTTTCATCAGAACTGTACTCCCATTGGTTCTTCGGTTCAGTCTGCGGCGGCCATGTCGGCCGTCCAGCCACGGGTCTTGCCGGGATTGAGCAGGCCAAAGGGATCGGCCTGCTTCTTGAATTCGATCTGCATGGTGTCGATCTGTTTCATCCCGCCATCTTCGATCGTGAAGGCGTGCGGATCGTAGATGTCGCAGCCGTCCTTCTCCTCAAGCTCCCGGATGACGCGGTAGGTATCGTCGCGATCCTTGTAACGAACCAGGGGCAGGCCGAAGATCTGTATTTCGCCTTCCAGCCGCGCCATCTCATGATGCATGTACTGGTCGTCGCCATAGCGCTCCATCTGACGCAGCACCACATCCGGGTCGAAGGGGCGCGGATAGGCGACCTGAAGATAGGTCCAGCCTTCCTCGGCCTTCAGCGCCTGCAGGGTGGTGTGGTTCCAGCCGCATTCGTAAGCGGGCTGCATTCCCTTTGCGTGAAGCGCGTCCTGTGTCATGCCGAAAGAAACACAGCCGCCGAACGACGCCACCAGTTCGGCAAAGCGGGCCTGCTCTTCGGGTGCGATCATCGCGAACACCGCATCGCGGTCGGCGGGGAACAGATCTCCGAACTTGGTGTAGAAGCGCGAGAAGCGGCGATCCACCGTGGTCAGCAGATAGCAGTCCAGCTTGTCGTCCAGCGCCTTCAGGCAGAAACGCAGCGTGGCGTCGTAGCTCTCGAAGAGGGCTGCGGTGTGAATCCAGTCGGTCGCTTTCGTCAGGCCGATCTCCAGCTCCATGACGATGCCGTTGGTGCCGTAAGCATGCTGCACCTTCTGGATGTCATGGCCATGCAGTTCGATGATCTTCGGCTCCGGCTCCACCGTCATGACCTTCACCGAATAGATGTTGCCATCGTCGCGCAGCATGCCGTGGCGCAGCGAGCCGATGCCGCCCGAGCCGCCGGTGAAGAAGCCGCCGATGGTGGCGATGCGCCGCGTCGACGGATACATGAGAAGCTCCTGTCCCGTTTCGCGCACGGCATCGTCCAGTCGCGAAATGCGCGCGCCGGCCTGCACGCGCACGCGGCCCGGCTCGATCGAAAGCACCTTGTCGATCTTGGTCATGTCGAGAATGATGCCGCCTTCCAACGGCACGCACTGGCCGTAATTGCCGGTTCCGCCACCGCGAATGGTGATCGGGATGCGCAGTTTCGCGGCCGCTGCCGCCACACGGCGCACCTGATCCTCATCGGCCGGGATGACGACGAGGTCACCTACGAAATGGCCGATATCTTCGCTGAGGATGGGGCTGTACCAGAAATAATCGCGCGAACGCAGTTCAACCTGCTTCGGATCGTCGTAGACACGGATGCCATCGATCTCGCTGCGGAAAGCGGCCCAGTCATAGGCGCGCACGGGCTTGGTCGCGACGTTCATGCGTTTCTCCAATCGTTGTTTGCTGCCAGCAGTGGCGTACCGCTGCGATAGACGATGCGTTCGCTCCGGGGACGGCTGATGAGGTCGCCCATATCGGTTGCGCCATGCCAGATGAAGTCGGCCTGCATGCCCTTTTCGATGGGCCCCGAGGCATTGCTTGCGCACCAGCGCGCGGGCAGTGAGGTTATGCTGTCCAGCCACGAATCCGCTTCCAGATGCGCGGATGGCACCGCCAGTCTCAGAACGGAAAGCGGGTCGTAATCTCCGTACGGATAGAAGGCGTCGCCGACATTGTCGGAGGCGATCATCACCTCCATGCCCGCCGCGCGCGCCTCCTTCAGTGGGGCAAGGCCGCGCAGGCGTGGCGTGCGGCCGGTGCCGCGATCCTGCAGGTAAAGGTTCGTGGTTGGCAGAACCACGAGCCCCACGCCAGCGCACGCGCCTGCCGCCAGTATTCGCTCCAGCTCGTCCGGCGCACGCAGCGACAGGGAGCAGGCATGGCCGCACAGCACCCGTCCGGCCATGCCGAAACGCGACGCGGCATCGATGATGAGCGACAGCCCGTCGGCTTCCGGCTCCAGTCCTTCATCGACATGAAAATCGAGGGTGAGATCATGGCGCGCGGCAAGGCTGAACATGGTTTCAACCCTGCTCGCCAGATCCGGGTTGCGGTAGAAGAAGGCACCGAACACGCCCCCGTCGGCCGCCACGCGCGCGGCGATGGCGCTTCCGGCTTCCGGCACGATATCTCCCAGAACGAGAGCTGCCGGTTGCAGATCGACACGGCCTTTCCATTCTTCGCGCAGCTCGCAAAGCACGGGCCATGCCGCCGGCACGTCCGGCGTCACCCAGTCGACATGGCTGCGCACGGCGCCGACGCCATGCGCGAAGGCAGCTTCCAGCGCGCGGCCTGCCCGCGCACGGATATCGGCGGCCGTCCAGTTCGGCCTGTCCTCCTCCATCAGGGCGATGGCATCGAACAGGGACTGAATCGGAGCCGGATTTCCGGCTTTGATCCTTTGGATGGTGTGGGTCTTGTCGAGATGCACATGCACATCGGCCAGCAGTGGCGTCACGAAGCCGCCGCAAGCCTTCCCGGCATCGTCGGGGTTCGCGGGAACGACACCGGCGACAAAGCCATTTTGCACCACTATATCGTGGCGCCCGGAAAGCCCGGCCACGCCAACCCCTGACAGGCGCAAAGTCCCGTCCGGCGCGGCTGTGTGTGGAATGTCGTGCCGGTTGGTCACGCTCAGGTCTCCCGGCGGATTTCGCTTTCGTGCCAGCGTCCAAGCACGAGGCGCGACAGCCAGCTCGTGGCGAGGAAGATGACGATGCCGAGAACCGAAACGAGGAACAGGGCCGCAAACATGCGCGGAATCTCGTTGCGGAAGCTGGATTCCAGAATACGCGAGGCGAGACCCGTGTTCTGGCCGGCGGTTCCCGCGACGAACTCGGCCACCACGGCCCCGATCAGCGCCAGACCGCCGGCGATCTTCAGCGCCGCCATGAAGTAGGGCAGGGCGCTGGGCGCCAGCAGGAAGCGCAGGCGCTGCAGCGGAGTCGCCCGATAGAGCTTGAACAGATCGCGCAGATTGTGGTCGGCGCTGCGCAGGCCGATCACCGTGTTCGACAGGATCGGGAAGAAGGCCACGATCCACGCGCAGATGAGCAGCGCGGTGAAGGTGTCGCGCACATAGATGAGGATCAGCGGCGCAATCGCCACCACCGGCGTGACCTGAAGGATCACCGCGAAGGGGAAAAAGCTCATCTCCACGGTGCGCGAGAGGGCGAAGATCATGCCCAGCAGAACGCCGCCGGCAATGGCGCAGGCAAGCGAAAGCATGGTCAGCTTCACCGTGAACATCATCGAGCTCATCAGCGAAGACCAGTCCTTCACCAGCGTTTGCGCGATCAGCGATGGTGCGGGGATGACGTAGTGAGGAACCTCATAGTAGCGGACCAGCCCTTCCCACACGAGAAGGGCGATCACGATCGCCATCGTCGGCATGATGACCGCCTGGCGGCGCTCGATGCGGGCGCGGCGGTTCTGTTCGGAATTGAGTACTGGCGTCTCGGTTGTCATGGCGAGGGCCTCAATGGTTGATGTCGTCATTTCCGAGCGTCTGATTGAGCGCGTCGGAAACGATTTCACAGCTTTCGGTATATTCGCGGGTGGTGCGGAAATTATCCGCACGGGGATAGCTTCCCGGAATAGCGATATCGGCGACGACGCGCCCCGGTCGGGCAGCCATCACCACGACGCGGTTGGACAGATAGACCGACTCATAAACGCTGTGGGTCACGAAGATCACGGTCAGCCCATGTTCCTGCCACAGGCGCAGAACGTCGTTGTTGAGCTTGAAGCGGGTCATTTCGTCGAGCGCTGCGAAGGGCTCGTCCATCAGCAGCAGACGGGGCTTGGTGACGATGGCGCGCGCAATCGAGACACGCATCTTCATGCCGCCCGAAAGCTCGCGCGGATAGGCTTTCGCAAACTTGCTCAGGCCCACCTGCGCCAGAACTTCCTCGACGCGCGGCGTTGCCTGTGCACGTGACATGCCGCCAAGCCGCAGTGGCAGGTATACATTGTCGAACACGGATGCCCACGGCATGAGTGTCGGCTCCTGAAACACGAAGGCGACATCCTGCGGGCCGGTGCCGCTGCCCGGCGCATGGCCATTCACGGTGATCGAGCCGGCGGACACTTCCGACAGGCCTGCAATCATGCGCAGGGCGGTGCTCTTGCCACAGCCCGACGGCCCAAGGAAGCTGACGAACTGCCCGTCCTCGATGGAGAGCGACATGTCGCGGACAGCCACCACTCCCGTACCATATTGCTTGTAGACGTTCCTGATTTCGATCAGTGGCTGCGAACCTGTCGTAGCTGCTGCGCTCATTGCGTGTCCTCACCCCAGGCCGGGTTGTTGTCGAGCCAGGTCAAAGGCGCGCGCTCCACCTCGGCGAGCACTTCGATGAGACGGTCGGCTGCATAATCGATGGTCTGGCGACCTTTTTCGGTCGTCGCGGCGGCGGCGTTGCCGGCAGCTCCGAAGGGGTTGATGTCATGCATCTGCCAGCCGGGCTTCGCGCCCGACAGCGCGATGTGACGATATTCGTTTTCGAAGGTTTCGGTGAGAGCCGAAAAATTCTGCGCCTTGTCCATCACCACCAGATCGGGGTGCATGGCAAGCATCACCGACGTCTCCATGTCGCCGGCATGAATGCCATGCAGCGTTTCATGCTCGTCATAGAGACCATCCGGCAGGCCATGCCCGAACCAGTTGACTGAAAAGACCATCATGCCATGGCGCTGGCGCAGCTCGCGCGCAACGATATCCATTATGCTGATCTGCCCGCCATGGCTGTTGAGCAGCACCATCTTGCGAACGCCGCTGGCGGCAACGCAGGCACCGATCTCGCACCACATTGAAATAAGCGTCTGGGCGGAGAAGGTCAGCGTGCCGGGATACCGAGCGTGCTCATTGCTTTTGCCGACCGGCTGCGTGGGCAGAAAAAGCGTCCGGCTCGTTTCCGGCAGCCGCTCCACAATGGCTGCCACCATGCCGCTGACGATCGCGGAATCCACTGACAAAGGCAGATGCGGCCCATGTTGCTCCGTCGCGCCAACGGGCAGAACCGCGACGATATCGCCACGATCGAGCCGGGAAAATTCCTCGCTCGTGTAATCCGACCAATATCTTTTCAAAATCAGAATTCCTCCCTCATGCTCCGCGCAGCTTCGCTACGAGAAAGCGCGGAGCAGCTTCAGATGCCGGCGCGCCTCCACGTCGCCACCAAAGCTGTTCTCCATCCCTGACGCAGCTGGCTTTCTCCCTGCTCCCAAGAGGCCGGAACTGCATCCTGAGCGATACTACTAAACGATCTGATCGATCGGTCAAACTAATTGTTTAAATTCTCCCGGGAATATGCAACCAAATGTCCCGCGGCCCTTCGAGGGAGCGAAGCGCGCAGTTCGTGCGGTGGGCCGTCAGTGGAGGATGTCGATGGTTGAAAGATGCATCATCGTGGGCGCCGGGCATGGCGGCTCGCAGGCCGCGGTCAGCCTGCGTCAGGAAGGATATTCCGGCGAGATCGTGCTGGTGAGCGATGAAAAGGACCTGCCGTATCACCGTCCGCCCCTGTCAAAATCCTACCTGAAGACCCCCGATGCGGAAGGGCTGGTGCTGCGCACGGAGGCCGTCTATCGCGACAATGCCGTAGAGCTGGAACTCGGCATGCGTGCCGAACGGATCGACGCGGGTGGGAAGCGGCTGGTTCTGGCTGGCGGGCGTGAGCTGGAGTTCTCTGACCTCGTTCTGGCAACGGGTGCGCGGGCGAGGATGCCCGGGCTTCCCGGCATGGATCTCGATGGCGTCGTCACGCTGCGCACCATGGAAGACGCCCGCCGCATTCGTGCGGCGATGTCCCGGGTCGAGAGTGTGGTGATTGTCGGCGGCGGTTTCATCGGCATGGAAATGGCGCATAGCTGCATCGGTCTCGGCAAGTCTGTCACGCTCATCGAGGCTGCGCCGCGGGTGCTTGCCCGTTCGGTCGCGCCGGTCGTTTCCGCCCATGTCGAGCAGCGCAGCCGATCTGTCGGCATTGACCTGATCACCGGCGTGCAGCTTGCCGCCATCCATGGCGAAAACGGGCGCGTTGCCGCCGTTTCCACCGCAGACGGCCGTCGTTTCGATGCAGACATGGTCGTGATGGGGATTGGCGCGGTGCCCAATGTGGAACTGGCCGCCGAGGCGGGACTTGAAATCGCCAACGGCATCGTCGTCGATCCGAACCTGCGCAGCTCCGCAGCGAACATCCACGCCATCGGCGATTGCGTCAGCTTCGATCACCATCAGCTGGGAACGCGGGTTCGTCTGGAATCGGTGCAGAACGCAACCGACCATGCGCGGCATGTCGCGCTGGTCCTCACCGGGCGCGCACGTCCCTATGCCGAAGTTGCATGGTTCTGGTCCGATCAGGGCGACATGAAGCTTCAAACCGCCGGGCTGTCAGCCGGTGCGGACAGTTGCATCGTATCGGGCGATCCTGAAGCCAACGCCTTTTCCGTCTATCATTTCTGCGGTCAAAAACTGGTCGCCGTCGATTCCATCAACCGGCCGGCAGATCATATGATCGCGCGCCGGCTTCTTGCAGCCGGCATCAGCCCCACGGCAACGGATATCGCGGAAGGCCCCCAACGCCTCAAGCAAATGGCCAGCCCCGCCAGGGCAGGCTGAGCCTTACACATATTCCGCGGCTGCCGTGCCAGTCGCGGAAACCTCATTCGGAGTTCTGTGAAAATGCTTCACTGCCTTATCATCGGCGCGGCCGGCATGCTCGGCGACGGGCTCGCAAAGCGCCTTATGAAGGATGGCCAAATCGGCGGCCGCAAGGTCGGGCGGATGACGCTGTTCGACATCGTTCCTGCCAATATGCCTGCAGCTGAAGAGATTGGTGTGACGATCGAGACGGGCGATATTTCGTTGCCGGAAACGGCGACGCATCTCATCGCTTCCCGTCCCGACGTGATCTTCCATCTGGCAGCCATCGTATCGGGCGAGGCGGAGCGGGATTTCGAGAAAGGCTATCGCATCAATCTGGATGGCACCCGCCATCTGTTCGAGGCGATCCGCAAGGCGCATGAGGCGGATGGCTATTGCCCGCGCGTGGTCTTCACCTCCTCGCTTGCCGTGTTCGGCTCGCCGCTGCCGGATGTCATCGGCGACGACTACATCATCACCCCGCGCTCCAGCTACGGCACCCAGAAGGCCATCGGCGAACTGCTTCTGGCCGACTACAGCCGGCGCGGTTTTCTCGATGGTATCGGCATCCGCCTGCCGACCATCTGCATTCGCCCCGGCAAGCCGAATGCGGCAGCTTCAGGCTTCTTCTCCGGTATCCTGCGCGAGCCGCTGGCGGGTCTGCCTGCAACCTTGCCGGTCGACACCTCCGTGCGCCACTGGTTCGCCAGCCCGCGCGCCGCAATTGGCTTCATGGCTCATGCCGCGGCGGTCAGCAGCGGGTTGCTTGCCGCGCGCCGTAACATGACGATGCCGGGTGTTTCGGCAACGGTGGCCGATGAGATCGAGGCGCTGCGTAACACCGCCGGTGAGGCCGCAGTGGCCCTCATCCGCCACGAGAAAGACCCGGCCATCGAGGCGATCATCTCCACATGGCCGCAGGCATTCGATGCCAGTCAGGCGCTCAGCCTCGGCTTCGAGGCGGACGAGTCGTTCGAAGCCATCGTGCGCGCCTATCTTGAGGACTATGCACCGGCTGTGGAGCACGCATCGTGAGCACAGCAGTGCAGCACACCACCGTCAGCGGAAGAAATTTTCTCCTGATAGGCCTTGGTGCAATGGGCTACGGCATGGGCCGTTCGCTGCTGCGCGCCGGCCTTTGCGTGGATGGCTTCGACCTGAATGCAGAAACGCAGGCACGCTTCCGCACCGAGGCAGGGCTTGACCGCACGCTGGCGGACGCCGCAGGCGAAGCGGACGGTGCGATCCTCGTCGTGGTCAATGACGCACAGACACACGAGGCCTTGTTCGGCGCGAATGGTCTTGCCGAAAGGCTGAAGCCGGGTGCGGTGGTGATCAGCTGCGCCACCATCGATCCGCAGCGAGCCATTGCTTTCGAACAGCAGCTTGCAGAAAAGGGCATTCTCTATCTTGATGCTCCGATCTCCGGCGGTTCGGCACGCGCCGCGCAGGGCAAGCTCTCGATCATGGCATCCGGCAGGCCCGAGGCTTTCGCAAAAGCGCAGCCGGCGCTGGATGCCATGGCCGAGACCCTATTCCGGCTGGGCGACAAGGCCGGGCCCGGCTCGGCAATGAAAAGCGTCAACCAGCTTCTGGCCGGAATTCATATCGCGGCCACGGCGGAAGCCTTTGCCTTTGGGATCGCGCAGGGGCTGGATGCGGACCAGATCATGCAGGTCATTCCCGCCTGTGCGGGCTCCTCATGGATGTTCCAGAACCGTGGTCCCTACATTGCCGATGGTGACTACCGGCCGCATTCGGCTATCGACATCTTCGTCAAGGATCTCGGCATCGTCACCGATGCTGCTTCCGGTGCGACGCTCGACCTGCCGGTTTCTCAGGCCGCGCTTGAGCGTTACCGTGCTGCTTCCGCCGCAGGCATGGGGCGCGAAGGGGATGTGGCGCTGGTCAAGCTCTACGCTGCCCAAAGCGGCATCGACCTGCCGCCGAAACGTTACGAGGACAAGTGAACATGCTGCTGGGCTGCATAGGTGACGACTTCACCGGCTCTTCCGATCTGGCCAATACGCTCGTCAAAAGCGGCATGGCCACGACGCAATATTGCGGGGTGCCGCAGGGCAGGGCCGATGCCGGCGTGGAAGCCGGCGTCGTGGCGCTGAAGACGCGCAGCATCGCGCCAGGGGAGGCTGTCGCGCAGTCGCTTGCGGCGCTGGACTGGCTGCGTGAACAGGGCTGCCGCCAGTTTTTCTTCAAATACTGCTCGACCTTCGATTCCACGCCGCAGGGCAATATCGGCCCCGTGGCAGAGGCGCTGGTGAAGGCGCTGGGCGCGGAAAAGGTGATCGTCTGTCCGGCTTTTCCTGCCACCGGCCGCACCATCTATCAGGGCCATCTGTTCGTGGGCGACCGGTTGCTCAGCGAATCCGGGATGGAAGCGCATCCGCTCACCCCGATGACCGACCCGGACATTCGCCGCTGGCTTCAGCACCAGACCGCGCTGCCGGTCGGCCATGTCGGCTTCAGCGATGTGCTGCGCGGCGCGGCGGCCATCGGGGGAGCGCTCACTCGCCAGCAGGCGCAGGGCCACACGCTGGTTGTCGTCGATGCGGTGCAGGATGAGGATCTGTTCGCCATCGGTGAAGCGGCTGCGGATCTTCCGCTGATCACAGGAGGCTCAGGTGTCGCCCTTGGCCTGCCGGAAAATTTCCGCCGCAAAGGGTTGATCGGCAACCGCGACGTTCAGTGGAAGGCGATTGAAGGACCGGGTGCCGTGCTTTCCGGCTCCTGCTCGCGCGCCACGCGGGCGCAGGTCGCGCATTACCGTGCCGGCCACCCTTTTCTGGAAATCAAGGCAGATGCCCTGATGTCCGGCGACATGACCCTTGCTGCCGCAGCCGCATGGCTCCAGCAGAACCTCGACGGCGCGCCGCTGGTGTTTTCCTCCGCCGATCCGGAGGAGGTTGGCCGCGCTCAGAAACGTTACGGAACCGAAGAGCTTGCAGGCCGCATTGAAGCCTTCTTTGCCGGTCTGGCGGCACAGGTGCGCGCGCTTGGCGTGAAACGACTGGTCTCCGCCGGTGGCGAAACATCCGGCGCGGTGGTGCAGGGCCTTGCCTGCGAAGCCTTGCAGGTTGGTCCCGAGATCGACCCCGGCGTGCCGATGCTGCGCCTTGGCGACGAGGATTTCGGCCTTGCCCTCAAGTCTGGTAATTTCGGCTCGGAGGATTTCTTCTCCAAAGCGCTGGCCATGCTGGAAGGGAGATAAGGGGTGAGCGAAGAGGCGCGTCTGCGTGAAACGATCTGCGCCATGGCGCGTTCGATCTTCGATCGCGGCCTGACAGGCGGCGCATCCGGCAATATATCGGCGCGCCTGTCAGATGGCCGCTTGCTCGTCACGCCAACGGGGTCATCGCTGGGCACGCTCGACCCCGGCCGCCTTTCGCTGCTCGACATGCAAGGCCGCCTGATTTCCGGCGACGCGCCGACCAAGGAAATGCCGCTCCATTCGGCTTTCTACGAAACGCGCGGCGCGAAGTCCGGTGCCATCGTGCATCTGCATTCCACCCATTCGGTGGCACTTTCCATGCTGCCGGAAACCGATCCCGGAAATGTGCTGCCGCCGCTGACCCCCTATTCGGTGATGAGGCTCGGCAAGGTGAAGCTGCTGCCCTATTTCCGGCCGGGCGATGCGGCCATCGGCGAGGCGATCCGTGGCCTTGCCGGCAAGCGCAGCGCCGTACTTCTGGCCAATCACGGGCCTGTGGTTGCCGCCAAGGATCTGGAAGCAGCACTTCACGCCATGGAAGAGCTTGAGGAGACCGCGCGTCTCGCGCTGCTCACGCGCGGCATGTCGCCCAGAATGCTGACGCCCGCGCAGGTGCGCGACATCGTCGATCATTTCAATATCGAGTGGGAATAATCATGAGCCTGTCCTTTTCAGCCAATCTCGGCTTCCTGTGGACGGAGCTGTCGCTGCCGGATGCGGTGCGCGCCGCAAAACGTGCCGGGTTCAGCGCTGTGGAACTGCACTGGCCTTATGCGACGGATGCTGCAGACCTGAAGCAGGCGCTGGCCGAAACCGACCTGCCGGTGCTTGGGCTCAACACATCGCGCGGCAATCTGGAAAACGGCGATTTCGGATTGTCCGCATTGCCGGGCCGCGAGCAGGATGCTCATGCCGCCATCGATCAGGCACTGGCGTATGCTGCGGAAATCGGCGCGACCGCTGTCCACGTGATGGCTGGCAAGACCGCTGCGCCGGAAGCACGCGAAACCTTCATCGCCAATCTGCGTTACGCCGCCGACAAGGCTGCACCTTCAGGCATCACGATCCTGATCGAGCCGATCAACCAGCACGATGCGCCGGGCTATTTCCTCAGCGACAATGCAACGGCATCGGCGATCATCGCAGAGACCGGCCGCGACAACATCCGCATCATGTTCGACTGCTATCATGTCGGCCGCTCGGGAAAGCCGGTGCTTGAGGAGTTCGAGGCTCACAAGCACAATATCGGCCATGTCCAGTTCGCCGCCGTTCCGGATCGCGGCGAACCGGATTCAGGCGAGGTCGATTTTGCCACCGTCCTGCCGAAGCTGGCGGAGGGTGGCTATCGCGGCCACTTCGGCGCCGAATACAAGCCCCGTGGTACGACCGAAGCAGGACTTGGCTGGCTGGCGGCCTTGCGCTGAAAGTGCCGCAGAATCCTGATAGCCGAGAAGGCTACCCGATCATTTCCTGCAACCGTTCGAACGGCTGGAGCGCGGCATCGCCGGTCTGTCTGGCGTAATCCTGCAGGCGCTGTGCGATGGTTGCGGCGCCGATCTGTGCGCCGTGGTGCATGGGGCTGCACAGTCCAAGGTGCTTGGCGAGGCGTTAGGACGCTTCTATGCGGACAAGCATGGAATGGAAGTTGTTGGGCTGCGGATCGCCTCGTTCCAGCCAAAACCGACGACTGTGCGGCACCTCGGAACATGGCTCAGACCGCGTGATTGCGTCGAACTGGTGAATTGCTCACTGCAGGCCAAAGGCATTCACTTTGAGGTCGTATATGGCGTTTCGGCGAATTCGCGCGAACTCTATACCGATCCCAATCGCGCTAACATCGGCTACATTCCTCTCGACAACGCGGAAGATTATGCTGCGGAAATTCTTGCGGCAATGAAGCTTGAAGACAAGCCGGAAATGGAGCGCGCTTTCCATGGCGCACTTTATGTGCCGGTTGGTTTCTCCGGGGATCTCAGCAAGATCACCTGATCTGAATTGCTGTGCAGGCGAGGCTATCCGGTTCTGAGCGTTTGCCGGCGCGCCTGTCGATCAGGTGGGCTCGCGCCGCCAGCAGTTTCTCAGGGTCTGCGATGGGACCAAGCATCTCCCGGCGTCTTCCAGTGATTTTGGCACTTGGCCTGCTTTCGCACCACCAGTGACACACTTGCCTTCTTCGGTAGCCGCTCCCCTGTTCAGATCGCGGATTGCAGGGCGCCTTGCGGGTCGAACGCTTCGATCATGCGTGGATAGGCGCGGCGCATATCGTCCACGAAGGTGGTGTAGGGCATGTCGTCAAACTCGCCGATATAGTCGATATATTCCATTCTCAGCCGGCCATCCCGCCCATAGGAATGAAAGATGGAATCATGTTTTCCGTCGAATTCCAGCGGCTCCATGCCCTGACGGTCGCACAGTGCCTGATCGAAGGCCGGCGTCGCCTTCACCCATTTTCCGTTGAGGAAAAGCGATGTGTAGGCATGCCAGCGGAAGATGTCGTCATCCATCAGTTCGGCGACGCGCGGTGAGGTTACATGATTGCGCACATTGGCAAAGCCCAGCCTTGCCGGCACCCCTACGGCGCGTGCCGAAGCAGCGAGAAGGATCGCTTTCGGCACGCAAAAGGATGAAGCTGCCTCCAGCACATTCGACGCGATGAAAAGCTCTTCGCGAACGCCGAAACTGTTGAGCGAATAGGGGATCATGTCGCGCAGCCGGTAGTAGAGGCGCACCGCTTTCGACGCATCATTCCCGCTGCCTGCCGTCTCCATCGCGAAGTCGCGGATCGACGGGTGCCCGAAATCCAGATAGCGCGTCGCCTTCAGCGTATCGTCCATGGTGTTCTCCCTTGCCGGCTCAGTATCGGTGCCGGTTTGCCGGCATACTGGCGCAAACCACGCTCCGGCATATCCGCCAGTTGAACTGCATCCACAATATAATTATAGACCGGACGGACGGTCAATTTATAATTGCAGCGGATCGAAGCAGGTTCTGCATGCAGGACGCTTTCATTTGCGATGCGGTGCGCGCACCCATTGGCCGCTATGGCGGAGCCCTGTCGGCGGTGCGTGCCGATGACCTCTCAGCCATTCCGCTTGCCGGTCTTGTCCGGCGCAATCCGGGCATGGACTGGGTCCATTGTGGATGACGTCATCTATCGCTGCGCCAATCAGTCCGGCGAAGACAACCACAATGTGGCACGCATGGCCGTGCTGCTTGCTGGCATGCCTGTGTCCGTTCCGGACACGACCGTCAACCGCCTGTTCGGGTCGGGCATGGATGCCATGGGCATGGCTGCGGGGGCGCTCCGGTCTGGCGATTGCAAGGTGATGCTGGCTGGTGGCGTGGAAAGCATGTGCCGCGCGCCTTTCGTCATGCCCAAGGTTGAGGCCGCCTTTTCGCGCAGCAATGCCGTCTGCGACACCGCCATCGACTGGCATTTCGTCAATCCGAAGCTCAGGGCTGAGTTCGGCATCGATTCCATGTCCGAGACCGCTGACAATGTGGCTGTCGACTACGCGGTCAGCCGGGCGGATCAGGATGCATTTGCGTTGCGCAATCAGGCGGGCTGGAACGCAGCGCAGGAAAAGGGGCTGTTTGCAACTGAGATCGTGCCTGTAACCATCCCGCAGAGAGAGCTGCTGGTTATGGACTGTGATGAGCATCCGCGCCCGATACCACCGTGGAGCAGTTAGCGCGGCTGAAGGGCATCAATGGTCCGGATCTGTCGGTCGCCGCCGGCAAGGCCTCGGACTTCAATGATGGCGCGGCGGCTTTGCTTATTGCTGTTGATGCGGCAGCGCGCTCGCAGGGGCTGGCGCCATGACCGCCGCGAGCTTGGAGCCACGCGTCATGAGTATCGGCCCGGTGCCGGCCGTACGCAAGGTTCGCGGCGGAAGCGGCCTGACACTGGCCCAGATGGAGGGCATCGAACTGAACGAGGCTTTTGCTGCACAGGCGCTGGCCGTTTTGCGCGAGCCTGGATTGCCGGATGATGCGCCCCATGTGGACCCCAATGGCGGTGCGATCGCCATGGGTCATCCGCCGGCATGAGTGGCGCGCGCCTCGTCACCAGTGCCATCTGTCAGCTTGAGTGGCCGGACGGGCGTTATGGCCTGTGCAGCATATGTGGTGGGTATGGGGCAGGGCATTGCCCTGATCATCGAGCGGGTTTGACACCTTCTGCAGAAATGGATGCGCCGTCAGTGAAACGGCGCGGCCGGCTGCGGTGTGGTCAGACGAGGGACTTGCTGCCGGCGATGATCAGCCGGGTTACGATGTCGGCATAGGCATCGCGACTGATCGGACCGTTTGGCCTGAACCACATATACATCCAGTTCATCATGCCGAAGAGCGACATCGTGACCGGCATCAGCAGCGGTGTCTCACCGTCAAGCTTCGGATTGATTGCATTGAGCAGGGTGGAGAAGCGGGCCACGATGCTCCGCTCGATGGCCCGCAACTGATCGGTCATCTCCTGCGGCAGCACGTTCTTTCCGGTAAGCTGCACCTGATGGTAGTTGTCAGCGTTGCGATAATGCTCCAGGAGCTGGCCGACGATAAGGCGAAGCCGCGTCTCGGCTGGCAGATTGGCGTCATCTGCCTGCGCCAGCGCATCGTCCAGTTCGCTCAGATGCGTGTGCACGATGTCGAAGATCAGGGCGTCCTTGCTCGGATAATAGTGATAGAGCAGCGCCTTCGATACGCCGCTGCGTGATGCGATCTGGGCCATCGAGGCCCGGTCTATTCCCAGTTCTGCAAAAGTGCTCGCAGCGGTTGTCAGGATGCTGCGTTGCTTTTCCTCGAAATCGGCTGCCCGTGTTCTGGCCATGTCCGCTTGATCCAGTCCTGTTGCGGCGCGTTGCCGGAATTTCATTTCATGGCGGGCAGAACAGTTGTTCGTGCGGACTGCTGGCAGGGCTGTTGCCCTGATGCTGATGGCGCCCGATACACCCATATGTTCGCACTTGTTCCCGTTCTGAAAAAATCCCGCAAAGGTCTCAAAAAAGTTCTTGCATAAACCGTCCGGTCAGTCAATTATAGCTTTAAGTCCGATCCGGGGAAGAAGCGCTTGCCGTTCAGATGGCAGCTTCTTCCGGATGGACAGGGAGATGATTTCAGGAATAGGCGCTGCCTGAAGGTTGCCGCGGACGAGTTCCCGGCAAGCTGTTGGTGCTGGGCGTTCTGCAAGCCGGGAGGCCAGTCGAAATGATGTCCGATCGCCTGCATGTGGCAGGGAGGGTTTTGCCGTGAGCGTTTCCGTTGCGCCCGGGCGGCTTGAGCTTGAGGGGCTTCATCTCTCCTTCGGGGGGCTGAAGGCCATCAGCGACGCTTCCTTCGTCGCCGATCCTGGCAAGATCACCGCTCTGATCGGTCCGAACGGTGCCGGCAAGACCTCGATGTTCAACTGCATTTCGGGTTTCTACCAGCCGCAGCGCGGCGCGGTTCGCTTCGATGGGCGCGATGTCAGCGCCCTTGCGCCGCCGCAGCGCGCAAAGCTGGGTTTTGCCCGTACCTTCCAAAATATCGCGCTGTTTCGCGGCATGACGGTTCTGGACAACATCAAGCTTGGCCGTCATGCGCATATGCGCACCAATGTCCTGCAGGCGCTTACCTATTTCGGCAGGGCGGCGCGCGAGGAAATGGAACTTCGCGCCGAGATCGAGCGCGACATCATAGATTTTCTGGAGATCAACCATATCCGGCATATGCCGGTGGGTTCGCTCTCCTATGGCCTTCAGAAGCGCGTCGAACTGGCCCGCGCGCTGGCCATGCGTCCGCGCATCCTGCTGCTCGACGAGCCTGTCGCCGGCATGAACCGCGAGGAAACCGAGGACATGGCCCGCTTCATTCTCGATGTGAAGGAGGAGTGGGGCACCACGATCCTGATGGTCGAGCACGACATGGGCATGGTCATGGATATTTCCGACCATGTTGTCGTGCTCAATTTCGGTCAGGTCATCGCCTGCGGCTTGCCGCACGAGGTGCAGAACAATCCCGATGTGGTTGCCGCCTATCTGGGATCGGGCGATCCGGCGGCGCTGATGAGGAAGCTGGCCGGTGAAGCTGCGGAGCGCGCCGCATGAGTGATTTTCTGTTTTTTCTTGAGGTGTCGCTTGCGGGTCTCGGCTCCGGTGCGCTGCTGTCGCTTACAGCTCTGGCCTTCGTGCTGATCTACAAGGCAACGCAGGTCATCAACCTCGCCATCAGCGAGATCCTGATGATGGGCGCCTATATATTCTTTGCCTTTGCGGCAGGGCTCGGCCTGTCGCCATGGCTCGCGCTGCCGCTGGCCATCGCCGGCGGTGGCATCATCGGCGGCATCGTCGAGCGCGGTGTCATCCGCAGCATGCTGGGCGAGAGCCCGATCTCGATCTTCATGGTCACTGTGGGGCTCGGCTCCGTTCTGGTCGGCCTCGTCGAGTTCATCTGGGGCGCCAATCCGCGCACCCTGCCTGATTTCATTGGCAGCGCTCCCGTGTTCATCGGCGAACTCTATGTGTCGCGCAAGATCGCGGTCGGCTTCTGTGTTGCGGCTGTCGTCATTGCCGTCTTCCTTGTGCTGTTCCGCTACTGGCGCGGCGGTGTCGCCCTGCGCGCCACGGCCAGCGATCAGGCTGCCGCCTATTCCTGTGGCATCAACGTGCCGGCCGTCTTCTCGCTGTCGTGGATCATCGGCTGTGGGGCAGCTGCCGGCGCAGGCGTTCTGCTTGGCGCCATCGGCGGTATCTCTCCCACCATGGGCGCCTTCGGCCTTTCGGCGCTGGTCGTGGTCATTGTCGGCGGCATGGATTCGGTTGCCGGCGCGCTGATCGCGGGACTGGTCATCGGCCTCGTCGAGGCCTGGGCCGGCACCTATCTCGGCGGCGAATACAAGTCCGTCTCCACCTTCCTGATCCTGATCCTGATGCTGATGGTCCGGCCCTATGGCCTCTTCGGCACCCGCGAGATCGAGAGGCTCTGATGCGTATCGCCACTGCCAAGCAAACCTATCTTGCCGACGAGGCTCTGATCCGCACCCGCACCCAGATGGCATGGTGCGGCGTGCTGGCCGCCAGCCTGGTTGCAGCACCGTTCGTGCTGGACTCCTACTGGCTCTATCTGGCCTGTCTCGTGCTGATCAACGTCGCCAGCGCCACCGGCCTCAACATCCTCACCGGCTATACCGGTCTCGTCAGCCTCGGGCAGGCGGCGTTCATGTCGGTCGGCGCCTACACGGTCGCCTGGCTGGAGCGCAACACGGGCATGCCGTTCCTGCTGAACCCGCTGCTGGGCGGTGGCGTTGCGGCAGCTGTCGGTATGCTGGTCGGTATTCCTTCGCTGCGGGTCAAGGGACTTTATCTGGCAATCGCCACCATCGGCGCCTCGATCATCCTGCACTTCGTCTTCCTGAACTGGACGTCGGTGACGGGCGGCGCACGCGGCCTGCAGGTGCCGCCGGCCAGCTTGTTTGGAACGCAGCTCACCACCTATTTCCAGCTCTACTGGGTATTCATGCCGATCACCGTCGTGATGGTCATCGGGGCGGCCAATCTGTTCCGAACCCGCATTGGCCGCGCCTTCATCGCCATTCGCGACCGGGACATCTCGGCAGGTGTGCTGGGCATTCCGCTGCTGCGCTACAAGCTGATGAGCTTTGCCATTTCATCCTTCTATGCAGGTGTTGCGGGCGGAATGTGGGTCTACTTCTTCCGCGTGGTGAGCCCGGAGAGCCTGACGCTTGCCGATTCCATCTTCTTCCTCGCCGCGATCATCGTCGGCGGCATGGGGTCCATTCTGGGTGCAATCCTCGGCGCCATTTTCATGACGCTTGTGCCGGAAGTGCTGCGCTATGCGGTCGAGGCTGCCTCGCCCTATGTGGCGGATGCCGGCTCGCTTCTGTCGCCGATCCGCACCATCGCCTTTGGCGCGCTGATCATGCTGTTTCTGGTGTTTGAACCGCAGGGGCTGGCCGAAATCGTCCAGCGCATCCGCCGGTTCTTCCACCTGTGGCCTTTCAAGAAATAACCCGAACAAGGAGGAGACCGGAATGTCGGGCATTACCAGGAGAACGTTCATGGCGCTGCTGGCGTCGTCGGTGCTGGCAACTGCCGCACCCGCTTTTGCGCAGCAGGACGTGGACGAAATCATCATCGGCGGTTCCATGCCGCTGACCGGCGTGTTCGCCTTTGCGGGCGTGGCGATCGAAGCCGGCATCCGCGACTACGTGAAGATGATCAACGAGGAAGGCGGCATCAACGGCAAGCAGGTCCGCTTCGTCTATGAGGACACCGGCCACCAGATCGATCAGGCTGTCGCCATCTTCAACAAGCTGACGACCCAGCACAGGAACATCCATCTCTACTACGGCGATTCGACCGGCTTCTCCCGCACCATCAACCCGGAGCTGGAGCGGCGCGGCGACATCATGCTGAGCAGCGTGTCCTTTGCCTCGGAGATCAACAATCCGGAGACCTTCTCCAACCAGTTCATCGCCGGTCCGGACTATTCGCAGATGGTCTCGATCCTGCTTGAGCACATCGCGAAGGAAAAGCCGGGCGCGCGCATCGTCTTCGTCAATTCCGACGGCGAGTTCGGCCGCGATCCGATCGAGCCCTCGACGGCGCGGGCGAAGGAGCTTGGTCTGGAAGTCGTCGAACAGATCATCACGCCGCCGGGCGCCGTCGATGTGTCGACCGAAGTTCTCAAGCTGCGCCGTGCACGGCCCGACTACACCATCTTCCACGGCTACATCCTGTCCCCTCTGCCGGAATTCATGACTCAGGCGAGGCAGCTCGGCCTTGAAACCAAGTTTATGGGCACGTTCTGGTCGATGGACTCCAGTATCTGGGAAGATGTGGGCGAGCATGCCGATGGCTTCATGGGCGTCATGCCTTATCGCTACTACTACGATGATGCGGCCGACGCTCCGATGCTGGAGCGCATCCGCCAGATGCGTCCTCAGTATCAGCCGACCGGCTACACGCAGGGCTTCCTCACTGCCATGCTGATGACGGAGGCGGCAAAGCGCACGCTGGATGCCGGCAAGGAACTGAACGGCGCCAACCTGAAGGCCGCGCTGAACTCCATTCAGGATTTCGACACCGGCGGCATCATCGGCGTGCCGATCAGCATATCGGGCAATTCCATTCCGGTGGGGCGCATCTACCAGTACAGCGCCAGCGCCAGGCGCATGGAGCCCGTGTCGGACTGGATCAGCCTGAAGGACTGATGAACGTGACCAGCCAAACCATCCTCTCGGTCGAGAACATCGAGGTCGTCTATAACAAGACGATCCAGGTGCTGCGCGGCCTGTCACTCTCCGTTGGACGCGGTCAGGTCGTAACGCTGCTGGGTTCCAACGGAGCCGGAAAGTCCACGACGCTGAAGGCCATATCTGGCCTTCTCGAACTGGAGGATGGTGCGGTGACGTCCGGAGCCATCGACTTCGACGGGCGCAAGGTCGCCGAAGACACGCCGCACGGCCTCGTGCGACGCGGTCTCTTCCATGTCATGGAAGGGCGGCGCATCTTCGAGGACCTCACAGTCGAGGAAAACCTCACCGCTGCCACCTATGCCCAGACCGGCCGTGGTACCAGGCCGCCGTCCTTCGATCTCGTCTATGGCTATTTCCCGCGCCTCTACGAGCGCCGGCATAGCCGCGCGGGCTACCTGTCGGGCGGAGAGCAGCAGATGCTGGCGATCGGCCGCGCGCTGATCGCCCAGCCCAAGCTCATCCTGCTGGACGAGCCATCGCTCGGGCTGTCACCTTTGCTGGTGGAGGAGATTTTCACCATCATCGCCCGCATCAACCGCGAGACCGGCGTGTCGATGCTGCTGGTCGAGCAGAACGCCGCGGTGGCCTTCGCCATCGCTCACTATGGCTACATCATGGAGAGCGGCAAGATCGTGCTCGACGGGCCGACGGAACGCCTCGTCAACGATCAGGACGTGCGCGAATTCTATCTCGGTATGAGTTCGGGCGAAGATGCCAGGAACTACCGCGACGTGAAGCACTACAAGCGGCGCAAGCGCTGGCTCTCCTGAAGAGCCGGCCGGCCGACCCGATTTGAAGCGTCGCCGGCGGATGCCGGCGCGGGCAGACATGGATTTGAAGGACATGGCACCGTCAAGCTTTCCCGAACTGACCCTGCCGCAGATGCTGCGCGAGCAGGCAAGGCGCACGCCGGGCCGCATTGCTGTCCGGCAGAAGGATTTTGGCATCTGGAACCCGGTCAGTTGGGCGGCTTATTTCGAACGCTCAGCTGCTGTCGGCCATGGCCTGCGCAAGCTCGGCCTGTCGCAGCAGGGGCACCTCGCCATCCTCTCCGAGAACCGCATCGAATGGGTTCTGGCCCAGCTTGGCGCGGGCATGATCGGGGCGGTGGCGGTCGGCGTCTATCCGACCAGCCCGGCCAATGAAGTGGGCTATGTTCTGGAGCATTCCGATGCCGAGATCATCGTGTGCGAGGATCAGGAACAGGTCGACAAGGTGCTGGAGGTGCGCGACCAGCTTCCACGCCTGAAGAAGATCGTCGTCGTCGAAAAGAAAGGCATGCGGACCTATCCGAGCGACATCGTCGTTTCCTTCGATGCCGTGGAAGAGTTGGGTACTGCCGACCGCAAGGCTGATCCGGGCTTCATCGATGCGTGTCTGGAGCGCCAGACGGCTGATGACATCACCCTGATGATTTACACATCCGGATCGACGGGCAAGCCCAAGGCGGCGATGCTGTCCTATCGCAACATCCGCGCGCAGGCCATCGCGGTTGCCGACCTGTTCGGCATCACGGCGGAGATGACGCATCTGTCCTATCTGCCGCTGTGCCATGTCGCGGAGCAGATGATGACCACCTTCGCGCCGATCTATTGCGGCACGCAGATCAATTTCGGCGAATCCCTGCGCACGGTTCAGGAAGACCTGCGCGAGATCGCGCCCTCGATGTTCCTTGGGGTCCCCCGCATCTGGGAGAAGCTGCATTCCTCTATCCATGTGCGCATGCTGGATTCGGGTCCCTGGCGCCGGAAACTGTTCGGCTGGGCCTATGAAGGCTGCGAGCCGTTCGCCGAAAAGCCCCGCTCTGCCCGCACTCCGGCTGAGAAGCTGCGCTATCTGATCAGCTATCTTCTGGTATTCCGCGCCTTGCAGAATTACATCGGCCTGCGCAAGGCGAAGGTGGCGATGACCGGCGCCGCACCGATCTCGCCCCGCATCGTGCGCTTCTTCCGCACCATCGGCGTGCCGCTGGTGGAAATCTATGGCGCGACCGAAACCGGCGGCGTCGCCATCGGCCAGCGCGTCGGTGACGTGCGCTCCGGCTGCGTGGGCACGCCGTTACTTGGCGTCGAAGCCAGGCTCGGCGATCAGGACGAGGTTCTGGTCAGGGGCGACACGGTTTTTTCCGGCTACTACAAGGCTCCCGAAGCGACCGAGGCGACCATCCGGGATGGCTGGCTGCATACCGGCGACGTCGCCGTGCTTGAGGACGGCCAGTACAGGATCGTCGATCGCCTGAAGGACATCATGATCACGGCAGGCGGCAAGAACCTCAGCCCTTCCGAGATCGAGAACACCGTCAAGGGCAGCCCCTACATCAAGGAATGCATCGTCATTGCCGAGGCGCGCAAGTTCGTCTCGGCCCTCATCCAGATCGATTACGAGACGGTAGGCAAATGGGCCGAGGAGGAGCGCATCGCCTACACCAATTTCAGGAATCTTTCGGAAAATCCAGGGGTACGCGAACTGGTGGAAAAGGAGATCGCTATCGCCAACGCCCAGCTTGCGCAGGTGGCTGGCATCAAGCGCTTCCATCTGCTGACCAAGGAACTGGATCATGACGACGACGAGGTAACGGCGACCATGAAGGTCCGCCGCTCCAACATCCAGAAGAAATACACGGCGGAGATCGAGGCGCTCTACGCCAGAGCCTGAGCGCTCATCTCCGCTGCCGCTCACGCTGGCCGCGCACGCTATGTGCGGTCGCGAACGCGTTTTCGCGCATATCAATCAGGTGAAGGATAAAGGCATGGAACTTTCAAGCGGGCAGGCCCGGAAGCTGCAGAGCTACATCGGTGGAAGCTGGCTGGAAGGCGCGGGCGAAGGCGTTGCCCTGCATGACGCCTCGACCGGCGAAGTGGTGGCGCTGGTGGATTCGACGGGTCTCGATTTCCGGGCGGTGCTCGATTACGGGCGCCGGCACGGAGAAACGCTGCGGCGCATGTCGTTCCATGAGCGGGCCCTCATGCTCAAGTCCCTTGGCCAGATGCTGATGGAGCGCAAGGAGGAATTCTATCCGCTGTCCTTTGCAACGGGTGCGACCCGCAATGACGGCTGGATCGATATCGAAGGCGGAATCGGCACGCTGCTGTCCTATGCCTCAAGGGGACGGCGCGAACTGCCGAACACCCATCTCCTGCTGGATGGTGATCCCGAACCCCTGTCACGCGATTCCAGCTTCAGCGCCCAGCATGTGCTGACGCCGCTAACCGGCGTCGCCATTCACATCAACGCTTTCAACTTCCCCTGCTGGGGAATGCTGGAAAAGCTCGCGCCAACGTTGCTGGCTGGCATGCCGGCCATCGTCAAGCCGGCCAGTCAGACGGCTTTCCTCACGGAGCTGATGGTGCGGCGCATCATCGAAAGCGGCCTTCTGCCGGAAGGTGCATTGCAGCTTATCTGCGGCTCCGTTGGCGATCTCCTCGATCATGTGGATGGTCAGGACGTCGTCACCTTCACTGGTTCTGCGGCGACCGGCCAGACATTGCGCCGGCATCCGGCCATCCTTGCCAATTCAGTGCGCTTCTCCATGGAAGCCGACAGTCTCAATGCCGCCGTGCTGGGGCCCGACGCTGGCCCCGACAGTGAGGAGTTCGACCTCTTCATCAGGGAAGTGGTGCGCGAGATGACGGTCAAGGCCGGGCAGAAATGCACGGCCATCCGCAGGGTCATGGCACCGCGCGCGCAATGTCCGGCGCTGATCGATGAGTTGCGTGAGCGCCTTGGGAAGACGACGCTGGGCAATCCGGCGGATGAGGGCGTGCGCATGGGGCCGCTGGCAAGCCTTGCGCAGCGCGAGGAGGTGCGGGAGCGCATCCGCGATCTGTCGCGTGCGGCTGAAGTCGTGTTCGGTGATCCGGATAATCCCCGGCTCGTCAGTGGCAATCCGCAGGCCGGAGCCTTCCTCAACCCTGTCCTGCTTTATTGCGATGCACCGCTTGCCGCTGATGTCGTGCATGATGTCGAGGCGTTCGGGCCGGTTGCCACCGTCATGCCCTATGACAGCGCTGCCGAAGCCGTGGATCTGGCGCGCCGCGGCAAGGGCAGTCTCGTTGCCTCGGTCTTCACCAATGATGCCAGTTTCGCCCGGGATATGGCACTCGGGCTCGCCCCCTTCCATGGCCGGGTGATGATCGGCAATCGGCTCAGCGCAAAAAGCTCGACCGGACACGGTTCGCCCTTGCCGGCGCTCGTGCATGGCGGTCCGGGCCGGGCCGGCGGTGGCGAAGAGCTGGGTGGCATGCGTTCGGTAAAACACTACATGCAGCGCACCGCCATTCAGGGTGCTCCCAGTCTGATCAGTGCCATCACCGGCAGGTGGCAGGAGGGAGCTGCTGCGGCCCATGGCGAGGAACACCCGTTCCGCAAATCGCTGGCCGAACTCAGACCTGGCGACCAGCTCATCACAGCAGCCCGCCAGATCACGCTGGAGGACATCGAGCACTTCGCGGCCTTCACCGGCGATACGTTCTATGCCCATATGGATGAGGACGCGGCGAAGGCAAACCCCTTCTTTGAAGGACGCGTGGCGCATGGCTACATGGTTGCGTCCTTCGCAGCAGGGCTGTTCGTCGATCCTGCTCCGGGTCCGGTTCTGGCCAATTACGGTCTCGACAATCTCCGCTTTCTGACGCCGGTCTATCCGGGCGATACCTTGCAGGTTCGCCTGACATGCAAGGACGTCAATCCTCGCGCCACCACGGATTACGGCGAGGTGCGCTGGGATTGTCAGGTCACCAACCAGAACGGCGCTGTCGTTGCCAGCTATGATGTGCTGACCATGGTGGCGAGAACCCGTTCGCAGTGATGATCAGGGGAGCGGGTGGCTCTGATCGGCCCACTCGCTCCCGGAAGCCCATGCAGAACGCAGCATCGCATAAATGCCGTCAAAACAAAAAGATGAAGCGCTTCGGTGCTTCGGAGAAAAGCAGAAATGATCTAGTTGTTCAGTCCCGGCATCTGGTGGATCGGATTGAGGATGAATCGATCCGGGTCTGATGTCCAGATCTTGCAGATGTATTCGTAGGGCGTGAGACCGCCGAGGGTCTTGAGCCTTCGTGCGAAGTTGTAGGCCGCCATGAAGTCGGCGAGGTGTGTATGCAACTGCTCGTGGCTGTCGTAATGGAAGCGCTTGACGGTGGCCTCCTTGATCGTGCGGTTCATCCGTTCGACTTGGCCATTGGTCCATGGATGGTTGGGTTTGGTCAGCCTGTGCTCGATCCCGTTGGCCTCGCAGATCATGTCAAAGCGCATCGGCCGGGAGTAGATGGTATTCCGGTTCCGAGGCTGCTCTGCGAACTGAATACCGTTGTCGGTGAGAATGGTATGGACCTGGTAGGGCACGGCTTCGAGCATATGCTGAAGGAATTCCCAGGCGGTCTTCCTGTCGGCCTTGTCGACGAGTTGGGTCACGGCGAACTTGCTCGTGCGGTCGATACCGACAAACAAATATAGTTTGCCTTCAGCGGTCTGAACCTCGGCGATGTCGATATGGAAGAACCCTATGGGGTAGCGCTTGAACTTCGACCGCTTAGGTTTGTCGCCCTCCACATCCGGCAAGCGCGAGATGCCATGCCGTTGCAGGCACCGGTGCAGTGCGGATCGTGTCAGGTGCGGGATCGAGGGCTGCAGGGCGTAAAGACAATCATCTAATGGTAGAAGCGTATGGCGCCTGAACGCCACAACCATCGCCTCCTCGGCTTCGGTGAGGACGGTGGACCGCGGCTCTGACGGCCCCGTCTTCATATCCTCTACCGTCGCGCGCTTGCGCCATTTCGCAACGGTCTTGGGGTTGATACCCAACTCCCTGCTCAGTTGCGCGAGCGAAGCTTGCGATCGCTGTATTGCTGCTCGGACAGCGTGCGTGGTCGTGGCGCTGCCGTGACGAATTTGTCCCATAGGGCTTCCCTCCATTCCAGAGAAAGGATCGCACCATTAAACCGTGGGATCAAACACCTAGCGAACGGCTTTGACGCCCTCCAGGATCAGCCGGGTTGCCAGATCCGCATATTCCTCCCGGTTCACCGGACCGCCGGGGCGAAACCACATATAGACCCAGTTCAGCATCCCAAAGAGCGACATGGTAACGGGCATGAGATAGGGCCGGTTCTCATCTATGCCGGGATTGATTTCTTTCAGCAGTCCGGAAAACCGGCGCACGATGCGGCGCTCGATCGCCCTGAGTTCGTTCATCTGCTCCGCCGAGAGCGTATCGGTGCCATTGATCTGCACCTTGTGCTCATGATCTGCGTCCTCGTAATTGTGGAGCGCCGCCCGGATCAGTAGGTTGAGCCTTGTCTCGGGCTGTTCTGCTGGCCGGTCGGCAGTTTCGATGGCTTCATCCAGCTCGGTCAGATGGGTGCGCACGATATCGAAGATCAGCGCATCCTTACCCGAATAATAATGATAGAGCAGCGCCTTTGAAACGCCGCTGTGACTGGCAATCATCGACATGGACGCCTTGTCCATGCCCTGCTTTGCAAAAACGGCGGCGGCACTTTTGAGTATAGCGCGCTGCTTGTCCTCGAAATCAGCCGCCCTTGTGCGTGCCATGATATTTTACTCTTCTTGTCCCCTCCGGCGGGGCGGCGGGTGCCCGGCCGTATTCAGCCGCCTATCCTGCGCCATCACCAAGGTCCGGCGCAAGATGCCACGGCATGAGCGCTATCTGCCTGTAAAGACGGGAGCGCGCTTTGCCAGAAATGCCGATACGCCTTCCGCATAATCGCGGCTGCGGCCTGCCTGCCTTTGTAAATCGCGCTCCACGTCGAGTTGTGCGTCGAGCGTGTTGGCGGAGGCGGCATGGATTGCGTTTTTGATGAGCCCGAGACCGACAGTCGGGCCGGCGGCCAGCCTCATAGCGACCGACCTGCTTTCCTCCGGCAGCCTGTCATCATCAACGACATGCCAGATCAGGCCCCATTGTGCGGCGGTTTCCGCGTCCAGCGGCTCTGCCAGCAGGGCCAGCGCTTTGGCGCGGGCCTCGCCGATGCGGTTCGGCAGCAGCCAGGTTCCCCCGGAGTCCGGAACAAGGCCCAGTCGCGAAAACGCCTGTATGAAGCGCGCGGAGCGCGCAGCTATCGTGATGTCGCAGGCAAGCGCGATATTGGCGCCGGCTCCTGCAGCCACGCCATTGACGGCGCAAACGACGGGCTTTTCCAACGCTCTGATCATCCGTACCAGCGGATTGTAGAAAGTTTCCAGAGAATGGCCGAGATCCGGGGCACCTTTGGTGGGATCGCGGTCGGACAGGTCCTGCCCGGTGCAGAACCCGCGCCCTGTGCCGGTGAGGAGTACAGCGCGTATTTCAGGATCGAGCCGCGCCTTCTCAAACCCTGCCCGCACGGCCAGATGAAGTTCCTCGTTGAATGCGTTCAGCTGTTCCGGCCGATTGAGGGTGAGTGTAAACACACCCTCCGACACATCAGAGAGCAGCACGGCAGCGCCCGCAGGAGTGTTTGCAGAATTATTCCCCATGATCCTACTTTTATATAAACCGGCCGGACAGTCAATAATTTTTGAACTATCTTGCCGCTTTGTCATGATGTCTGGCCCGCTTTGTATGGGTCTGTGCCATCATCATAGCGTTCGAAACATCACGCAGTTACGTGGTGTCGATCTCCGGCTGTCTTGTGTTGATGCGGAAAAAAACAGTGGAACGACTTTTCCGTCACCGGCAGCGGGATGCATCTCCGGATGCTGTATCGCGGCCATTTCTGTCGGCTCCCCGTTGCCGACGCCTCAAGGGTCCTGAGGCGAACTCGCGGTGATGATCCGGGCTTGGTTACGGCAGAGGATGGAGACATTGCCGGTGTCTCGGGGATAGCGGCGTGCCGTCATTGCCCTTCCGCGCGATTTTCATTATTTGATGACATTGGGTAGCCGTAAGCCATCTCCCGCCATCTCAAAGCACACAGTCTTTGAACGATGGGTCAGTATCTCCGGTTAGGGCGATCGTCGGCGACCGTTCGCGTGGCGAGGATGTGGTGCAGGAGGCCTTCCTGCGCTTTCGCTCATCCGCCGGCGAGCGGACGCTCGACGAGCCCCCGGCTATTTGCGCCGCATCGTGCGCAACCTTGCCATCGACTGGACGCGGCGTCTTTCCAGTGAGTGCCGGACCGTCGATGATAAGGCGGAATACGGCTCCATTGCTGCCGACCGGCCGTTGCCGGAAGATGCGCTGGTCTCGCGCGACGAGCTGCGCCTCGTCATGGAAGCCATGGCCGAGTTGCTTGAGCGGAACCGCATTGCCCTGATGATGCACCGCTTCGACGGTTTCAAGCTAAGGGACATAGCAGCGCCTCTCGGTATTTCCGGTCGCACTTGCCCACGCGCTGGTTTATGAGGGGCTTGAACATTGCCGGCGGCGGCTTGTGCGAGGTGGGTGAGTGGCGTCGTCTTCTGGCATTTCTGAAAATAGCCCATGTCATGCGTTCTATAGTTGAAGGCATGGAAACGCGGACAGCCGGCACCAACGTTGCCGCAAAGTCATCCGGAGACGTTGCGATTCACGAAGCCGAAAACCCGAACAGGCCAAAAGACGAAGCGCTGCGCTGGCTGATCGCCTTGCAGGAAGAGCCGGACGACGCGGCCCTTGCCGCGCGCTTCGAGGTCTGGCTGGCGCAGGACGAGGCCAATGCTCGTGCCTAGGCGGAGGCGAGCCATGTCTGGGGCGTGCTCGGCGCGGCGGAGCCTGCTCTCGAGTGCCGCCACGGCTCGCCGGAAGCCGCACGCGCGAAAGGCCGCCGGCCTGCAGTCCGCCGTCGCGGCCGGTTTGCCGCTGCTGCGGCGATGGGCATTGTCGCCCTGTTTGCGCTGGTGCTGCTGCAGCCAGCGCTCACGATCTGGATGATGGCTGATCATGCCACAGGCGTGGCGGGAACCCGCGCGATCCGGCTCGATGATGGCAGCGTGGCCTGGCTCGGCGCCGAAAGCGCCATTCAGGTCCCATTCGACGAGACCACCCGGCGCGTGACAATTCTGTCAGGCGAAGCCTACTTCGAGGTTCAGCGCGACGCCTGCCGTCCGTTCCGCGTCAGTGCCGACGGGGTCACAACCACCGTTCTCGGCACCGCCTTCGATGTGCGCTCCGATCCCGATGCCGTTTCGGTGGCCGTCGGTCATGGCAAGGTGGCGGTGGCATCTGCAAGAGCGCCCGGCATGGCTACGGATCCGCTGGAAGCCGGTGACTGGATCAGCATAGACCAGACCGGCCATGCAGAACGGGGCAGGTCCGATCCGGAACTGGCAGGGGGCCGGCGATCGGGCCTGCTGGTGGTGCAGGACCGGCCGGTGGATGAGATGGTGCGGGTGCTGGGCCGCTATCAGCGCGGGCGCATCATCATCATCGGCTCCGGTCTGGCTGCGCGGCGCGTTACCGGCATCTACGATCTCAGGGCGCCGGACGAGGCCTTGCTGGCTGTGGCCGAAACCCATGGCGCCACCTTACGCCTCATCAGTCCCTGGCTGACCGTGGTGTCAGGCTGGTAGCAGTCGTTGCTCCGGCCCCTATCTCCCTGAAGATCCTGAAATTTTTCTGCGCCAGAAAAAACCCGAGCATTTTTCTCTGAAAAAAAGCCGGGCTGCTTCGTCCTTTCACTGAAAGGGCACGGCTGGGATTTGCGTGTCCGGGAAACAGCAGGGCGATGGGGTGTGGAATGGTCGGGGAAAACTGTCACGGCGGAGCAAGGCGCAGGCTCGGCGCGGCGTTGTTGCTGAGTACGGCGCTGGTTTCGGTGCTGCCCGCCGGTCCGGTTCTGGCGCAGCAGGCCGCGACTGCACAGGAGCAGCGGAATTTCGACATTCCCGCCCAGCAGCTTTCGACCGCCCTTGTGCTTTATGGCCGTCAGGCCGGGTTGCAGGTCTCCGTCGATGCAGCGGCCGTGCGTGGCGTCGCGGCTCCCGAGGTTCGCGGCAGGCTGACATCCGGGGCCGCGCTGGAGCGCCTGCTTGAAGGCAGCGGTCTGGCCTATCGTCTCAATGGCCGGGCGGTGGTGATCGCCGGTCGCGGCACCCTTGCCGCGAACCCCACGGATGGCGCCGGGGCTGTCGTGCTGGAAACAATTGACGTCACTGGCGGAACGGGTGGTGCGGGCCTGCGCGGTTCCGCCTGGCAGCAGTCTCCTGACGAAATCTACGAAACGCCTGCCTCCGTCGCCAATATCGATGCCGGAACGATTACCAGTTACGGTCACAATCTCAACAATGCCGTCCGTTCTGTCGCGGGCGTGTATAGCTGAGAAAATGCAGCCCAGCCGGGCATGGCCGTCAACATTCGCGGGCTGGAAGGCATGGGCCGTGTCATCAGCACTATCTACGGCGTGCGCCAGAACTACCGTTTCATGGTCCATGGACCCGCCGGTTGCACCTATGTGGAGCCGTCGCTCATTTCCGGCATCGACATCACCAAGGGTGCCATCGCCACCGCCGGCGGCGCCGGCACGCTGGCTGGTGCCGTCAACTACCGTACGCTCACCGTCGACGATGTGCTTTTGCCGCATGAGAAGGCGGCCGCGCAGATCACGGCCACTTTCGGCGGCAACAAGAATGACGACATGTCGATCACCAAGGCCGGCGGCGGGCGCTTCGACCTTGCCGGAAACGAGAACAGCGGCGGCGTCTTCGGCGCGGTCAACCTCACCAGCATCGGCAATTACGAGGATGGTGATGGTACGCTGGTCAACAACAGCTGGCGCGACGTGAAGTCGGGCCTTCTGAAAGTTTCCCTCAGCCCGAACGACGAGCATCGCCTCGATCTCGGCGGGGTCTTCTACACCACCGACTTCGTCGCCAACTTCTACGGGCAGACGGTGACCAACAAGACCTTCACCGCCAAATACGCCTACACGCCCGACAGCAATCTCATCGACCTGCGGGTAAACGGCTATCTCAACCGCACGCAGTCCGAGTGGTCAGGTTCGCTGTCCTATGATGGCCGCGTGATGACCACAAACGCGCTCGGCTTCGACGTCACCAACACCTCGCATTGGGATTTCGACGGATACGGGCTCAAGCTCGACTATGGCCTCGAATATTATCGGAACGATTTTTCCGGCAACAGCACGGCCGACGCCAATCCGGACGGAGTGTCCGGCGTGGGCGGCGGGTTTGTGCAGGGGACTTTGTCGGCAGGCATGTTCGAACTCATTCCGGCCTTGCGTTATGACGTCTACACGATGGACAGTTCGGGCACGACAGGCAACGTGCCCGAAAACTACTGGACCATCTACGACAGCGTTCTGGGAACCAGCCGGGACACTGTCACGCGGCCAAGCAACTCATATTGGAACAATCCCGCCCGCTACACCATCACCGAAAGCCCTTTCGATGCACCGTGGCGTGGTGACTTCGATATCGACGAAGCGAAGTTCAAGCTGAGCCCCAAGGTCACGCTGGCCGCAAAGCCGCTCGAATGGCTGCAGGTCTACGGCACCTATGAGGAGAGCTTCCGGGCGCCAACGGTGAATGAAATGTTCTTCGGCGGCTCCCACGGCAGCGGCGTGAACGCCAGTTTCCTGCCCAATCCGGCCCTCAGGCCCGAAGAGGCGAAAGGCTGGGAATTCGGCGCCAATATTCTGCGGAATGGTATTTTCACGCCGGATGATGCGCTGCGCCTCAAGACGGCATGGTATCAGAAGGACATAAAGAACTTCATCATTTCGCATTGTTTCGGCAGCGGCTCGATGCGCTGGTTCGAGAATGCGCCGGGCACCAGCCGTCGGACAGGCTCAACCTCTTCGCCAACGTCACCAACCTGACCGATGTAAACTACATGCCGGCCATGTCGCAGGATGCCGCGCCGGGTCGGCGTATCTTTGGCGGCGCTACGGTGAAGTTTGGCGAAGGCTCTTTGTTCCCGCAGCAGGTATCCGAACTGTTCGGCGCTGTCCTGCCTGCCGGCATTCCTGAAGATCATTCCGTCGACTGGTCCGGTCTGCATCTCGGGCTTGGCGGCGGATATTCGTGGGCGCAGGCGGAGAATGACCGAATTCTGGCTCCAATCACCCGCCTTCCCAGTACCGGTTTGAATATCCCTTATGACACGAGAGGTTACAGCGGCCGGCTGCACACAGGTTACGATCACCAGTTCGACGGTGGACTCGTCCTTGGTGTCGGCGCCGGCGTCAATTTCGGCGACGTGCATCTCAACGATATGCGCGCGTGGTCCGGCAATGTTACCTCATCCGGGATCGACCGCAGATATTTCGTGGAAATCGATTCCCGGCTGAACTGGTCGGCGTCCGTCAATGGAAGAGCCGGATATGCGCTCGGACGCTATCTGCCCTTCGTGACAGCCGGTGTTGCCTGGGGAAGTTACAGCCATTCCATGACCTTCTCCAATGGCGCCAACATCCTCACTCCTCCGGCGCCTTCGGTCAGCCATCAGAATGAAAGTTATCTCGGGTGGACGATCGGCGCAGGTCTGGAACAGGCCATAACGGAAAAGCTGTCTCTGCGGGCCGAATATGCCTTCTCGGATTTCGGCTCCAAGAAGGATTTCACCTGGAAGCAGACCGCCCTGACGCCAGCCGGACCCTACGATGTCGACGGCGAATATGGCATCGACCTCAGGCAGCACGATTTCAAGGTCGGCCTGTCCTACAGGTTCTGATCTGCAGGAAGAAAGCCGTTCCCGTTGCATCCGGGCTTGCGGGGACGGCGGATACCGGACCTTTGAGGATCACCCTGCTTCGACAGATTTCCCGCGGTGATGGCGGATCTGTCAGATTGAGCCGGGGAGTGCAGATGGGAATGCGACCAGCAGCGGAACAGCCCTTTTGCGGTGAGGGAGCGCATCCTGAAGTGTGCCACGGAAGCGTTTCGTCCTAGCTGCCGTGCAGGTCTGCATAGTCTTCACGCTTGCCAGGGTGCTGCTGATGGATGGGGTTGGCATCAATGCCAATGCCGAATTTGTGCATTTCAGGTCTTTCTGAAAGCCGGATTGTCTCCGGTGCAGATCGTATCGCCGCCCCAACCGCGCTGGCAGCAGCATCCGGTCAAGAGGGAGCGGGCATCGGCGCTTGAGCCGTCCTGTAGTCTGCCGGTTGTCGGTGGCAGGAAATATCGAACCCGCTCATCCAGAACCTGGCGGGTAATCGATTGAAGCGCCGTGCCGCGTTATGAATTCGCGCCTGAAATGACGTGGCTATACATTCTGTTTGCGATAGGCGGCGGGGTTGATGCCGTGTCGGTTCAGTCGTGCATAGAGGCTGCGCCGCGGCAGATTCAACGCCACGGCGGCGGCGGACACGTCGCCGCCCAGCCGGGCCAGCGTATCGCGCAGCAGGCCTTCCTCGAACCTGTCCATCTGCGCCGAAAGCGCCATGTCGGCTATGCCGGCCTCCGCGGGCACGCGTCCGTCCTGCCGCAGGCCGAGCGTGAGCTGCACCGCGTAATTTTGCAATTCACGCACGTTTCCCGGCCAGTCGTGCCGCAGCAGCCAGTCCAGAACCGGCGCATCGAGCACCGGACGGGGGCGGTCGTGGAAGGAGGCGGCTTCGTCGAGGAAGATCGACAGCAGCACGCCCAGATCCTCGCGCCTTTCCCTGAGCGGCGGAATGCGCAGCCGCACCGTCTCCAGCCGGTAGAGCAGATCGGCGCGGAAGCGGCCTGTCGCCACCTCGGCACGCAGGTCGGCCTTGGTGGCGGCGATGATGCGCAGGTCCACCTCGCGCGGCGAGACCCCGCCATTGCCGTGCAGGACACGGTCCTGCACCACGCTGAGAAGCCGTGCCTGCAAGGCGGGCGCGAGGCTGTCGATCTCGTCGAGGAAAAGCGTGCCACGGTCGGCTTCGGCGATCTGGCCGCGATGGATGCGCGTGCCGAACAGCACTTCGTCGGCGATCTGTTCCGGCAGGGCGGCGCAATCGACGGTGACCAGCGGACGGTTGCTGCGCATGCTCCAGCGGTGGAGCTGGCGCGCCACAAGCGCCTTGCCGGTGCCGGTTTCGCCCTCGATCAGCACATCCACCTCCACCCGGGCGAGCTGGCGCATGGTGTCGCGCAGGCGCAGCATGGCGGGCGACTCGCCGATCAGCGGAAAGCCTTCGCTGACCTCGGCCACCGCCTGCCGCAGGCGCCGGTTCTCCAGCACCAGCCGCCGCGTTTCCATCGCCCGGCGCACCGAGGCGATGAGGTGATCGGTGGGGAAGGGCTTGGCGATGAAGTCGAACGCGCCCTGCTTCAGCGCCGTCACTGCCATGGCGATGTCGCCATGGCCGGTCATCAGAACCACCGGCAGTTCCGGATCGCGCGAAAGCACCACCCCCAGAAGCGCATGGCCATCGAAGCGCGGCATGCGCAGGTCGGTCACCACGACGGCCGGCAGCTCGTGCGGGGACTGGCCGGAAAACAGGCTTTCCAGCGCCGACTGGCCGTCGCCGAAACTCTCGATCTCCAGCCCGGCTATGGAGAAGCTGTCGGCCAGCGCGGTGCGGAACGGCAGGTCGTCGTCGACGAGAAGGATCCGCATCGCGGCGTCGGTGGTCATGCGCACCTCATGCTGATCACGAAGGCGGCGCCGCCCAGCGGTGACGGTGCGGGCTCCAGTCCGCCGCCCAGTTCGCGCATGATGTCGCGCGCAATGCCGAGCCCGAGCCCCAGCCCGCCGGAGCGTCCGGTCACGAAGGGGTCAAAGATCCGGTCGGCCAGCTCCGCCGCGATGCCGGGACCATTGTCGGCAACCGTCAGATTGAGCCTGTCGCCGTCGCGCGAGACCGTGACCTCGATGCGCGGATCGGGGCCATCGGCCAGCGCATCCAGTGCATTCTGCAGGACATTGACCACAACCTGCTCCAGCCGGATACGGTTGGCCAGCACGGCCGGCTGACCATGTTCGGCCAGAGAGGGGGGCAGCGACAGCTTGACGCCGAGCTTGCGGATGCGGTCGCCGACCAGAAGCTGAGCACCGGCCATCACCTCGTTCAGCGAAACAGACGTCACCTCGCCACCGCCTCCGCGCGCGAACTGGCGCATTTCCTGCGTGATCGCCCCGATGCGCGCCGTCAGCTCCACCGCGGAATCGAGGCCGGCGCCGACCCGGTCGAGCCGCCCGGCCTGAAGATGGTGGCGGGCGTTTTCCGCCAGCGTGCGGATGGTGGCGACCGGCTGGTTGATCTCGTGCACCAGCCCCGCCGTGATCGTTCCGAGCGAGGCGAGGCGATTGGCCTGCGCCAGCTCCTCGCGTGCATCGCGGTAGCGCCGGTCGGCCCGCTCGCGCTCGGCCATCTGCTCTTCCAGCGCCAGCGTGCGCTCGGCGACGGCCTCTTCAAGCGTGCGCCGGTAGGCGGCAGCGCGCGCCGCGCGGGTGAACCACCACCACACGGCCGTGCCCAGCGCCATCAGCCCGGCGAAGGCCGGCAGGGCCAGCACCCACGCCCGCTCGCGCGCGGCGGCAAGCCCCGGCGCGGCATCCAGCATCTGCAACAGCCGCAACCGGGTGCCGGGTATCGGCAGTTCGGCAACGATCAGCCTTTCGCCATCCGGCCCCCGCGCCTCGCCGGTTCCCGGCCAGTCGAGTTCGGCCACCTCCAGCGTCGCATCGGGATAGAGCCGGCTATCCGCGATCCTCGACCTTGCCTCATCCGACAGCGGTGAGAGAACCCGCATGACATCGGCGGCATCGGACGACGCCAGGATGATGCCCTCGGGATCGACCAGCAGCGCCCGCCCCGGATCGTTCGCCCACAATGCGGCCAGCGCCGCGAACTCGAACTTGACCACCACGATCCCCAGCGGGTCGGCAGCGCTTCCGATGCGCCGGGCGAAGAACAGGCCCGGCCGGCCGCTGATCGCGCCGGCGCCGTGATACTCCGCGTTTCCATTGGTCAGCGCGTCGGTGAAATAGGGCCTGAAGCTGAAATTCTCGCCGACGAAACTGTCCGGCTGGTCGTAATTGGAGGCGGAAACGACAAGCGCATCGGAATCGGTCACGTAGATCACCGGCGTGCCGGTCTCCCGCGACAACAGGGCGAGTTTCCTGTCGAGCCGCCGTGCCGCGCCCTGCGCTTCATTGGCGCCGTCTGTCGCCACCCCGGCCGTGAGCGCCTCGGTAACGTCCCCATATTCGCCCAGCGCCACCGGCAGCACGCGGAAGCGGGCGAACTCGCTCTCGAACAGGCGCAGATGCTGCCGGGCGATCCGGGCCGATTCCTCGTTCAATGCCGCAATGGCCTGATTTCGGGCAAGATCCGCCGCTACAGCCCACACGCCGGCGGCCAGCGCGGCGACAACGCCCGCCATGACAAGCCGGCGCCATATGAGCCCGCGCATTTCACTACTTTCCCGCATCAGTGCATAATATTGCACAAATGCCGGAATGGCTATGCAGATTTCTGCAAAAAATCATGCGAATCTGAATCGCTCATCCCCGAAAGCATAGCATTATCATGCGGTTGCCCTTTTCACAGGCTGCCGCTGGCCTCCTTGTGCGGCAAAGTGCATGAAAAGTGGTCATCGGCATGCCGGCCATCAGGCAGGCACGGTCGCAACAGCGCATGACCGGGTCCCGGCCTGTCAGCAGGCGCGCTCCGGCCCAGCGCCAGTACGGGCGCTGTACGGCCGGTTTCCGGCAAGATCCAACCCGCGCAGGCAGCCATGTCCGCCACGCACGGCACAAGGAGGAGAGAGAATGGTTTCATTACCCCATGATAGCACCGTTGCAGGTGTGGTGCCCGAACTGGCAAAGCCCTCGGGACTCGACCGTCGCAGCCGGCTGAAAGCCATCATCGGCGGTTCCACCGGCAATCTGGTCGAGTGGTTCGACTGGTATGTCTATGCCGCGTTCGCTCTATACTTCGCCCCGCATTTCTTCCCGGCCGGAGACCAGACCGCCCAGCTGCTGTCTTCGGCGGCAGTGTTCGCCGTCGGTTTCCTCATGCGCCCGATCGGCGCATGGATCATGGGCATCTACTCCGACCGCAAGGGCCGCAAGGCGGGGCTGGCGCTTTCGGTGACGCTGATGTGCGCGGGCTCGCTCATCATCGCGCTGACGCCGGACTACAACGCCATCGGCATTCTGGCGCCGATCCTTCTGGTGATCGCGCGGCTCATGCAGGGCCTGTCGGTCGGCGGCGAATATGGCGCCTCGGCGACCTACCTGTCGGAAATGGCGGGCAAGAGCCGTCGCGGCTTCTACTCCTCCTTCGCCTATGTCACGCTGATTTCCGGCCAGCTTCTGGCGCTGCTGGTGCTCATCGTGCTTCAGAACACCATGACCGATGAAGCGCTGAATTCCTGGGGCTGGCGCATTCCATTCTTCATCGGCGCCTGTCTTGCCGTGGTGGTGTTCTGGCTGCGCCGCGGCCTCGACGAAACCGAGAGCTTCAAGAACGCGCAGGCTCATATTGCCCAGACAAAGGACGCACCCAAATCCGGCTTCTGGGAACTGATCAGCAAGCACCCGAAGGAAACCGCGCTGGTCATGCTGCTGACCGCCGGCGGCACGCTCGCCTTCTATGCCTATTCGATCTACATGCAGAAGTTCCTCGTCAACACCTCCGGCTTTACCAAGGCCAAGGCGTCCGAAATCAGCGCCATCACGCTGTTCGTGTTCATGTGCCTTCAGCCGGTGGCGGGCGCGCTGTCGGACCGGATCGGACGCAAGCCGCTGATGATCTTCTTCGGCGTGTGCGGGGTGCTCTTCACCTACCCGATCTTCTCCACGCTGGAGGTGACGACCGACGCCTTCACCGCCGGCCTGCTCGCCATGGCCGCTCTGGTGATCGTGACCGGCTACACCTCGATCAACGCGGTGGTGAAGGCCGAGCTGTTCCCGGCCCACATCCGCGCGCTGGGCGTCGCCCTTCCTTATGCGCTGGCCAACACGATCTTCGGCGGCACGGCCGAGTTCGTCGCCCTGCAGTTCAAGAGCTCCGGCTGGGAACAGGGCTTCTACTGGTATGTGACCGCCATGATCGGCGTCTCATTGGTCGTCTATGTGTTCATGAGCGATACGGCCAAGAACAGCGCCATCAAGGAAGACTGACAGGCACAGAACTGAAGGTTTTTCCGCCAGATTCCCATCCGGGCGGAGACGCTGATCAGACACGATATACGCAGCGCAGGTTCTCGATCGTCCAATGAATGCCGGGCCATCTATGCACAGCATTCAAACTGATAGTCTGCGCTGCGGCATCATCACGTGCCCGACTGCTCATGACGGATGCTGCATGACAGCCGCGGCAATGAGTTTGCTCAAATGAAGAGCAGGGTTCCAGCATAACCGTTGGAACACGCACTTCAGTGCCTACACCCTCAGCCTATCTGCTGGCGTCGCCGACCTGATCCCGCCAGCCACTGACCTCTGCCTTACTGTGCGATAAGCCTTCCGTGGGAAGGCTAACACTTATAGCCAGTCGCTAATCCAGGTTAATCGGCTCATCCTCCGACATCGCCTATGGTCCGGCTCCTGGAACCCTGTTGCGCAAATCTGCAGGCAGGGTCGGGGCGGATGCTCGCGGGTGAAACGCGCAGGACGGGCGCGCGTTCACGCAAGCGGGACACAAGGCAGATGGATCACAGGGGAGCTGGCCATGGCCGAGCGCATTTCGTGCTTTGTGATGAGTGGCGGGGTAGGGTCGCGGCTGTGGCCGCTCTCCCGGGAAGACAATCCCAAGCAATTTCACGATCTGTCCGGCGACGGCTCGATGCTGATGAAGACGGTGCGACGGCTGCAGGCGCGCGAGGCAGGGCATACGCCCATCCACGTCATTGCCGCCGAACGCAACGCGGCCCGCATCCGCACCGAGCTTGCCGGCCTCGACTATAGCGGCGGCGGCGCCATCTTCGAGCCTGTCGGTCGCAACACCGCCGCGGCCGTGGCGATCGCGGCGCTGCACACCATCAACAGCCATGGCGACGGCATCGTGCTCATCGTGCCATCGGATCACGCCATTTCCACCGATCTCGATTTCTGGGAGAGCGTCGAAGCCGGCGTTCCGGCGGCTCAGGCGGGGCAGGTGGTGGTGTTTGGGATGAAACCCACACGTCCGGAAACCGGCTACGGCTATATCGAGGCAGGCGAGGTGTTTGCAGGCCAGGACCGGGCCGGAAACGCCTTCGACTGCCCGGGTGTTCGCCGCGTGGTGCGTTTCGTCGAAAAGCCGGATGCGGAAACGGCAGGCCGCTATGTGGCGACATCGGATTTTTTCTGGAACACCGGCATTTTCCTGTTCAGGGCAAGCGTCATCCGCGCCGCGTTCCTCACGCATCATCGTGAGATCTGGCTGCAAGCAGAACACGCGCTCGACATTGCCGCGCGTGATCTGTCGGGAACCTGGCTGCCGCTCGACGCCTATGCGCCCATCCCCTCCATATCGGTCGACTATGCGATCATGGAGCACCTGTGCAACATCGCCATGGTGCCGGCGCGCTTCCGCTGGAGCGATCTGGGTTCGTGGCAGTCGCTGCTGGAGGCCAGCCGCACCGACGAGCATGGCAATGTCGTGATCGGCGACGTCGTCGCCATAGATTGCGAGCGTTCCTATCTGCGCAGCAGTGGCAGGCTGCTGTCGGTCGTGGGGCTGAGGGATGTCGCGGTGGTGTCAACCGACGATGCCACCTTCGTGGCTCCTGTCGCCGAGAGCCAGAACGTCAGGCATGTCGTCGAGCAGCTTGAAAAATGGGGCCGGCTGGAGGTGAAGTTCACGCCCGCCCATGACCGCGTGGTGCTGCCCGGCGCATGGCGTGAGCGCGTCGCGCACTGGCTGTTCGAGGAAACGCTGCCGCGGTGGTCGAAGGCTGGCGTGGATGAACGCCATGGCGGTTTTCACGAGGCTTTCGCCTTCAATGGCACGCCGCTCGGCAAGCCGAAACGCATGCGCACCCTGGCGCGGCAGGTCTATGCCTATTCCGTCGCCAGGTTACGGGGATGGGACGGACCGGCTGACGAACTGATCTCGCATGGTATGGCCTTCATGGAGCGGGGGCGCACCGAACGCGGCGGCTGGGCGCGCACCCTCAATGTCGACGGTTCCATCGCGGATCCTTGCGAGGACGCCTACGACCACGCCTGCGTGCTTCTCGCCTTCGCCTGGGCCCATCGCGCCGGAAACAGGGATGCGCTGGCGCGCGGCGAGGAAGCCATGGCCTTCGTTGAGTCCTATCTGGAGGACGAGCGGCTGACCGGGTTCCTCGAAACCTGCGACGGCACCGACCTGCGGCGCTCCAACCCGCACATGCATATGCTGGAAGCGTTTCTCGCCTGGCACGAGGTCACCGGCGAGCGCAGCTATCTGCGCCGGGCAGCGCGCATCGTCGACCTGTTCCGCACGCATTTCTTCGATGCCGAAAGCTGGACCCTCGGCGAATATTTCGACAATGAATGGAAGCCGGCGCATGGCGGGCAGGGACTGTGGACCGAACCGGGCCACCATTTCGAGTGGGCCTCGCTTCTGGTCGATTTCGCGGCGCGCAGCAAGCAGAGCGACCTCATTCCCTATGCACGCAAGCTCTATGCTTCGGCGGTGGCCAACGGGCTGAACCGCGCCACCGGGCTGGCCTACGGAGCTGTTTCGCGCGAGGGGCTGCCGCTCGACCTGATCTCGCGAAGCTGGCCGCAGACCGAGGCGATCAAGGCGGCCATCGCGCTCGACCGCGCCGATGGGCCTGACCTGAAGCCGGAGATCGAAGCCCGTGTCGGGCGGCTGTTCCGCTGGCACATCGACCCGGCTCCGACCGGCTTCTGGATCGACCGCATAGACGAGCGCGGCAGGGCCGTGGCCAATGAAGTGCCGGCCAGCATCTTCTACCATCTCGTAACGGCGCTGATGCAGTATCTCGACAAGACCGAAGGCGTGCTCGTGCATCCGTTGCCGGTTTCCGGTCAAACCGGGACGACGAAAGCGGCCGACGAGAGCATCCGTGCCGGTTCCCGGGAGCCTGCACTTCGCGAGATTGCCTGATTTGATGTTCGGAAAAGGGTTCCTGCCTACCTCGATTGGCCGTGTTTTCGCAGCCGGGACGCGGCGCTAGGCTTGCAGGCGAAGGGCAGCTGAGATCAGGGGGCGCGGAGCCATGCTGGAGCGGCAATGGGCAGCGGCGACAGCCAGGGACTGGCGGGGCAGCGGCGGTTCCGCCGAGTTCGTCAACCTGTCGGACATCCTGTCTTTTTTCAGCAGGTACACCGTCTCGATCCTGCTGTGCGCACTGGTCGGTGTCGTGGGAGCCAGTCTCTATCTGGCGACGTCCGACCGGATTTTCACCGCCCGCACCCAGATCCTGATCGAGCCGAAACTGCCGCAGTTCATGCAGCAGCAGATGGTCGAGGTGCATTTGTCCCTCGATACGGCCCAGATCGAAAGCCAGCTCGCGCTGCTGCGCTCGCAGAAGATCGCCATGATGGTGATCGATGAACTCGACCTCGCGTACAATCCGGCTTTCGTGGACATGGGCGGGCTGCGTCTGGGGGAGAGGCTGGAAAAACTGCGTTCGCTGATAACCGGAACGCCTTACAGGCCCGATGCGGCAAGGGTCGACGAAGCACAGGATGAGGCTCTGACGCCGCAGCAGAAGGCGGCCGAAGTCTTTGCCGGCAATCTCGACGTGCAGCGGGTAGGCGTCTCCTATGCGATCGATATTCATTTCAAATCGCAGGATCCGGCGCTGGCCGCGCGTATCGCCAATGCCACGGCGGACGCCTTCGTCCGCGAGCAGATGGAGAACCGGGCGGCTTCCGCCCGCGAAGGTGTCGCGTGGCTGGAAAAACGCATCGACGAGGCGGGTGCCCAGATGAACAAGGCGACACAGGTCGCGCAGGAGTTCCGCGCCACCTACGACTATCGCGTGGACCGGCCGGACGAAGCGCCGACCGGCGACGCACGCGCCGATGCACCAACGCTGGAGCAACTTGAGGTCGCGGCCGAAACCTACCGCAAGATGTATGAGAGCCTTCTTGCCGCCTACACCAGCGCGGTGAACCAGCAACCCTTCCTCATCGCCAATTCGCGCGTCATCACCCCGGCGATGCAGCCGATGGTGCAGAGCCATCCACGCAAGCGGCTCACCCTGATCTTCGGGGCCTTTGCCGGCCTCATGTTGGGGGTCGGCGTTGCCTTCGTCCGCCACAGCCTGGACCGCACCCTGCGCACGCCGCGCCAGATCGGCGAAGAACTCGGGCTCGTCTGCACCGGCGAGCTGCCACATTCCGGTTTGCGCAAGGCCGCCGGACTCTGCGAGGAGGTGATACGCCATCCGCATTCCCCCTTCAGCATGGGCCTGAGGGGGGCGAGGGCCGTTATCAGTCTGGCCGATTCCGGCAAGCCGAGGCTCTGCATCGGCGTGACCGCCGCACTGCCCGGCCAGGTGAAAAGTGCTGTGGCCGGCAATCTTGCCGCACTTTACGCGGCATCGGGCGTGCCGACGCTGCTGATCGATCTGGATGCGCAATCGACGCTGACGAAGGCGTTGCAGGGCCCGCTCGCCGGCTTCGACCCGAAATGTCAGGCCGCCGCTGCGCATCCGGGCGCCGCGGCAGTTCGGACTGTTCCCTCCCCGGGTTTCGACTTCATGGCGAATGAGGAGCGCGGCGCGGGAAGCCTCGCGCTGCCTGCCAACATGCAGGATCTGCTCAGGACGCTCGATCGCTACAAGGTGATCGTCGTCGACCTGCCGGCTTATGAGCACGGTGCCGACGGGCTGCTGGTCTGCCCGCTTCTCGACGGCGTCATGGTGGTGGCAGAAAGCGGCAGCACGCCACTGGATTCGCTTGCCGATCTGGCCCGCACCCTGCGCATCGCCAACGCTCCCATATTGGGTGTTCTGCTGGCGCACAGGCGCCGCCTTGCCCGATTGCGCGTGCGCCGCCGGTCCAGCGGCCGGCCGGCCCTGCGGCCCGCATGATGGAAGGCGCGCGGCATTGGGCGATCAACGGCCGCTTCCTGGCGCAGCCCGTCACAGGCGTGCAGCGCTATGCGCGCGAGGTCGTAAAAGCGCTCGATGCCCGTATCGCGGCCGGCGATCCACTGGCCCGCGGCCTTGATGTGGAGTTGCTGGTGCCGCCGGTCATCGGGGATGAGCTGGCGCTCACGGCGATCCGCACCCGTTCCATCGGCCGCCTCGGCGGGCATGGCTGGGAGCAGGCCGAGCTTCCGGCGGGGGTCAGGAGCGGTCTCGTCAGCCTGTGCAACAGCGGCCCTCTTGCGACACGCAGGCAGATCCTGTGCATCCATGATGTCAACACGCGCGCCTGTCCGCAAAGTTATTCGCTGCCGTTTCGCCTGCTCTACCGCACGCTGATCCCGGCGCTTGCGGCAAGGGTCCGCCACGTCACCACGGTCTCCGGCTATTCGGCCGGGCAGCTGGTGCGCTATGGCCTGTGCGGGGCGGACAGGATCACCATCGCACCGGACGGCTACGAACATGCGCTGCGCTGGGTGCCGCGTCATTCGATCCGCACGCGTTCCACCGCCGGGGCCGGCACCATCGTGCTTCTGGGCAGCCGGGCTCCTCACAAGAACATCGATCTTGTCCTTGGAATGAGCGACCGCCTTGCGGAGGCGGGCCTGCGGATTGCGGTGGTCGGGCTTTCGGACGGCCGCGTCTTCGGCCGGACAAAGGAGCAGACCGGGGCGAATATCGGCTGGCTTGGCAGGATCGGCGACGATGAGCTTGCCGCGCTGCTCGGTGATTGCCTGTGCCTCGCCTTCCCCTCGCTCGTCGAAGGGTTCGGGCTGCCGATGCTTGAGGCGATGGCCCGGGGCTGCCCCGTGGTGGCATCGGACCGCGCCAGCCTTCCCGAAATCGGCGGCGATGCGGTGCTTTATGCGTCGCCGGACCGTGCCGACATCTGGTTCGATCGTTTCATGCAACTGGCCGGCGATGCGGGGCTGCGGCGCGCGCTGACCGAGCGAGGTCGCAGGCAGGCGGAGAAATTTCGTTGGGACGAAACGGCAAAACGCTATCTGGAACTGATGGCGGGGATGGATGGGCCGGCGCCAGCCAGTGCCGGGTCGCCGGCCAGACCTTCGCTCGTCTCGGCGACGACGCGATCGAAGCTGTAGGCGCGGGCATAATGCCGGGCCGCAGCCTGTGCCGCAGCAAGCGCTGCCGGATCGCCAAGGAGGGTCGCGACGGTCCGGCGCTCCAGCGGCAGGACGCAGTTTTCATAGCCGGGCAGCAGGCCTTTCAGGGCGCCGGGGGCGGCAAAGACCGGGCGTCCCGCCGAAAGCGCCTCGATGAGCTTGATCTTGGTGCCGGTTCCTTCGACGGGGCAGATCGCGGCGCGGGCCTGCGCATAAAGGGCGGCAAGATCATCGACGAAGCCGAGCAGCTCGACCCCGTTTTGCGCCGACAGCCGCCTGTCGCGGCACACACTGCCGGCAATGGCGATCTTCAGGGGCAGGTTCCAGCCGCCATAGGCGCTCAGGAAACCGCTGATGGCATCCCCGTTCCAGCGGTTGTTGGAGCCCACGAACACGAGATCGTAGACGGGCGGCACGTCGGTTGCCGCAGACGCGTTCCAGCTGCGCAACGACGGCGGCACGATGCGCACGCGCTCGCCTTCCAGAAGCGATTTCAGGAACTGCCCTTCGCTGTACGAGATCGACCAGATCTCGTCGGCCTGCCCGAGATAGAACAGTTCGCGCTTGAGGACGAGCATGGAGCGCGTGTCCGGCTGCCCGGACGGGTTGTCGCCGATCAGCTCCAGTGCGGCAAGGTCATGCGTGTCGACGATCATGCGCGGGCCGGGGCTCCCGTTGAGATGGGATATGCCCCAGGGATAGCTCACAAGCGCCAGCTTCAGGTCCGGATCGCGCTGGAGCCGGTCGAATTCCGGCGTCAGCATCGGCAACCATGTGCGCAGGGCGCGCGTCGCGGGCCAGCTACCCATATAGGCGATGAGGCCCTTGAGCTTCTGGATGAAGGCCAGTTTCCAGTTCCAGTCGTCGAGCACGAGGTCGACGCCGGGGAAACGGGCGCGGAAGGTCTCGATCCCTTTCGCGTTCCACGGCCACTGGTGATGGTTGCGATAGGAATAGACGGCCACGCGCCAGCCAAGGGCAAGCAGCATCTCGATGTCCTGACAGGCGCGCACATGGCAGCCGTCGGTCATGGTGCTGAAACAGCCTGCGAAGAAGAAGATAGCAAGATTCCGCTTCTCCACCTGTGCCTCCCGAGGCGTCGCGTTCCCGAGCATTGTGAGCGAAATCTCAATCCGAAATCATTGACGTGTCAAACGGATCGTGAGGCAATAGCCTACCGTTTCCGGATGATCCCGATATGGATGCCGGTAACCGCCGGGGGGCGATGCAATGGGTGAGGGTGGCAAGTCCGCAACGGTGTATGTCAACGGCCGTTTCCTGCGCGGCCCCATAACCGGGACCTCGCGGGTGGCCGAGGAGGTTCTGGCCTGCTGGGATGCGGCGATGCTGGCCGGCGACGAGCGCTTTGCGGGCATGTCGGTCGAGGTGCTGTGTCCGGCAAATGCGGTGCGCTCCCTGCCGCTGCGGGCGATCCCGATCCAGCGCCGGGATGTGCTTGGCGGCAAGTTCTGGGAGCCGGTCGATCTCGGCCTGATGGCGAGGAAGGGAACGCTGGTGAACTTCGCCAATGTGGCGCCGCTGTATCACCCGTGCATGCTGACATACCTGCACGATGCGCAGATGTTCCTCTATCCGCAATCCTATCCGCGAGGGGAGTTGCGCACCCACCGTCCGCTGATGCGGCTTGCCGGACGCCTGTCGCGCCGGGTGATCACGGTTTCGGAATTTTCCAGCCGCATGCTGCAACGCTTCGGCATCGCGCCAGCTTCGAAAATCGCCGTCATCCACAACGGGGCCGACCACATCCTGCGGGTCGGGACGGGTAATTCGGTGCTCGCAAGGTTCGGCCTGCAACCGCAAAACTATGTGCTGATGCTGGGCAGCGCATTTGCCTACAAGAATGTCGAGGTGATCTACCGCGCCTTCGCCCGGATGGGGGCAAGTACCCTCAGGCTGGCGGTGATTGCAAGGGCGGACCTGCGCAAGGCGGTCGGCGCGGTGCAGGACGTCGGCGACAAGCTCGTCGTCGTTTCGGATGTCAGCGACGCCGATCTGCGTGCGCTCTACCGCCATGCGCTGGTGTTCGTCCAGCCGGCCCGGACCGAGGGCTTCGCGATGACCCAGCTCGAGGCGCTCAATTCGGGCGCGCCCGTCATCACCTGCGCGCTGGGCAGTATGCCGGAAGTGCTGGGGGATGACGTGGCCTACGCCGATCCGGATGCGCCCGAGGAATGGGCGCGGGCGATCCAGCGCTTCGAAAGCGATCCGCGCTTTCGAAGCGCGATGGTGGCGCGCGGGCAGGCAATGGCCGCCCGCTACACCTGGCAAAGAACGGCCGATGCCTTGTGGCGCGAGGTCGTCCGGGTCGCCAAAGGGCGCTGAAGGCGGGGTGTCGCACACCCGGCCGGACAGCCAAGCCAGCATTTTGTCGTAACCCGCTCGCTGCCCGCTTCACCAGCTACCACTATTGAGCCGCTTGCGGGTAAACGGCTGTTTTCGACATGCTGCCTGAATAACAACAAGCAGGCACAGGCAGGCGGCAAGGGGCGTCTTTGGCATGTCGATCAGAGAGAGATCCTACGCCGGAAGCAGCGCGCTTCCGGGGCGAGGGCGGTCGTTCCTGGACCGCAGGCGCGTTTCGGCTTCAGCTTTTCAGCAGCATCGGCCGCTCGAGGCGCAGGGCGCGGCGGTTTCCATACCGGCCGTCGCGGCGGGTGGCTCCCTCCATCTGTGGCAGCGCCCGCTCGGCGGCAGGTCGAAGCGGGTTCTCGATGTGGCGGTTGCCGCCACGACGCTGATGCTGGCGCTGCCGCTGATGCTGGCGATTGCCCTGCTCATCAAGCTGACCTGCAAGGGACCTGTCGTGTTCTCCCACCCGCGGATCGGCTTCAACGGAAGCACGTTTCGATGCTACAAGTTCCGCACCATGGTGATCGATGCCGAGCAGCGCCTGCAGGCGCATCTGGCGTCCGATCCGCAGGCGGCGGAGGAATGGCGCAAGGCGCGCAAGCTGAAGCGCGATCCGCGCCTGACGGTGCTCGGCAACCTGTTGCGCAAATCGAGCCTCGATGAACTGCCGCAGCTGTTCAATATCCTGCGTGGCGACATGAGCTGTGTCGGACCGCGTCCGATCGTTGCCGAGGAACTGCACCGCTACGGCCCGTATGTGAAGGATTATCTGCATGCCAGACCCGGCCTCACCGGCCTGTGGCAGGTCACCGGGCGTAATCTGGTGGACTATACCGGGCGGGTGCTACTCGACGCGCACTATGTGCGCAACTGGTCGGTGCACACGGATTTGCTGATCCTCATCCGGACGGCCGGCGCAGTGATGAGGTTCGATCGGGCCTCCTGAGGCCGGATGCCCGGGGCGACGCTGGGTCAGGCTGGGGCGGGGCAGACTGGGGCGGTGCGGGCTGGAGCCGGTCGGGCTGGCCGGAAGCATGTTCAGGGGCGATTCCGGCATCTGCCCGGCGCCGGCCCGGCACGGTAAGGGCGAGGCCGATCAGGTAGCATCCCTGCAATGTCAGGATCAGGTAAAGGGTTCTGGAAAGGATAAGCTTGAGAGACCAATCCAGAAGGACGCCGGTCAGGATCGAAACCATGATCACGATGAGGGTGGCGACAAGGATGACAGGCGCCAGAAAACGCGTGCCGATGAAAAGCCCTGCTGCGCCTGCCGTGATGAGTGCGAGGGTCACACCGGTCTCCTTCCCGTTGCCTGTGCACCGCGACCCGCCTGCTGCGAAGAAGAACAGACTCGTTCCCTTCTGTGAAGTCGCTTTCGGTGCCGCGCGCATCGCGGGCCGGCGCCGCGTTGCGGCATGTGCGGGCTGAGCCGATGCAGCCCTCGGTCGCAGGGGTGATCGTCTGCGTGGCAATCATCGTTTTCGTGCGCCTCATGGGATGGTCGATGATCGTCGCCTTCATGGCCTCGCTTGCGTTCGGGGCCACGGCCATCGGAACGCTCTCCGCGCTTGGCGGATCCTCGCCGCAGATCTACACGGTCTTCGCCGCGCTGCTCCTGACGGCAGCCGTGGCGCGCAAGGGCATCTGGCGCGAACTGGCGGCGGTTTTCAGCCGTATCGGCGCAGCCTCCGTGATCGTGGTGCTGATGTTCCATGCGCTGATCGGCGCAATCCTGTTTCCAAGGCTGTTTGCGGGCCAGACCAGCGTGTTCATCGCATCGCGCAGCAGCCGGGGCGTTTACGAGACCGCGCTCGGTCCGTCCTCCGCAAATGTCACCCAGACCGCCTATTTCACGCTCGGCATTCTTGTGTTCGTGGCGCTTTGCCTGCTGTTGAGGCGCCGGGAAACGCTTGTCGACGTCAGGCGGGGATTCTTTCTCTGGTTCGGGCTGCATACGCTCATGGGCATGGTGGATCTTGCCGGCAAGATGGCGGGGGCGGGGGACGTGCTGGCGCCGATCCGCACCGCCAGCTATGCGATGCTCACCCTCACCATAGAGGGCGGCTTCTGGCGGATTGCGGGCTCCTATGCCGAGGCTTCGGCCTTCGGCGCTGTGTCGCTGGCCGGGCTGGCCTTCAGCTACACCTACTGGCGCAGGACAAATTCCCGTTTCGCGGCGGCAATCGCGGTGGCGCTGTTCCTGCTGCTTCTCCTGTCCACTTCGACCACGGCCTATGTCGGGCTGGCACTGCTTGGAATTCCCGTAGCGTTGTCCCTGCTTCGTTCGCTGGCATCGGCGAAGCCCGGCCTGCAGGATGTGATGCTGGTGGTGCTGATGGCGCAGCTGTGCCTCGTGATCATGGCCGTCAGCCTCTACAATGCGCAGTTCTTCGAGCCCCTAGTGCGGCTGATCGACCAGATGGTGACCCACAAGATGTCTTCGGCTTCCGGGCAGGAGCGCGCCTACTGGAACTACAAGAGCATGCAGGCCTTCTTCGATACGAACGGGCTTGGCATCGGCCTTGGAAGCTCGCGCGCGTCGAGCTGGCCGATCGCGGTGCTGTCACAGCTTGGCGTGGTCGGCGGCACCCTGATCGCCATGCTCTTGGCAGCTCTCCTGTGGCCGCCTGGCCGCCTGCGGCAGCCCGTCGATGCCGAGGCCGATGCGATCATGGCCAGCGCGCGGGCCAGCGCCCTGGCTGCGCTGCTGGCTGCTTCGCTCGCCGGCGGCCTCGCCGATCCGGGAATGGGATTTTTCGTGCCGCTGGCCGTGGTGATGGCCTGCTCTGCCAGAATATGGGCGCCGCCGCTGCCGCGCGGACACGCATTCGACGGGTCCGGTCCACAGCTTTCGGCGCACCGATGAATGGAAGCGTCAGGACATTTTCTATCGCGCTGTGGAGTCGGCGCCGGCGATGGTGGCGGAACCCATTTCCACTGACGCGGGGTTGAGAGTCGTTTCAGGTGCATCCGCCTGACTGCCGATCGCCTTCAGATATTCCGGCGGCATCGGAATCTCCACCTTCACCGTATCGCCCGGCAGCACCGGGCTCGCCATGGTTGCCGCGATTTCGAAGATGCTTCCATCCGCAGCCGGCCGGTAGATCGTATAGATCGGTTCGGCCTGTTCCATGCTGGCGCGGCGTGCCATCAGTCCGGGTGCTGCCAGTTCCGATTCGAAGATCAGGCGCGCGGTGGTTTCGGCCTTGCGGTCGAGCGCATCCAGCTCGATCTGCGTGTCGCGCAGCGCGTTGGTGATTTCGTTGCGGCGCGTGTCCTGCATTTCGATGATCTGGATTTCGGTGCGACTGATTTCCTGCCGGCTGCGCAGCAGGCTGGTTTCGGCGGCGAGCCGTTCGCTTTGTATCTGCGCCAGTGCGCGTTCGAGCGAGAGTTCGCGGGGAGCGGCAGCGAGCCCGCGCTCCACCAGAGAGGCTACGCTGCCCAGCTCCTTCTGCACAAGCTCCACCTGCTTGTCGAGAAACACGAGCTGCGCGCCGAGTGACGTCACTTCCTTTTCCAGAAAATCGCGGAGATTCCTCAGGGCACGCACCTGCGTCTCGATGCCTTCCCGGCGCGCCTTGAAGATCGATTCCTCCTGCCGCATCAGCAGGGCAACCTCGTCGTCGTCTTGGATCGCGACAAGTTGCGGCGGGAAGTCGATGGACGCTGCCTGCGCCAGCTCCGCCCCGAGCCGGGCCTTGCGCGCCAGCAGATTGATCCTGTTGAGCCCGATCAGCTTCGCTTCGCCCTGACCCTGTATGATCTCGCGCTCATAGCGATCCATGCGCTCCTCGCGCAGCCGTATTCCGCCGGCGATGCCAAGCGCCTGCATCACGGTGAGGCCGGGGCGATAGGCGAACTCGCCGGACTGCGTGACCTGCCCCAGAATGTAGAAGGGGCGATATTGCACAACCTCGACGGCGGTGTCGGGCTTGCGGCCGAGCCCCATATTGCGCACCAGACTGTCGCCTATGGCGCTGGCCAGTTCGGCGGTGGTGCGTCCGGCGGCGCCGACCTCGCCTGCCAGCGGCAGCGAGAGCGCCCCCGAGGAACTGACGATGAACACATCGTTGAGCGCCGTCCACTCAAAGACGGTGTCACGCGACGCCCGCCATTCGAAAACCTTGATGCGCACCCTGTCCTGCGCGCCGAGCCGGTATTCCTCGCCCTGTGCGGGGGCCACACCCAGCACGAGGGCGGCGGATGCGGCGCAGATCGACAGGATCATGCCGGGCCGCGCCACCGCTTTGCCTGAAGCACGCTGCGGACGTTTCAGATGGGGGCTTGAGGGAACTGAGGTGAAGCGCATATCCCGTTCTCATCACTGAATCTGGAGGATGTATTCAGGTTCGACGCGCCCTTTCAGCAGGTGGCCGAGAGCCATGAGATTGCCGCGCAGGCGTCCGCGCCGGTCGATATGGATTTCCGGCCGGACGCTGCGCACCATATTCGCGGCGATGTTGCGCGCCATCAGCTTCAGCGCGAAGCTGGCGGGCATCGTGCCCTTGCGCAGCAGGTAGACGGGATTCACGACCTGCGAATAACCGAAGCGCAATCCGCTCATCCGTCCGCCCCTGACCGCCATGTGCACGCTGCGGATGGCCGGGAGGCAGACAATCCTGCCGCGCCGCCCGAGCTGGGTGGTGAAGTCGATGTCCTCCTGCCAGCTATAGAGCGCCAGCCGCTCGTCGAAGCGCAGGTCGCCGATCATCGCGGTGCGGATCGTCATGTTGCCGCCTTGCGCGCCGATCTGGTCGGTCGCGTTGTCGCCGGTCTCGTCAATGACGTCCGCCGCGCGCAGCGCTGCCAGACCGTCAGCCCATGAAATTTCTCCGGTCGTCGCGCCATCCCTGATGATGTGGCCCATGACCACCGCCCAGTCGGGGTTTTGCTCAAGCGCCCGGCAGGCGCGCTCCAGATAGCGTGTTGCAGGGATCAGGTCGTCGTCGAGATAGGTGATGACGTCGAAGCGGCCAAGCGCCACTTCAAGACCGCGGTTGCGCTGCGCCGATATGCATTTGATGCCGAACACCTTGCTGACCGGAAAGCGTGTTTCTACGACGGGAACCTGCGTGTCATCGGTGGTCGAGATGATGACTTCATCGGGAATCTTCGTCTGTTCTCCCAGCCACACGAGAAGCCGGCCGAGAACCTCCCTGCGCCCATAGGTTGGAATGATCACAGCATGTGTGAGAGCCATCGTGCATTCCCCCTGCCGTTGCGGAGCGGCGTCTGCCGTGACGCGGTTGCCATCGATGATCCTAGTGGGCGGCAATGCAGGATGCAGCCTGCAAATAAGGTGTCGGTTGCGGCGATTGTAGCTCCATGGAGGTAGCGGCATTACGCCTTTGGGCTGTGTCCGGACCGCAGCGATCCTCCCTTCACGCCATTCGACCAGCTTGTTCCTTCACCTTGCTCCGTAAGAAACTCGGACCTCATGCCCTTCGGCAGAAAGGGCGGCCAAATGGGGTGGGTTCGCAACATGCATCAGGCACGCCAGAACGGCTGGGCGCACGGGGAGCGCCTCGATCCGGGGTTGCACGGAGCAGGGTTGGACGCAGCAGAATGGGGCAGGCTGGCCGACAGAGACCTGCCCATGCCGGCAGTGGACCGCAACGCGCGCATTGCCGTGGTTCACGACTGGTGCCCGAATTTTCGCGGCGGCGAGCGGGTGCTGGCGCGCATATGCAGCGTGTTTCCCAACGCGGAGGTGTTCACCCTGTTCGACTTCCTGCCGCGCGAGGTGAAGGAGGAGTATTTCCCCGACGTGGTCTTCCATACCTCGGTCGCCAACCGGCTGCCGCTGGTGCACAAATATCACCGGGCGCTGTTCTTCCTCTGCCCGTTCCTCATCGAGCAGTTCGACGTCACCGGCTATGATGCCGTCATCTCGTCCTCGGCCGCCTTCTCCAGAGGCGTGCTGACACGGCCCGACCAGCCGCATCTGTGCTATGTGCACAGTCCGATCCGCTATGCGTGGGACGAGCAGTTCTCCTATCTCCAGCAGGGCAGGTTCGGTTTCGGGCCGAAGGGACTGGCCTTCCGCTACCTGCTGCACAAGCTGCGCATGTGGGACATGCGCACTGCCCATGGACCGGACCTCATGCTCGCCAATTCGAGCTATGTGCGCTCGCGCATCAGGCGCATTTACGGGCGCGAGGCCATGGTGGTTCATCCGCCGGTGCCGACGGGCGAACTGTACTATGTGCCCGTCAAGGAAGACTATTACGTCACCGCGGCGTTCCATGCGCCCTACAAGCGGCTGGACGTCGTTGTCGAGGCGTTCACCCGTATGCCGTCGCGCCATCTCGTGGTGGTGGGCGACGAGGCGCAGTCGAAGCATCTGCGATCGCGGGCGGGTCCCAATATCAGCTTCACCGGCCATCTGCCGCGCAAGGACTATGTGGCCAATATCGCCCATGCCCGCGCGATGGTGTTCGCCGGTTGCGAGGATTTCGGCATCGCGCTCGCCGAAGCTCAATATTGCGGAACGCCGCTGATCGCGTTTGGAAGGGGCGGTGCCAGCGATATCGTGCGGCCGCTGGGGCAGGTGCGCGAGCCGACCGGGGTGCTGTTTGCCCGTCAGGATCCCCGGAGCCTTATCGACGCCGTCGGGCATTTCGAGGCCAATGAGGAGGCGATCGCGCCACTGGCCTGCCACCTCAATGCCGAGCGCTTTTCGGAAGCGCGGTTCGATCGCGAGATCCTGCAGGCCATGGCCTCGCTGCCGGCCATGCACGGTTAAGGGCGTTTATTTTCCTGCGCAAACAGCACCGCATGGGCCGAGCGGAATTCATCCGAGCGGATGATTTCCAGCGCCAGTTGCGCCGGCGTCAATTCGCGACGGTTGAGGCGGGCGAGATAGTCGGACAGGCCCCTTCCATCCGGCTCGCGGCCGAGCAGCAGCATGTAGATGCCCTTGATGTAGTTCGCATTCGTCATGCGTGAGACGGGATGCGCGCGCCGGAACTCGCTCGTTTCCAGAATCTCCGCCAGCGCTGCCGCTGCGCTTTGCCCGCGCTTCAGGGCGAAGGAAACGCGCCATTGCTCGGCTGGGGCCGGCAGGCGGTGCAGCGCAAGGCAATAGAGATAGGCTGCCTGATTGGCATGGTTGGCCACCGAGGTGTCGAGCGCGTTCCGGTCGCAGGTGGGGGCAGGGGAAAGCGCGGTTGCCGCAGGTTCGGCATTGCCTCCCGCCGCGATGAAGCCTCTCGCTGTGCTGTAAGCCAGCTTGACGCCGTCGGGCGTCCATCTGCCTTCATCCGTCTTGCGCAGGCGCACCAGCCCCATGGTGGCCTCGAAGCTCGGCGCCCAATAGGGCTCGTCCAGCAATTCATAGATGTGGGCGGCCTCGATGCGGTATTCGGCCCGCAGTTCGCGAAACTGGCGCATCATCTCCAGCAACCCGTCAGCCTGATCCTGTTCGCCCTTTTCGCCGGAGCGGTTGAACTCGGTGATCCAGACTGGCTTGCCGAGGGTGCTGAGATAGTCGAGCGGACGCTTCAGGTCGTCGCCATAGTGGTGCCAGACCGAAATGTCCCAGTCGACGCCATCCGCCTTCATGCGGTCGAAGGCTCCTGTGTGGCCCCAGCCCGCGGTGCCCATCGCTTTCCGGATGGTGGGGTCGACCGCCTCGGTGCCGTCAGAAAGGCCGCGCAGCACGGCGCTCACCTTTTTCCATCGCGGAGTGAAATAGTGCGAGGGATCGTCGCCTCCGGCGGTGCCCCATGAACAGTCATATTGCGTGCCGTCGTCGCGCATCTCGCAGGCGCTGATCAGGGCATGGATTTCCATCTCGTTGCCGAGCTCCCACACGCGGATGTCATCCCTGAAGCGGGAAACGAGCGTTTCCGCCATGGCGTAGGACTTGGCATAGAGATCGCCGGCCGTCTCGGTGTCGAGGTCGAGATCGGGCGTGATCACCGGCAATATGTCGATGCCGCGCGCCTTCGCCTCTTTAACCAGAGTCGTCAGCCCGGCCATGTGATCGAGGCTGGAAACGTTCACCCGGTAGGACGTCATGCCGAGATCGCGCACATAGTCGAGCTGCAGCTCGAAGGGGATGTCGGGATAGGCCGTGAAAGGATGACCGTTGACGCCCCATCGAAGCTCTTCGCTCCATGCGGCGGTAACGCTGAGCAGACCGGCCAGAGCCATGCAGAGCCGGGCGATCATTCCGCCTCGCTCCAGCCTCCGTTGCCGGTGAGCACGCCAGCGAAGATTTCGGCGATGCGGGTGATCGTCTGCGTGTCCACCTTGCGCGATGTCGGCAGGTTGATGCCGCACGCCGAAAGCCGTTCGCTGTGCGGGCATTTGCGGGCATAGCGTCGGTAGGCCGGCATTGAGGACAGGCCGTGAAAGAAGGGCCGCAGGTCGATATTGGCCTGCCTGCATGCCTCGATGAGTTGTGGCCGCGCCTGAGCCGGCACCAGCGCGCAGGAAAACCACGTCACCGGCTCATATCTGGCCGGCATGGGTGGCGGGAAGGCGATACCCGGCAGGTGCCTGAGCGCGGCCTCATAGCCCTCATGCACCCTACGGCGCATTGCAAGAAAATCGTCCATGCGCTCCAGCTGGGCGCAGCCGATGGATGCCTGCAGATTGGTCATACGGAAATTGTAGCCCGCTTCCTCGTGCCAGTAGCGGCGTTCCGGCCGCATGCCATGGTCGCGCAGCATGCGCATGCGCCGCGCGAGGTCGGCATTGCCGGTGACGCAGATGCCGCCTTCGCCGGTGGTGACGATCTTGTTGGCGAAGAAGGAGAAGCTCGCCACGTCCGAGAATGAGCCGACCGGCTGGCCGTCATAGGCCGCGCCATGGGCCTCGGCGCAATCCTCTACGACGAACAGCCCGTGCCGCAGCGCCAGGTCGCGGATCTCGGTCATCGGCGCCGGTCGGCCGAACACATGCACCGGCATCACTGCGCGCGTGCGCGGCGTGATGGCGCGCTCGATGGCCTCAGGCGTGATGCACCATGTCAGCGGATCGACATCGACCAGAACCGGCGTGGCTCCCAGGTGGATGACCACATTGGCCGAGGCGGCGAAGGTCAGGTCCGGCACGATCACCTCGTCGCCGGGGCCGATCCCGAGCGCCGCCAGCGCAAGGTGCAGCGAAACCGTTCCGTTGGATGTGGCGACGCCGTGGCTCATGCCGGTGCGCGCGGCGAAGGACGATTCAAACCGGGTGATGTACTCGCCGGTCGAGGAAATCCATGTCGAGAGAAACGCGTCCATGAGGTTGCGCAGCTCCGCATGGGACAAGTCGGGCGCGGCCACCGGCAGGAAGGTTGCATCGGAGCGTTTTTCGATGCCGACGATGCGCCGCCGCTCATCCAGCACCGGCGCAACGGGCGAATCCGTATCGTCGAGGCTGCCGGGCCTGAGGATCTCGCCAAGGCTGGCATGGCCGAGATGGACGCCATCGCGCAGGGCCTGCCTCAGGTCCTGAAGCGTCAGGCGGCCGATGGCCTCGCCGTCGCCATTGGTCACGAAGACAAGCCCGTAGCCGTTGTCGAGCGCGCGTTCGATGGCCGTCCAGAGGCTGTCCGAGGTGCGGCAGACGAAGCCGGCCGTTCCGGCTTCCGTTTCGATGCCGGCGACATGGAGGTTCATGACACCCTTGCCGCCGATGTAAGATAATTCGAGGTCAGGTCGGGGTTGTAGAGAACCACCGATGTGCCGTCGTGCTCCATCCGGAACGGAACGAAGGTGAGGCTGGACAGCGCCGAAAGCACGGAAGCGCGCGCTTCAGGCGGCACGAACATCAGCAGGAAGCCGCCGCCGCCGGCGCCCAGCAGCTTGCCGCCCAGCGCGCCTGCCTTGCGGGCGGCTTCGTAGCAACCGTCGATTGTCGGGTTGGAGACGGAGGCGTCCAGCTTGCGCTTCTCCATCCATGCGTGGTGCAGCAGCCGTCCGAACTCGGTGAGCGGGCAGTTGGGATTGGTCAGGATCCGCTCGCCTTCGGCCACCATGTCGTACATGGCGCGTAGTTCGCGCGTACGGTCGTCGAAGCGGGCGACCTTCTTCTTCTCGATGGCGTCGGCGGAGCGGGTGAAGCCGGTGAAGAACATCATCAGCGAATCTTCCAGCAGCGCGCGTCGCGCCGGCGTGATGTTGACCGGGCGCACCCGATGGTCGCCGCCGGGGCTGAAGTCGATGCGGTTGAGCCCGCCATGGGCGGCCGCGATCTGGTCCTGGCAGCCAACGGTTTCCTTCAGCAGCTCCTGCTCCACGAAGATCGCCTCGCGGGCCAGCACATGCTTGGGGCTCAGCCGGCCGAGATTGCCGAAATAGGCGTGCAGCAGGGAGACGGTGAAGGCGGAACTGGAGCCGAGACCCGTCTGCGAGGGCAGGTCGGCATTGTAGATCACCTCATAGCCGCTGTCGTCGGCAGCACCATAGTGCTTGAGCACTTCGCGCACCACCGGATGGCAGATTTCGTTCATGCAGCGCACTTCTTCCAGCATGCCCCATGCGACCCGGTAGTTGAAGTCGAACACGGCCGGCAGGCGCCGCAGCTGCACGTAGATGTACTTGTTGATGGTGGTGGAGAGCACGGCTCCCGGCTCGGGCCGGTTGAACCATGTCGGATGATCGGTCCCGCCGCCGAAGAAGGACACCCGCAAGGGACTTCTGACGATGATCATGGATATGCCCCCAATGCCAGAGATTCAGCAATCGGTCCGGCAGGCGATGGCCGTCGGGCCGCAACCAGTATTTCCAGAGGTGTTCTGCTGCGCAAACCGGGCGTTCGGCGGTCGGGCTACCCTTTTCGGGGGAGCATCCGGCCTTCGGGCGTATGCGCCGCACCTTCTTGCGGAATGGCGCCTACACATTCGCGTAGCGCGAGTTGCGGATCATCCTGTAGCCGCGGATGAGTTCCCCGATGCCGTCGTCGAGGCTCCAGTCCGGCATCCAGCCGGTGCGCTCCAGCTTCTCGTTGGAAACGATGTAGTCGCGCTTGTCCGGGTCCTCGCCGATGGGAGCTTCCAGATAGGCGAATTGCGGCACATGCGCCCTTATGCGCTCGCACAGCTCCAGCTTGGAGAGGTTGGCGCTGGACAGGCCCAGATTGTAGGGCTGGCCGCGCATGGCGTCGAAATTGGCCAGCGCGTGCTCGAACCCCTTCACCACGTCGCGCACATGGATGTAGTTGCGCTTGAAATGGCCCTCGAAGATGACGACGGCGCGGTCGGTCACGGCCCGCCATGTGAAGTCGTTGACCAGGAGGTCGATGCGCATGCGCGGCGACATGCCGAACACCGTCGCCAGCCGCAGCGTGACGCCTCGCGCGTTTTCCAGCACGGCCGCCTCGGCCTCCACCTTGGTGGTTCCGTAGAGCGAGATCGGGTTGAGCGGCGTCTCCTCGGTGCAGAAAATGCCCTGTTCGCCAATGCCATAGCCGGAATTGGTGGTTGGGTAGACGATCATCTGCGCCGGCGAGGTACGTTTCGTCAGCGCCACCACTGCATCCCGGTTGAGCGTCGTGGCGGTAATCGGGTCCTGCTTGCACAGCGGGGCGCCGACAAGAGCCGCAAGCGGGATGACGGCATCGGCCCTCGGCACCAGATCGTCCAGAAGGCGCTCGTCGCGTGCATCGCCGCGAACCGGCGCGAAGCCCGCATAGCGGCAGCAGGGCGCAAGCTCCGTGGTGCCGCGCTCGAAAGTATCCAGCACGGTGACGCCGTGGCCGTGTTCAAGCAGCGTGGGAACCAGAACCGAGCCGATATAGCCCGCCCCGCCAGTGACCAGTATGTGCATCGTCATCCCCGATAAAGCGTTAGAAGGAAAAAGCTTCCGGCCGGTGCTGTCCTTCATCCGGCAAAGGCGTCGTCCACCTGCGGCGCGATCCTGAGCATTTCCGCGAAGGCGATCATCAGGTGGTAGAGGGTGGAGGCGGGCACATGGTCCGTTACCGGCCGCCGCTCCGCGTCGATCCTGTCCATCCACGTTCCGGGCAGTCCCTGATCGAGGAAATGGTCGAACAGGACGCGCGTGCTGCTGGCGAATACGGGGCGCGGATCGATGCCGAACAGTTCGAACATGGCCACTGCCGCCTGAATGCGCTCGGTGTTGGGCCATACGCGCGAGCCGGCGTCGATGACGACGCCGTCGTCGCGCACGGCGCTCAGCGTCAGCCAGTCGTCATGCTCGACGCCGTGGGTTTCGGCGAACCATGTCAGCCCTTCCACGAAGGGCCGCATGTCGCGGCCGGTGAGGTGCTGGTAGCGCGCCAGTATCCAGGCCCATTCGAACTGGTGACCGGGCTCGATGGCACGTCCCCCGGCAATACGAAGCCGGTTCCAGCGCTCGTCGAACTGCTCGCCGAGCGTCGAGGTGCGCGGGTCGAAGAAGCGCGTTGCGAAGAGATCGACGATCTCGTCGGCAAGGCGGCGGAAGCGCTCGCCGCCACCGGCTTCGAGATTGACCAGCGCGGCCTCCAGCAGATGCATGTGCGGGTTCTGGAGCCGTGCGCCAGAGGCAGGCTTTTCCACCAGAAAGCCCTGACCGCCGGGGTGGCGCATATGCGCTTCGATGAAGTCGAGCGTGCTCAGCGCCCACAAGCGGGCGGCATCGTCCCCGGAAGCGCGTCCGTACCAGCCGAAGGCGTAGAGGGTGAAGGCGAGGTCGTAGAGGTCGGGCGTCGCATCCTTCACGCGCCCGTCGGGGGTGAGCAGCCGCGCCCAGCCGCCGTCCGGCCCGAGCCATGCGTTGCGGGTAAGGAACTCGTAGCCGAACCGCGCGCAGTCGAGCGCGTCTTTCTGGCCAAGCAGGGCCGCATGGCTGAAGACATAGATCTGCCGGCCGATGACGCGGGTGCGCTTGAAATCGACCGGCCGCGCCGACCCGTCGAAGGCCATCTGCTCGACATAGCCGCCCCGCGTCCAGTCGACCCCGTTTGCAGCCCACAGCGGAATGGCGCAATCGAGCATCCACCGACTGGCCCGTTGAATGGCGGTGTCAGCCTGCCATCCGTGATCGATGCTGACTTTCTGGCGCGCGGCTGTGAGGTAGGGCATGGTCAACCTGCCTGCATGGCTGGAGTTTCAGTGAAAATCGGGTTCGGCGGCGGGCCAGCGACCTGCCGCACGGCGGCCAGCGCCTGCCGCACGGTGGCGAGCAGATTGCCGCCGTCGAACAGCATGCCCGGTATGCCCGCCCGGTTCGCAGCCTCGATGTCGCTGTCGCGGTCGCCTGTGAGAAAGCTGCCCCGGTCGCGTATGCGCCATTCGCGCCGCGCTTTGAGCAGCATGCCCGGATTGGGCTTGCGGTCGGGATGCGAGGGGTGCCTGTACCGGCGGATCGTTGCATCCGGATGGAAGGGGCAATGGTAGAAGGCGTCGATATGGGCGCCGATATCGGCAAGCTCGGTCTGCATCCGCGCATGGAAGGCATGCACGTCCGCCTCGTGGTAGAAACCATGGGCGACGCCGGCCTGATTGGTGACCACGAACACCAGATAGCCCGCCTCGTTGAGGGTGAGCACCGCTTCGCGCGCGCCGTCGATCCACTGGAGCTGTTCGGGCCGGTGGGTGTAGCCGCGATCGGTGTTGAGCACGCCGTCACGGTCGAGGAAGGCGGCGGGCCGCGCCAGCCTGAAAGGCAGTTCGCGCCGGGCCTGCGCCAGCGTTTCCGGCAGGCCGATATCGAGGAAATAGCCGTCGAAGACCCGGCCATCGACGGCCCCTTGCCGCACAAGCTCGGGAAAGACGTCCTGCTCGATCGAGCAGGGGCCGGCAATATGGTCGAGAACCGCGCGGTTGAGCAGGTAGAGCCCGCCATTGATGAGACCCGGTCCTGTTGCGGCTTTCTTCTCGGTGAAGGCGGTGATGCGTCGGCCATGGAGCTCGACCGAACCGTAGCGGCCCATGTCCTCCATGCTGCGCAGGGCAATCCGCGCCAGCCTGTCGCGCGGCGGGGCGACCGCCAGTGCGCGCAGGTTGATGTCGAACCAGGAATCGCCGTTCGCCAGCAGGAACCACGGATCGAGCATGCCGGCGGCATGGCGAAGCGCGCCGCCGGTTCCGGCGGGTTCCGGTTCGCGGATGACGCGGATCACCGCGCCCCTGATCTGCCGGCCATGATAGAGGCGTTGGACGCTGTCGCCCAGATGGCCGGCCAGCAGCACGATGTCTGTAAAGCCATGGCGCGCCGCCTCCTCGATGAGCAGGTCCAGCAACAGCATGTCGGGGGCGATCGGAAGCAACGGCTTCGGCGTGGTTGCCGTCAGTTTGCCGAGACGCGTTCCCTTGCCCCCGACGAGGAAGACTGCCTGCCTGACAGCCATGCCACGTACCCCCCGTGGTTTGCCGGCAGCTTGTTGCGCGGTCGGCCTGCTGATCTGTGCAATCAGCTTCCGCGCCTCTGCGTGAACCATCAACGCGACAATAAGGGGTAGGCCCCCTCGCCAAGCTGTTGACTTGCTACCTCGGCTGATCGCTTGCCATCGCGCCGGTGCTGGCAGCATGCTGGCCCCGCTCCGGATAGCCCGGTCAACAGGTTCGATCGGGCGCGTTCCGGCATGACGACAGCGACGGGGGAAAGCCGCAATGGTGCTGAAGCAGCAGGCGAGGCTGGGCGCCTATTGGCTGGTGGGCTCGCAGGTGGTCAACATGGTGACGGCCTTCCTGCTCGCCGTCTTCCTCGCCCGCATCCTAGAAATCTACCAGTTCGGACTGATGACGCTTTCGACGGTCGTCTTCTTCATTGGCACGCTGGTGACGACGGCGGCCTTCCGCGAGACGCTGATCGTGCGGCAGGACCTTGGCCGGGACACAATATCGGCGCTGTTCTGGATGAGCCTCGGCCTGTCCGTCGTCGTCGCCGGCGGCTGTGCGCTGGCCGCCGCACCCGTCGCCCGTATTCTCGGGACGCCCGAGTTCGAAACGCTGATGTGGGTCGTTGCCGGCTCCATACTCGCCAACGGCATCGGCGGCATTCCGGGCGCGATCCGCGTGGTCAGGCGCGACTTCGCCCGCATAGGTATGCAGACGGGCGTGCTCTCGCTGGCGCTCGCTCCGGTTACCGTGGCCATGGCGCTCCAGGGCTATGGCGCTCTGAGCGCTGTGATGACGGCCTTTATCTATCATTGCATCACCTGTGTCCTGAACTGGTACTGCGCCGGCTGGACGCCGCTGTGGCGGGTGTCGCCGCGCGCCATCGGAGCCGCGCGCTCGACCCTGCTGGTCATGTGCGGGCAGCAGGGGCTCGATGTCGCCAATTCGCAGATCGACCGGGGCATCATCGGTTCGCTTCTGGGGCCGCACGCGCTCGGCCTCTATTCGATCGGCCGGCGGCTGAACGATCTCATGATGGACGCCATCATCGGACCCTCGGTCAGCGTCACCATGCCGCTGATCGCCTCCATTCAGGGCAATGTCGAACGGCTGCGTTCCGCCTATGTGCAGACGCTGTCACTGGCCATGATCATGGCCGTTCCCATGAATCTGGGCCTGCTGGCGGTGGGCGACCTCGCCATCCGCGTGCTGTTCGGCGAAAAATGGCTCGATGCGGCACCGGTGATGTATGCCTTCGTGTTCATGGGAATTCTGGGGGCGATCAGCGGCGTGCAGCGATCCGTGGTTCAGGGTGGCGGGCGGCCCGACATGTGGTTCCGCATACAGGTGGTGCATACCACCGCCAACATGGCGGCGATCGTGGCGGCTGCGTCCTTCGGCATTTTCACCATTGCCTGCGCCATGCTGCTGAGGGCGGTGCTGCTCAGCCCTCTGGCTTTCATCGCGGCGGGAAAGATGACGGGGGTCGGCAGGAGCCAGCATCTCGCCATCATGCGCGCTCCGGGCGAAGCCGGCCTCGCCATGCTGGTGGCTGTTCTGTTGGTTCGCGCAATGCTGCCCGCCGGCTTCGCACCGGTGCTGTCGCTGGCGATACTGGTGACGCTCGGCGCGGCGGTCTATGCGGGATCGCTGGCCCTGATCGCCAGAAGCGAGTTCGTGCATGCCCTGTCGCTGGTCATGCCGAAAAGCCTGACCATGAAGCTGCATTCGCTTCGCGGTGGGACATCCTGAGAGGACGATCGGAGCGGTTTCCCGGCTTCGCGGCGTTTCATCCATAAGGATGGGCGCACCACGCCGCGGCCTCCCAAAGACTCAGGTCCGACGACCTGACGGGCGCGCGCCTCTCTCCTGAATGATTGGCACTGCCGCCTATTGCTGCGTCGCAGCACTTTGCATCTGCGGTTATCGTCTGAGGCCGGCGGATTTCGGTTCGTCGTGCTGCGGGGTCTTGTCGAGCGGGGCAGGGGAGGGACTGTGTTGAGCGATCCGATCCATACGGGTGCGGGACCCGCTGCTGCCGGCCAGCCGGGCGAGGCTGCCCCGGCGCGCAGGGTCATGCTCATGGTCGCTATGCCGGGTCTCGTCTCGACAAGCCTGATCAGGGCGGTCGAGCTGGAGCTCCCATGGATCGTCGTGGAGCAGCGCCCCGACATCTCTGCAGCCTGTGAGCGCTTTGATGAACCGCTGGCGCTGATCCTGTGTGAAGCGCATGTTCTGCCTGCGGTCGAGGCAATTTCATCTGAAATACTGCGCATTCATCCGCTCGCGAGCGCCGCCGTGATCGAGCAGGGTGATCGTGAACCGTCGTTTCGCCTGAAGGATGTGCTGGGTTCGCGGCTGGTGCGGGGCGTATTGCCCATGAGCCTGAAGCTCGATGTCTGGCTCTCGGTCGTCCGCCTGCTTCTGCATGGAGGGGAATATTTCCCGGCCCGGATGCTTTTCAGCCAGATTGCGGGGGAAGCGGCATCATCCCCGGTTCCGGGCATGATCAGTCCGCCCTATCCCATTGCTGATGACGATGATCTGGCGACGCTGACGGCGCGGGAACTTCAGATTCTCGAGATGGTCGCGCGCGGCCTGCAAAACAGGACGATTGCGGCCGAATTTTCCCTGTCCGAACACACGGTCAAGGTCCATCTCCACAACATCATCGGCAAGCTTGGGGTCCGCAACCGCTCTGAAGCTGCGGCCTGCTTCCGCAAGGGTATGAATTTGCGGGCAGACGGGATGTTCCGTATCCGGAGATAACCACCCCGGCTCACGGGTACGGAACTTCAGTGCACGGGCGCCTGATCGAGATAGGCAATCTCGAAGCCGGTTATATCAGCAGCGCGCTTGATATCCTGAAATTCCACCACGCCATCGCGAAACACGACGATCCTCGCTTCACGCAGCTGACGCAGCACCCGGTTGATGTGGATCGCGGTCATGCCAAGCGCATCGGCCAGAATGGACTGGGAAATAGGGCACGGATAGGTGCAGCCGTCGCCGATGCCGACCAGCTTGAGGCGCTCGCCGAGTTCCAGCAGAAAATGCGCCGTTCGCTCGAAAGCGTCGCGCCGTCCAATACTGACCAGATGCTCCACCACCATGGCCTCGTCGCGGGACGCCGCCCACATCAGCCCCACCGCAAGCCTCGGCGTGCGACGGAATACATCCAGCATTCGCTGCCTGTCGAGCCGCGCCACCTCGACATCGGTAATGGTAAGAAAGCTATGGTCCGAACTGCGGAGCAGCAGGCTGCGAAGCCCGAGGAAATCACCGGCTATCTGTATGTCGATGATTTGCCGGCTGCCGTCACGCAGCTGCTTGTAGGAACATGCCCAGCCTTCGCGCAATATATAGGCTGAATGCGGATACTGCCCCTCGTATACGACTTCCCTGCCAGCCTCTATCAGCGAGCGCTGCCTCTGCAACTCCCGCAGCATGATCAGGTCTTCGGGCCCCAGCCCTTTGAATGCCTGCAATTTTCGGGTAAGAGCATCGCGCGTTTCATCCATCCGATCCCCCTTCTTGTTGTCTTTCCTCCTAAATTTCGAACTGCAAGAGGTTGCTTCTGAACGGCGGTTTTCATCCGATGGTACTCTGAAAGGCTACCAAAGGTTGTCTCAGGTTAACTTAAATCAATAAATAAAAAAGTCCCTCGTTTGTGGGAGCTGCGTCCTACTTCTTTATCGGAGCAGTTTTGTTTCGATCCAATGCCGTAAAACTGGCCAGTAGTACTGCAGCGCAACATACATGTTCCGCAGGAGGAAACCTCTTCGTGCCAGGGGAACGCCATTGGAGTGGGAAATGGCGTGCATGCAGATCGTGCAGGAATTTCATATCCCGGCGCCCGGTTGGTTCGGCTGCTCCTTCTGTTCCTGAGACGGATAATCTCGCTCCCCCATAAGATGTACTCCCGGATTTAGCTTGATTAACGTTCAGTTAATCTGGGTTAATTTTATGGTCCAAGAAAAACGCTAAGGTTGCATTCGGCTTCGGGGGGGATTGCCCGGCCATGATGTCACCACGGCTGGGGTTTCAACGTCGCGACTACCACTCAGAGCCGATGTCAGAACCTAAAGTTCAAAGGGGATTAAACCTATGAGTACGGGTATCGCTTTCAATTTCACAAAAGCATCGATCTCTGAAACGCCAGTCAATTCTCCCATTTCTCTCTATCGCATACATGACCCCGGCACCGAGCCCCCCGGAGGAGTAGAGGACACGGGCCAGCCTGATCGAACGCTCGTCATCATCGACAATCGTGCCCTTGAGCGGGAATGCTTTGCCCAGAGCCTCATTGCGCGGGGCGTGGGACTGGAGGTGCTGGCTGTCGGCAGGATCGAGGAGTACACGGCCCGGCGCGACGAGGTTCCCCCTGTTTGCGCAATTCTGCTCAATCTTGGGGGAAGACGTGTCGGCGATGCGCAGGTGGAGGATGAAATCCGGCGCCTTTCTGCCGAATTTGGAAAGATTCCTCTGATTGTTCTGGCCGATACGGATGAGTTGCCGCAAATTCTGCAGGCTCTCGAATATGGCGTCAGGGGCTTTATTCCAACCTCGGTTGGCATAGGTGTCTGCATAGAGGCAATCGGGCTGGCCATGGCAGGCGGCGTCTTCGTTCCCGCCAGCAGTGTGATTGCCATGCGGCGGCTGGTGGAATCCCGGCCGGAAACGCAGCCGCTGTCGGGTATGTTCACGCTGCGCCAGGCCGAGGTGGTGGAGGCGCTGCGCCGGGGCAAGGCCAACAAGATCATTGCCTACGAACTCAACCTGCGGGAAAGCACCGTCAAGGTCCACATCCGCAACATCATGCGCAAGCTCAAGGCGACCAATCGCACCGAAGTTGCCTTCAAGATCAATCACATGTTTCCCGGTTATGCGCAGGCAGGCGGATCGCACGCGACGCATCCGCGCTAGAAACCGCATCAGTCGCCTCCGGGTAATTCCACGACAGGCGATTTTGAGTGGCTGTGCGGGCGGTTGAAAAAGCAGCCTGCTCGCAATTGAGGCAGCGACCAGATTTTGGGGTATATGATAGTGCCCCTGAGCTGTTTCGCCGGACGTTTCAGCAGCGGATTGCGACGCGCAGTCGCGAATGCAGTCAGGAACTGCCCATCCGCTTTGTCCGTGGCGCCTCCGCCCGGAACATCACCAATGCCGGGATGGCTTTGCCGTTGGAAGTGAACATTCCAACGGCATCCGCAGCAGCCGGGACGGCGTTCCCGACCGGAACGTTCCGGCCGGCTCCGTCAGCCTTTTCAGAGCGGAAAACGGTGGCGGCGGGCCAGGGCCCAGATGTCGCGGTTGGTTTGCGCAAGCCTGCCGATCGAGCGGGTGATGTTGGCGATCTCGTCGGCGTCGATGGCGTCCATCTTGCCGTATCTGAGCTGGTCTGCGGTTTCGGAAACCCGCATCAGCAGGGTGGAGACGTTGTCGCCCGTGTCGTCGAACGAATAGATGCAGTGATTGTATTTGTTGCGCAGCTTGGCTTCGGCCATCATCTTGCGGGTGACGTCGAGCACGTCCTTGCGAACGGGCGGCGGCGTGCGCGCCATCTTGGCCAGCCGCTCGACCAGATCGACGCGCGCGCGCGTGGTGTTGAGCGTCAGGAAGATGATGGTGGCCGTTTCCTTATCCACTCCGGCGAGCCCGGCGATCAGGTGGATGAGAAGGCTTTCGGTGTTGGTCCAGGTGTAGTTGAGCTGACCCAGAAGGGTCAGCACATCCCTGAAAGGCGGCGCCGGTCGGTTCATCGCGAGGCTGCCTGCTTGCCCAAGACCGCAGCGATCCTATCATCCGGACCGCCCGGCGTCTATTTATCGTCTAATCTTCCCGGAAGGCACGGTTCATGCTGTCGCGGATCGGTTTCGACAGATAGTCGAAGAAGGTGCGTTCCGCCGTCTGGATCAGCACTTCGGCCGGCATTCCGGGCGTCGGCAGGAAGCCATGCACCCGCGCCAGCTCGCTGGACGACAGGCGCACGCGGGCCAGATAGATCTCGCGCACTTCCTGCACCGATTGCTCGCGCAGCGCATCGGCCGAGACGTAATAGACCGTTCCGGTCAGCACCGGCGTCGTGCGCTGGTTCAGCGCCGTCAGCCGCACCGTCGCCTCCTGTCCGGTGCGGATGGCATCGATCTTGGTGCGCGGTATCTGCGCCTCGATGATCAGCGGAACATCGGACGGCAGGATTTCCGCAATGCTCTTGCCGCTTTCGATGACGCCGCCCGCCGTATGGTAGTAGAGCCGGACCACGGTTCCGCTGACCGGCGCGTTGATGGTCGCCCGTCGCAGCACGTTCGTGGCCGCGCGTGACTGCTCGCGCACCGAGTCGAGCTCGGCCTCGACGCTCTGCATTTCGTCGAGCGCCGCCTGCCGGTATGCGGCGAGCGTCTGGTTCTTCTGCTGGCGGTAGCGCGCCATCTGGGATCGCGTCTCGTCGATTTCCGCCGCCAGCCGTCCGCTCTGGCCGTCCGCTTCGGCCATGACGCGCTGGATCGCCGAAATCTCGGGCTTGCGCAGCAGTCCCTGCTCATAGAGCTTGCGCTTGCCGGCATATTCCTCCCTGAGGAAGCCGATCTGCTGCGACAGCGCCGCATGTTGCGCCTCATAGCCGCCGACACGGAATTCGAGGGCGGCGATGTTGTTGTTCAGAAGCTCGATCTCGCCGGTGAACTTGCGCTGCGAGGCCTCGAAATTGAGCCGCTGGCTGGCCAGGATTTCCGCAATCTCGGGATCGATGGCGTTGCTGGTCAGCTCAGCCGGAAAGGCGATGCTTTTCTGCCCCTCGGATTGCGCGGTAAGCCGCGCGACGATGGCATCGAGCCGCGCACGGCGCAGGAAAAGCTGGCGCTCGTTGGCCAGCGCCGAGGTCTCGTCCAGTTGCACCAGCGGTTGCCCCTCCTTCACATGGTCGCCCTCGGAAACGAGGATTTCCCTGATAACGCCCCCTTCCAGATGCTGCACGATCTTGTTCTGGCCGGTGGCCACGAAGCTGCCCTGCGCGATGACGGCAGCGGCAAGCGGCGCGAAGGTGGCCCACAGGCCGAAGCCGCCAAAGCACGCCACGAGCAGCACGACGCCGGCGATGCTTTGCTTCCTGATGGAACGGGGAACCCCGGCATACCAGGTGAGATCCTGGAGTTTGGCGATATCCGTACTCATGCTGCACCTGCTCTGGTCATATTGGCCGGCGCTGCATTGGGCTGCATCGCGCCCGGCCGGGGAAGATGCTCGCCGAACGGACTGTCGGGCAAATGGCCGGCGGTATGGGCCGCAAGCGCGCGCAACACCTCGTCGCGCCGGCCGAACATGGAGATGGTGCCGTTGGTCATCAGCAGGATCTTGTCGACATGGCGCAGCAGCGCCGGTCGCTGGGTGATGACGATCACCGTGATGCGGTTTTCCTTGGCGTGGCGCAGCGCGCGTGCAAGTGCGGCATCGCCGGCCGCATCGAGATTGGAATTCGGCTCGTCGAGCACGATCATGCGCGGATCGCCGAAGAAGGCACGGGCAAGGGCAATGCGCTGCTTCTGCCCGCCCGACAGGGGCGAGCCGTCGGCCGCCACCTGCGTTTCATAACCCTGCGGGAAGGTGGCGATCATCTCGTGCACGTCGGCAAGCACGGCGGCCCGGTAGATTTCGGCGTCGTCCACATCGTCGCGCATGCGCGCTATGTTGGCCTTGATCGAGCCTGGGAAGAGCTGCACGTCCTGCGGCAGATAGCCGATATTGTCGCCGAACTGGCGCTGGTCCCAGTTGCGCAGATCCATGAGGTCGAGGCGAACGGCGCCCGATGTCGGCAGGATGGAGCCGACCAGCATCTTGCCGAGCGTTGTCTTGCCCGCGCCCGAATTGCCGATCACGGCAAGCGAGTCGCCCGGCTGAAGCGAAAAATTGATGCCGTTCAGCACCACGCGCTTGGTGCCCATCGGCACATAGAGCACGCGCTCCACGTCGAGCCGGCCTTCCGGATTGGGCAGCACCAGCCGTTCGAGGTTGAGCGGCGAGGAACGCAGCAGCGCGCTGATGCGGCTGTAGGCGCCGCGCGACAGGATGAACTGGTTCCAGCCTTCGATCGAGCCTTCGATCGGAGCGAGAGCGCGGCCGGCGATGATGGAGGCGGCAATCACCATGCCGCCGGTGATCTCGCCCTCGATGGCCAGGAATGCGCCCCAGCCCAGCAGCGCCACCTGCGTCAGCAGGCGGATGGCGCGCGAGGTGGCGGCCGAGACGATGTTGCGGTCCTGCGCCTTCACCTGCGCCTTCAGCGATCCGGCCGTATCCTGCCCCCAGATCTTCACCGCCTCGGGGATCATCGCCAGCGCGTTGATGATCTGCGAATTGCGGGCCATGGAATCGAGATGCAGGTTGGCGCGGCTCTGGTAGACATTGGCCTCGCCGAACGGAGCGGCGGTCATGCGCTGGTTGACGAAGGCGACGATCAGCAAAAGCACGCCGGACAGGATGATGATGCTGCCCAGATGCGGATGCACCAGATAGACGGCCAGTATGAACAGCGGTGCGAAAGGAATGTCGAGGAAGGACAGCAAGGTTCCGGATACGAGGAAGGAGCGCAATTGCTGGAGATCGCCAAGCGTCTGGTATTCGCGCCCCGACCCATGCAGCGAGGCGCGGGCGGCAGCGCTCAGGATCGGCGCGCCGAGCTGTGCGGCAACCTCGACGGCGGTGCGCATGAGGATGAAGCGGCGGATGGCGTCGAAGGTGGCCTGCAACAGCACGGCCCCGACGATGACGATGGTGAGCATGACCAGCGTGTCGGTCGAGCGGCTGGTCAGCACCCGGTCCGAGATCTGGAAGAGATAGACGGGAATGGCCAGCACCAGAATGTTGCTGACATTGGTGAACAGGAACACCATCAGGAGGTTCCTGCGCACCGCGCCCAACCCGGCGCTGAGGCTTTTCGACAGGTCCACTGGCCCGAGGCGGCGGTGGAAGGTTCCGCTTTTGCTCTCCCTGCCACCTGTGCCCCGGTCATCGGCAACGGCATAGCGACCGGGTGCGGGCGGCGGCTGTCCGGCGCTCTGAACCTTCGGCTGCGGCCGCGCCTCTATCGGGCCGCTGGCGCCTTCCAGCATGACCGTGGCGCCCGGTCTGGCCGGTTCGGGTCCGCAATCCTGCGATTGTCGCATCGTGGTCTCCGGGGCGGGATCGTCGCGCATCCTTTCGGACGCGGCCTCACGATCCGCCTGCTCGTTCGTGCGCCGGTGCTCTGACACGGCATCCTCGAGGGAGAGTTCGATCTCCCTTTCGAGCGCCGCCAGCACCCGTATCAGCGACTCGGGGTCGGGCTCGCGAAATGTCGTGTTGCCTGGTGCGGCCACAGGTGCCGCATTTGCCTGAAACCTCTCCATGAAGACGCTCCCGCCCCCTCCCGTCCGCACTGGTCGTATGGCTCGTATCAACTCAGCATGGTCTGCATCAGATCGGCGGACCCGATGTCCGGTACCCCGCCGTCATGGGCCGTTGCGCCATCACCGGTGTCGGGCGCCAGCAGGTCGTCGCTCAGGAACACCACGGCCTCGCTGACCAGCGCATTGGTGTCCTGCGTGTAAAGTCCGCTGTCGTGCGAGATCAGCTCGGCCTGGATGAGCAATTCGTCCGAATACACACTGCCGCCGGCATAGACCGTGGAATCGACGCCGCCGTCGACGATGTGGGCATGGTTGACGAGTGCGTTGGTGCCGGTCGAGATGGTCCAGTCGGCATCGGCATATGCGCCTGCCTGATCCATGGCCAGCGCCACCTGATCGGCATCGCCGAGGATGTTGGTCTGGCTGATGTAGTTAAGGTCGACCACATTGCCGGAAACATAGAGCACCTTCAGCCCGCCCACGCCGCTGAAGGCTTCGTGCCGGAGCAGATCGGCCGGCGCGTCGGCGGGGCCGGAGGCGAGCTTGTCCGCGGCCTCCCGGAAGGACGGCGGAAGCCCCCCGAAGCTCATCGTCCCGAACTGGGTGATCGACGCCTGGTTCCACAACAGATTGCCGCCCGTCGACAGCGACGCTTCACCCGCAGTCTGGAAGTCGCCGACCGTGCCGACGAGATCGTCGTCGAGCAGGATGTTTGTCTGGCTGATGATGTTGCCGTGATAGACGCTGCCGCCGACGATGATGAAATCATAATAATTGCCGAGCTCAGCCACGGACGCGATGTTGACGGCCGTGTTGTCGCCGAGCGTGATGGTGGTGCCGCCGCCGCAGGCCGCCATGACCGTGACGTCGTTGTCCTGCACGAAGCTGATCTGCCTGATCCAGTTGGCGATCACCAGATCGCCGTCGATCCGCGCAACCTGCCAGTAGGCGGGAAAGCCGGACCCTTCGTCGGCCTGCCCGCCATAGGCCGGGTTGGCGATGGTCTCGATCGTCGCGACATTGAAGGCCTGCGTCGGCGTATCCGTCAGCCGCTGCCAGCCACCCAGCGCATCTGAAACCGCATCGCAATCGCTCCAGACATTCGTCTGGCTGATGGCGTTGACATGCATATAGTCGCCGACCGCGGCAACCACCGGGGCGCCATGCCAGTTGTTGACCAGCACCGCCTCGTTCACCAGAAGATTGCCTCCCGCCTCCAGCCCGATCATCGGAGTGAGCGAATGGTCGACGCCGGTGGGCACCGGCGCATCGTCCTGCGTCTGCGCGGATGGGTCTTCTGCGGGGGCCGGAATTTCACCGGCAGAAAATCTTCCAGAACCGGTGCTTCGTTGAGGCTTTCTCCGTTGACATGGATGCCGGCGGTGGCCGCACCCTGCGCCACGAACAGGCTGCCGCCTTCAGGCGCGGCGTCGGGCAATGCATCGGCGGCAGCCGCCACATGCTGGATGAAGTCGCCAGCACCAGCTTGCGAGTGCAGGCCGTCCATGTCGGCGACTGGCTGGAGCTGCGCAGCGTCTTCCATCAGCTTCGCCAATGCTGCGACGGGGTCGCCTGCCGATTGCATCGCAAGCCCGTGATTGCCGATCGACAGATAGTCGTTGTCGACAAGCTGTGCTTCCTGCCGCAGATAGACCGCCAGAGAGCCGATCGGCTCATATTCGGGGATCACCCTCTCACCCGCTGCTGGCACGTCATGCTGGCGGGCGGGACCGGCCACGCCGGCCATGTTGCCCGGCGGGATATGCACGGGGATTTGATGGGTGGGCACCGAAGTGGTCACGCTCGCCGGCACGATGTCGAAGGACGGCGGCGAATAGGTCACCTTCGGCGCGAACTGCCCCAGCGTGTAGGGACTGGTCATGGCGAGCTTTATGTCGGGCAGTTCCCCCGCTTCAGGCGGCGCTTCGCGCTGGGCGGTGAACTTCGCATAGTCCAGCCGCAGCCGCACGTCCTCGACTGTCTGGGAAAACACTCCGATGAAATGGGCGATGATCTCGGTGGTCGAGTCCATATGCATGGTGCACTACCTCGCTGGCTTGCCAGCAGAACCGTTCGTCAGGGCCGCCCGCCCCTTGCAATGCCCCGGCCTGCCGCTCTGGCGAGCGGCGCAGGGCTTCATTCCAGATCTGCTTCCCCCGTCTCCCGTAATTGCCCGCTGCGAGCATGAAGGGAAAAGTGCGGAGCTGTGCACGGGGACCATGCACAGCTCCAGAACCCGGCGCTCTTGGGGGGCGAGAGCGCCGGACCCGTGGACGGCATTTTTATCCGTCATCTTCCCCGACCAGCGTGCTGATCAGGTCGCCGCCGACCACAGTCATGTCAACCGTATTGCCAAGGACGTTGGCGCCCATGACGATCTGCTGGTTGAAGGCACTCGTATCGACGAGCGCGCTGGCAGAGGCCTGCGAGGAGCCGGTGACGTAGCCGTCATCGCCGTTGTTGGAGCCCCACACGCCGCCTGCGCCGCCTGCACCGCCGGCACCCGTGGTGGCTATGCCACCCATGCCGCCGAAGCCGCCGTTGCCGCCGGATACTTCTCCTGCCCAGGCCGCGCCACCGTCACCGCCGGCTGCCAGAGCCCATCCGCCGAGGCCCGCACCGCCGTCGCCGCCTGCGCCGCCGAGACCACCGCCAAGGCCGAGGCCGATGCCCTGACCCGCGCCGAAGCCGAGGCCGCCGCCGCCATCGGCGTCGCCGCCGGTGCCGCCTGCGCCACCCATGCCGCCCATGCCGCCGGTGCCGGAGCCGCCGAAGCCGCCGAAGCCGTCACCGCCGAGGCCGCCATTGCCGACGCCGCCAGCGCCGCCGGTGCCACCGGTGCCGCCAGTGCCACCCGCTGCTGCCGCCGCTGCCGCATCAGCCGCCGCCGCACCCATCAATCCGGGCGCCGCCGCCGCTGCTGCATCGGCTGCCGCCGCACCCGCGCCGCCATCGCCGGCCATGCCGCCGCTGCCGCCAGTCCCGCCGGCACCCGATCCGCCGGGGCCGCCGCTGCCCGATCCTCCGGCACCGCCATAGGCAGAACCTCCGGCGCCGCCGCCACCACCTGCGCCGCCGTCACCGCCAGTACCGCCGCTGCCACCGGCACCAATGCCGGCGCCAAGGCCGCCGAGGCCGAGCCCGAGGCCGGTGCCTGCCGCACCGTCGCCTCCGGCCGCGCCATTGCCGTCGCCGGCGCTGGCGCTGGTGTGGCCGCCGAAGCCGCCGAAGGCGTCGGAACCATATGCCGAGCCGCGTCCGCCGGAGCCGCCATCGGCATTGGCATCGCCTCCACCGGTGCCGCCGCCACCACCGGCATCAATGCCGTCACCGGTCTTGGCGAAGCCGCCCGTGGCGCTGCCCTGCTGCTGGAAGTTGCTATTGTTGTGAACCTGCGGGTCGCTCAGCGTGTCGTTGTCGACCAGATCGTTGACCTGATTGAAGACGAAGGCATTGTTGCCGGACCCGTTCAGCGAGCCGTTGAGGATGTCCTCGAAGGACACGTCGTCGCCGGGATCATAGGAGATCACGCCGTCGCGATTGATGAAGAGCTGATCCACACTGGCGCCGCCATAGAGATCGACGTCGGCGAAATCGTTGTCGCTGGGAATGATGCCGTCAAGGCCGACATTCACGGATGTCGACACCGAGGTCGCAACGTTCGTGGCGACATTGGTGGCGTTGGTGGCGACATTCTCCGCCACATTGCTGGCCGCATTCTCGGCCGCATTGGCCGCTGCATTGCTGGCTGCGTTGTTGGCCGCATTGCCGGCCTGGTTCGATGCGCCGTTTTGAGCGGCGTTCCCGGCAGCATTGGCGGCGTTGTTGGCCGCATTGTTACCGGCATTGTTGCTGGCCTCGTTGTTGGCCGTATTCTGCGCGGACTGTTCCTGGTCCTGGTTCTGCCAGGATTCCTGGTCCTGATGCTGGTCCTGCCCCTGATCCTGATGCTGGTCCTGATCCTGGCTCTGGTCCTGATTGCCGAGCGGCCAGCCAGGAAGATAAAGGCCAAACCCGCCAAGCCCGTTATTGTTACCCATGATCGTGTCCTCGATTAAAGAACCGTGCGACACGATCACCCGTCATCTGTCAGGCGATATGGTGCCGGCACGGTTCCACTGGTTCGACGACCGAAACGGCCGTCGTCTGCTGTGTGCATCCCCCCACGAAGATGGACAATGCACTGCTGTTTTGGGCACTGCTTGTTGGCCGGGAGCTTTCTTTCCGGAGACGCGGGACCCCCCCTTGATCAAGAACCCTCGTTCCCATTCCGGAAATTCTGGCTTGTCCGGCGTCTGGACTGTCGCGCCGGGAACTTCCATTGAACAGTTGCACCTGCGTCGTAATCCCATGCGCAATAAGGCAATGGGCGCGCATTCCCTCATCCGGGAGGATGGGATTAGAGACGGGGGCTACGTCCCTTTGGCTACGCGTATCGGATAGTATCCGGGCTGTTTCAGCTCTGGTTGTATGGGTGGCCATGACTCTGCCGAACAAACTGAAAACAGTTTTTTCGATGCATTCCGAGCCTAAACGAGATTCTCCGCCGTGGCCGCGGCGGAGAGCACGCGGGCGAGCGCCGCCGCTTCGAGGCACGGCCGCATCTTCACGAAGGCGGCCATCAATCGCTTGAGGTCGAGCTTTTCCACGCCAGCCTTGCCGGAAAACACACAATGATCCGGCAGACCTAACGGAGCCGGCAAACTGGCGCAACGGCGAGTGACCGCGTGGTTTCAGGGCCTTGCATAAATCCTGTTCCTGAAACTCAGGTTTAATGCTTGATTTGTTGGGTTCATGGCACACACCGCTGCCCTTCAGTGTTTTTGCGTGCCGCGCGCAGTCTGTTCCATTTTTCACCCCCAGTTGCCGAACAGCAACAAAATGACGGTTCAAAGTGCTGAAAGTCGACATCACGCTGTCCGCCGGAGAACGCCCGAATGAGCGATGGCCATGGCACATGACCTTGCGGGAAACAGGATGTGATGTTGCTGAAGCTGGAGCATAGATCGCGGGATGGGCTTCATGATTCATTCAAGACGTCAAATCCGCCACGAAGCCATTTTCGCCGGTTTCAGCAGGCGGGCCGCAAACGAAACGAGCGCTGCCCGGGCAAAATTGGCCATTGCAGAAGGCGATGGCTCTATGGTTAGGGTTGCAGCCGTCCACATCCGGGTTGCGTCCGAAGGTTCGCTCATGTTCCTGCCCGGAGTAAAACAGGCAGCAGGCAGCGCCCGGAAGGTTGTTCCATGATCCGCATTCCCGTGTCTCTTTCCTGCGTGCCGGCCACATCCTGCGCGCCGGTGGCCGGGGGTATCCGATGACCGCATCAGGCGCGCTGGACCCCGTCAGCACCGACGGCGGCAGGCAGGTGCTGGAAGTTCATGCCCGCCTCATGCGGCGACGCGGGTTTCTGGTGGCACTCATGGCGGTCATGACCCTTCTGGCGATCATGCTCGACATGACCACCGGCCCTTCGGGCATGGGACTGAGCGAGCTCTGGAAAGTCGTCACCGGGCATCCCGACACCACCCGTGCCATGGAGGTGATCTTCTGGAACGTGCGGCTGCCCATCGCCATGATGGCGGTGCTGGTGGGGGCGGCGTTGTCTCTGGCCGGCGCTGAGATGCAGACTGTTCTCGACAATCCGCTGGCCAGTCCTTTCACATTGGGTGTTTCCTCCGCCGCATCGCTGGGCGCGTCGCTTGCCATCATTCTCGGCCTCGGGCTTCCCTTCGTTCCGCCGCACATGATCATCGCCGGCAATGCCTTCGTCTTCGCGCTCGGCTCGGTGTTGCTGCTCCAGTATCTGGCGCGCGGTGGCGGGGGCATCGAGACGCTCGTGCTGTTCGGCATCGCGCTGGTCTTCACCTTCAATGCGCTGGTGGCACTGGTGCAGTTCATGGCTTCGGCCGACGCACCTCCAGCAGCTTGTGTTCTGGAGCATGGGCAATCTCGGCGCGGCCAGCTGGGAAACGGTGGCGGTGCTGGGCATCGTCACGGTGCTGCTGTTCCCGTTTTCGCTCGCATCGTCGTGGAAAATGACGGCGCTTCGGCTTGGCGAAGAGCGCGCGGCAAGCTTCGGAATCGACGTTGGCCGCCTGCGGTTCTTCTCTCTGCTGCGCGTCAGCCTGCTTGCCGCCACCGCTGTCGCCTTTGTCGGAACCGTCGGTTTCATCGGCCTTGTCGGTCCCCATATCGCCCGCCTGATGGTGGGCGAGGACCACCGCTTCCTTTTGCCGGCAAGCCTGTGCAGCGGGGCGCTGGTGATGTCGCTCGCCTCCGTCGCATCAAAGACGCTGGTGCCGGGCATGCTGCTGCCGGTCGGCATCGTCACATCGCTGGTCGGTCTGCCGATCTTCTTCGTCCTGATCCATCGGAGGCGCAGGCGCCCATGAGCGATAAGTCCCTGCACATCAGCGGGCTGACGGTGAGCTACGGCCGCCGAGCGATCATCCGCGACCTGCACGTCTCGCCCATACAGGCAGGCGGGATCACCGCGCTGGTCGGACCCAACGGCGCCGGCAAGTCAACGCTGCTGCGAGCTATCGCCGGCCTTTTGCCGGCCTCCGGCAAGGTGTGGCTGAACGGGCATAACCTGCTTGCCATGTCGCGCCAGCAGCGTGCCGCTTATGTCGGCTTCATGCCGCAGTCGCTGCCGGCCGGAGTGGGGCTGAGTGTTCTGGAAACCATCGTCACGGCCCTCAAGGTGGCCTCGCCGACGGGAAATGAAAAGCTGCTGCGTCGCAGGGCGGTTGCGGTTCTGGAACGGCTGAACGCTGTTCATCTCGCGCTTGAGCCGCTTGATCGCCTTTCCGGCGGACAAAGACAGATGGCGGGGCTCGCACAGGCGCTGGCACCTGATCCTGAACTGCTGCTGCTCGACGAACCGACCAGTGCGCTGGATTTGCGGCACCAGTTCCACATCATGCGCACGGTGCGGGAACTGACCCGCTCGGGGCGCTCCGCCGTCATCGTGCTGCACGATCTGGCGCTGGCGGCCGAGTGGGCCGATACGGTGGTGGTGATGAGCGGCGGCGGCCTTTACGTGGAGGGCAGACCCACGGATGCCGTTACACCCGTTATGCTGCGGGATGTCTATGGGGTTGTCGCCGATGTCGTGGCGCTTCCCAGCGGCTCGCTGCGCATCGACATCAGGGATCTGACGGATAATGGCGCTGCGGCGCGACAGGCAGCCGGAGACGCAGCATGAACAGGCATTTTCCACTGGTGGCCGAGGCAACGGTCGCGATCGCCGATGCCGCCCGCCACATTCCCGACATCGCCGGGCATCTGGAAAGCCATGGTGCGCGCGCATCATCGCAGGGAGAAGCGACGGTTCTGGATTTCGATTTCTGCCGTGGCGTGCTGTCGCCGCAGGAAGGATCGCTGCATCTGCGCGCCGAAGCGGCAGACAGAAGCCTGCTTCAGGAAATCAAGATGGAACTGGCCGAGCATGTCGTGGAATTCACCGGCGTTTCGGCGAGCGACATCGTCTGGACCGGGGACGAAAGCGAAAGCGGTGCGCCACCCAATTTCCGGCTGATGCGGGTGGTCAGCACCAGGCGCATCACGCCGCACATGCAGCGCATTCGCCTGGCAGGTGAAAATCTGCTCCGGTTTTCGGGGCTCGGCAACATCCACTGCAAGCTGCTGGTGCCTCCGGCAGGTGTGGAGCCTGAGTGGCCGGCTCTCGATGCGCAGGGCAGCTTCCGCTGGCCCGGTGGCCCGGGCAAGCCGTCGGTGCGAAAATACACGATCCGTTCCGTGGATGCGCAAGCGGGAACGCTGGACATAGATCTGGTCGTGCACGGCGACGAAGGGCCGGGCTCGGCGTGGGCGATCGCCGCCAAGCCGGGCGATCTGATCGGAATGGTCGGTCCGGGTGGCCGGGGATATCCGGCAGGCCGACTGGCATTTGCTGGCAGGCGATGAAACCGCATTGCCTGCCATCGCGCGTGCCCTTGAAAACCTGTCGCCCGACAGCCGCGGCGTGGCCCTGATCGAAGTGGCGGACCGCGCCGAGGAACAGGATATCGTTCTGCCGCAACGCTTCGAACTGAAATGGCTGCACCGGAACGGCGCGGCCGCGGGAACGACCACGCTGCTTGCGGATGCGGTGCGGTCAGTCGAAGTGCCTGCTGGTGAAGAGCGGGTGTTCGTCTGGGCCGGTTGCGAATTTTCCGCCTTCAGGGACATACGCTCCCATGTGCGCAATGTGCTCAAGCTTGGAAAGGAACAGCACCTCGTCACCTCCTATTGGCGGCGCGGTATCAGCGAGGATGGTGCCAGCCGTCTGGACGCCGTCTCGACTGTGGTCACGAAGATCGGAAAACGTCTCGGCCTGGCGGTGGGAGACTGAGGTTCCTGCCTGAAAGTCTGCATCGATTGCACAGGCTCTCCTACATGCCGTAGCGGGCATGGCTTCCAGAACATCATGCGGGAGCATATGGCAGCCATGGTCGGTCGTTGGAAACAGCGTTTTGATTTCCCCGGTTGTTCCGGCAGCATGGTTATCCATGCTGCCACCCAGCCACGCGGCTGAACACATGATTGCCGGACGGCTGCCTTTCCCGAGTTCCACAGCCATAGGCTCCCCTGTCCCGACCACGGGGCGGGGCAGGGTGCCGCACCTGTGCCTGGCAGACGTCCGTCCGGCCACGCATTGTGCTACTGCAGGCTGAACCGATATGCATGAACGATCCCATCCGTTAATTTCCGGCACAGAAGAACATGGCTGCCTCCTCCCTCGAAATTCTCAAATCCGTCTACGGCTATGACGCGTTCCGGGGTCCGCAAGCACGGATCGTGGAGCATGTTATTGCGGGCAACAACGCCTTCGTGCTGATGCCGACAGGCGGCGGCAAGTCGCTGTGCTATCAGATTCCGGCGATCGCCCGTCCGGGTCTGGGGCTTGTCGTTTCGCCGCTGCTGGCGCTGATGGCCGATCAGGTGGCCGCACTCCGACAGGCCGGTGTCCGGGCAGCCGCGCTCAATTCCGATCTCGGACCGGATGAGAGGCGCGAGCTGTGGCAGTCCGTCAGCACCGGCGGGCTCGACCTTCTGTATGTCGCGCCCGAAACGCTGCTGCGGCCGGACGTTCTTGACCGCTCGACGGGGTGAAGCTGTCGCTGATTGCCATTGATGAGGCCCATTGCCTCTCGCAATGGGGGCATGATTTCCGCCCCTCCTATCGCCAGCTCGATGCGGTCGTGCAGCGCTTTGCCGACACGCCGCGCATGGCGCTGACAGCGACGGCCGATGAGCCGACGCGTGCCGAAATCCTGACGCACCTGAACATTGCCGGGACAGACGCCTTCATTGCCGGTTTCGACCGGCCCAACATCCGCTACGCCATCGAGGAAAAGGACAATCCGCGCGCCCAGCTTAAGGATTTTCTTCTTCGTCGCCACGAGGGCGAGAGCGGCATCGTCTACTGTCTGTCGAAGCGCAGGACCGAGGAAACCGCCGCATGGCTGCGGGACCAGGGCTATGATGCGCTGGCCTATCATGCCGGCATGGACAAGGCCGCGCGCGAGGCCAACCAGACGCGTTTCCAGCATGGCGAAGCGGTGGTTATGGTGGCCACCATCGCCTTCGGCATGGGCATCGACAAGCCGGACGTGCGCTTCGTGGCCCATATCGATCTGCCATCCAGCATAGAAGCCTATTATCAGGAAACCGGTCGCGCCGGGCGCGACGGTCTGCCGTCGGACACGCTCATGCTCTACGGCCATGACGATATCGCCCTGCGCAGCCGTTTCATCGAGGAATCCGATGCGCCCGAGCAGCGCAAGCGCATGGAACGCCAGAAGCTCGATGCGCTGCTGGGCCTGGCCGAAAACGGCAGGCTGCCGGCGGCAGGTGCTGC
>NZ_JAKSED010000012.1:0-13179 GCF_022359935.1 Aquamicrobium sp. NLF2-7 | reverse complement strand
CTCGCGGCTGTCGTGAGTTCGTGGCCCGCGTCCAGGCCGGCAGTCGGGCTGACCAGGAGGCAGTCGTAATGTGGTGAGCAAGAAAGAATCCATGCGACGGAGCGTAACTCATGTGCGCGCTTACACCATCAGAATCGTTTGAAACCGCACGGCTCGTTCGCCGATTAATAACGTCCGATAATCTTGCATTATCGGACGTTTTTGTCATTATAGAGAAATGGCCCAAATCGTCGAGCAAAACACCGAAAATCACGTCGAGGAGACCTCAGCGCCGTCTCTCAGCCCGGCGGCTGGGGCGTGATGTTTCCGCGCTGGAGGTGTCAGGCGCAAGCCCCCTCTCCTCTCTCGCCGGCGGCGACGAGACACCGGCTCATCTCGCCAGCCTCGCCGATCGCGCTCGCGGCTATGTCCAGGCGGCCAGTTCCGCCAACACGCGCAAGGCCCTACGAGGGCCGACTGGAAGCAATTTTCGGCGTGGTGCAGGCGCTCCAATCTGGCCCCCCTGCCCCCGCATCCGCGAACCGTCGGACTATTACATCACTGCCTGCGCTTCCGGTACGGCTGAACGAGGCGCAAAGCGAACTCCGTCTCAACCATCGAACGACGCCTCTCCTCGACTCTCCTGGAACTATGCCCAGCGTGTGCCTTTCGCTCGATCGCAAGGACCGGCATATCGCCACAGTAATTGGCCGGAGGAATCCGCAACAGCCACGCCAAGCCACCCGTCCAGAAGGAAGCTGTCATGGCTGAAGACATCATTGCCATTGCCATGTAGAGACGCTCAATCGCGGCTCTCTTCGCGGCCTGCGAGATCGTGCAATGTTGCTCATTGGCTTTGCCGGAGGTCTCGTCGCTCCGAGATCGTTGGCCTCGATCTGAAGGCCGACCAAACTGAGGACGGGCGCGGTTGGATCGAGATCCTCGAAAAAGGGATGCTTATTACCCTGCGCGGGAAAACCGGATGGCGAGAGGTCGAGGTCGGACGCGGCTCGGCCGATGCGACCTGCCCAGTCGTGGCAATCGAGACCTGGATCAAGTTCGCCAAGCTGGCACATGGCCCACTCTTTCGCCGCGTGAAGGGGCAGGGCAAGGCTGTGGATCTGAGCGGCTGAATGACAAAGAGGTTGCCCGGCTAGTTAGTGGCGGGCTGCAATGGCTGCGGGCGTTCGCGGTGATCTTGGCGAAATGGAGCGTACCCTCAAATTCTCTGGTCATTCACTGCGAGCTGGTCTCGCCTCTTCGGCAGAAGTCGATGAGCGATACGTGCAGAAGCAGCTCGGTCATACTAGCGCGGAGATGACTCGCAGATATCAGCGACGACGCGACCGCTTCCGCGTAAACCTGACTAAGGCTTCCGGCCTCTAGTTCGCCCATCCGCTCGCGTGAAAAACCCACAGTATTATGCCATACAGACCTGCGAAGACTCTCGCTTTCCGTACCGCTCACAAAATAACCGCACTATGCAAAACCCGCCCTGCAGCCCGTAGTCTCGGCATGACCGCAGTGCTGACCGCAAGGGCCGCAGAATTAAATAGTTGACAGTATCCGCGCTGAACCTGCGGCGTTTCAAACCGTTTGGTTTTGACCGCACGGCAGCACTTATCTCATGGGACGTTACTAGGCCCACAGTTGCCCAATGCGCCAACCAAGATTTTTGGCTATCGGTCATGTTGTCGGATTTCGCTTGTGCAAGCTCTTCAGGAGCGACTCCGACACCTCAAGGCGTGGAGATGATGCAGAAGTTGTTGCTTCGGCAACTGGCGCTCGTTTGCTTGCGTCCAGTTTGGCTCGCAGCAGTGCCATCACCATCGGCCAGGTAGAGAATTTCCCTTCCCGTGCCTTGTCTGTCAGGCTGCGTAGATACCCCTGCGCTAGTGATCTGATCCGTACGTTCATAGATCGCTGCCACCGCGATTGCCGCCTGAATCTCACCCATGACCGTTTGGGCATCCCGCCAAGCACTTGGGCTGATGCCGAGCATCGTCCGGCCGAGTTCAGCGGCTGCTAGAAAAGTCCCGCCAGTGACGAACTTCGCCCGACTGAACAAGTCCCAGCAGGTTGGGGCATGCATCCAGCACGATACTCAACGGCAAATCTCGTTTCGGCAGACTTCGGACGTTGTCGGTTTCCGCAGCGCCGCCATCCGCTTCATTCTTTTCTCGAATGCTTGGTTCAGATTCAAATATGGATTCGGGATTTGAATTCTGTATGTGGCGCTCAGAATGAGACTCATTGGCGTTCGTATTTTCTGTTTTTGTGAAGATTCCAATGCCCCACGTATCTCGGCATGAAGTTCCGCCAGTTGCTCGCAGATGCCCTCGATGGCTTGTCTCGGCGCGCTGCGAGGCAGATCCGAGATGATTGTCCTGTAGGTTTGAAGCACTCTGCCCCAGTTGCCTGGCACGCCCCTCTTCAATCCCCATATCAATCATTTTAACGATATCGCGCCTCAGCAGCGTCAGACGCTCTCTGGCGATGCGGAACGCCTTCTTCTCTGCTTGCACGGTCTCTGCGAGTTCACGGAGCTCGTCGGCGCGCGCGATGATCGGTGAAAGGTCGAAGCCATAGGCCTGTTCAACATCCCCTGCCCTGCTTCTGCGTGCAAAACGTTTGCCATTCGGACTGTCGCGTCGAATGATCAAGCCGCATTCGACTAAGACGGCCAGATGGCGCCGAAGCGTCGCCGGTGAAATTCCATTGGCGCGCGCCATCAGCTGTTCGTTCGACGGCCAAACGATAAGTTCCCTTGGGCCGACAGCTCAGTCTCGCGGTGGAACGACAACAACGCGTTGAGGATCGCCAGTGAGCGATCCGTCGCTCCAAGCAGCTCCCGCGCTTCACGAATGTGCTGGAAGACCTGCCACTTGTTAGCGGTTGCCTCCTTAGGCATGGCCTTTGCGGTCGCTTGGCTCGCAATCTGGCCGAGCGTTAGCGTTCGCCGCCCGAAGGGCGTCGTTGAGATATGCGTCTGCATTGTCTTCACCTATCGCTAGGCAAAAGAAATTAGCTCACCGGAACGACGTTTTCCGTCGCGGACTCTTGACTGCGATTCGTGGAAGTGCGATTCTGGGTGCTAACTTGGAGAAGGGCTTCCGAACGCCGGTTTGGGGGCCTTTTTCTTTTGCTTCGTTTCGATCTCCTGCTTTTCTTTAGTTCGTGCCTATCCGATGCTCTTGCGGTGCTCCGCGTAGAGCCGGGGGACCTCGTTCAAGACGAATTCGGCAAACTCTGGCGAGACCTTGCGATCGACGCTGAGCGTCACCTTCTGCCTTGTTTGAGAAATTTTACCAACTTCGTTGCCTTGGTGAGTGACAGGCACCTCATCCTTCGAAGAAAGCGTGCCGTCCTTGAGAGCTTTAGCGACGGTCTCGAAGCGCTCTTTCGACTTGAGGAGCTCGAATTCGGGACGATTGGCGACGCTCAACGCGTGCTTCACTTGCTGTTTGTCTGATGCCAGCGTGTCTGCCAATGCGATCCAGTTTCGGCGACCGACACCATGCGCAGGGCCGATGGCATCGACCAACTCCCCGGGTATCTTCGCCGCCACAGCCAGCATATTGGAAAGATCACTCTTATAGATTGCCAAGGCCGACATAATCACATCACGCGGAAACTGCTTTTCAAGCCGCTGGGCGAAGCGAACTTTCTCGATGTAGGAGAGGTCTTGTCGCTCGTTGTTCTCCTGCCCCTGCGCAATCACCAGTTCCTGGTCGGACATCGACCTGACGACAGCCTTAACCGGCCGCGCCAGCGCCACCGCAGCGCGCAGTCGGCGATGACCAAATGCAACTTGATATTTCGCACTGTCGTCGGGATGGGGCCGAACTAAAATCGGAACTTGTTGTCCCTCGCTTCGGATTGAGTCCACAAAGCCACGAAAGGCTTCATCGTCGGACACCATTCGGTCTGGGATAAACGAAGGTTCTACATCGGCCGTATCGAGTTCGACGATTATCTGCCCCGAGAGGAGCTTCTTTCAATTTCATCCGCTCGCTTCGAACGCTCGCTGAGTTCACCGAGGGACTGACCTAGGGCACCAACCGGCGTGGAATCGATGGGATCGGTCAGATCAGGTGAACCAATAAGGGGACGCAGCCGTGACGGCCGGCGCTGCCCTTGCTCTTCTGGCGAAGCGGCAGTCTCTGTCTCGCGACTTTGATCCGCCGGCTTATGCGACAGGTTACCAAAGATCTGCTTCCGACTCATGCCGCTCTACCCCATGCTTTCTTGATCAGGGTCTCAATCTCAGCATTTACACTCTCTACCGACTCCAACGCTCTGTCGTAGGTTGACCGTGTGAACTGACTTCTCTCAACCTCGAAAATAGTTTGGTTGGTAAGACCTGCGTCCGAAATCGCCGTGCTTTTGAGCATCGGATGATTGAGGACGTGGTCGCCAAAAATCGAACGCAAAAAGGCAACCATCTGGTTTTGCGGACCATCGCTCGGTTCAAAGCGAGTCACCAAGTACTTCATCCATAGATATTGCGACGATGCTCCTGCCCTGCTGATTTCTTCAAGGAGATCGCCTGTCATAGCCAGGAACTGTCCCATTGACATCACGTCCAGCATCTGGGGATGAATGGTTATCAGAACCGACGTCGCAGCAGTCAGCGCTGACATCGTCAAAAATCCCAGCTGCGGTGGGCAATCGATCACCACGACATCGTAAAGCTTTTGGACTTGTGAAAGCGCCTGCCCGATGCGTGCAAAGAACAGAGTGTCCCCTGGGGCGCGAGTCATTAGGGCCTTTGGCGTATCGTGCTCAAATTCCATCAGCTCGAGGTTGCCCGGCACCAGATGGAGATCTGGAATGTAGGTTGCTCTCACGATCTCAGCGATCGGGCGCTTTTCACCGTCGTACCGGATCGCTCCGTAAAGCGTTTCGTTTGGGCCAACATCGAGTTCGGGTGATGTCCAAACAGCGCAGAAAGGCTGGCTTGCGGGTCGAGGTCGATAGCGAGGACGCGGTAGCCACGAAGAGCAAGGTACTGAGCGAGGTGGGCTGTCGTCGTTGTCTTTCCGGACCCCCCTTGAAGTTCATCACGGTGATAACTTGGAGTTGCTCAGAGCCGGAGCGCCATGGCAAGTACCGCTTATTTCCCCGCGTCCCACTATCCAGTGTTTTTCGAATCTCATTGATCGCATCGACTGAGTATGTACGGCGCCCCCCCGCAGAGACGTTACCAACGTCCGGCATTTCGCTCGCTACCTGCCGGAGATACCCCTCTGTGATACCAATAAGCTTTGCGGTCTCGGCCGGCGAAAAATTGCGAATTCCTTTTTCTGCGTGTGGCGGAAAAGTGCTTGCGTGGTGCGCCTGAAGTTCGGAGGACAGCGCTGCAGAATGACGCTGAATGAGCGTCTTGAGTTCATCGGTCACGTCAGTTGATTTTGGCGCTTCAGCAGTGGTCTCCATAAGGTTCTTCCATTCTTGCGGCAGTTGCGGAATATTTACGAGATTGCGAAAAAATCCGCAGGTAAGAGGACTATGCCCGATTCTCTCCGTTCTGCAACAAAATAAGGGTTAACGAGTTCTTAATGCCCTCCTGGCGGCGTCTAGGATTGCAGTTAGCCGCGGCTAACGGCTTTCTCGGACGCCGCAATGCGCTGTATTAGCAACTCGCTGACATCTCGTGTTTCGCTCGGTCCTTGCGTCAAGGCATCGATCATCATCGCTGAGGTGCAAGAGGATTATATGTGCCGTGTGTACGCCGCCATTCGGACGGCATCTTTGAAAACACTCGACCAAATGCCGGCGCCTGCAGCCTTTGCCCTGGCCTCAATCTCACGATAGCCGGGCGGAGGATGCTCCTGCGCCGGCACTGCCAGGACAAACATCCCCTCCTCCAGCCCAGCTGCTGCTATGTCCGTCCCATCAACGTAGCACTGAGCACGATACCCACCTCCTTGAAGAACACGCGTCGGCCGGCACTCGACCTTCCTGACCAATGTGCGAGAAGTGAGCCACGCAGTTGCCACTGCGCCACATGGCCAGCCCTCCAGCGTAATCCGACGCGCACCAGCCACCAACTTCACGACGGTGTTTGGCTTTACTTCATCTGTACTGCTCATCCCGGTCTTCTCCCGAAACGGCATGCAGGATCGTTCGCCGAAGTGGCGTATCGCCTTGACAGAAATTTTCGGGTTTGCGATTATCCAACATGTACAGTTGGGGTTCTCGCCAAAGAGCCCGATCACGAAATCCGAACTTCGTTGAACCAGCCTCGGAAGCGCCAACTTCCGGGGCCGTTCCGTTTTTGCCGTATAGCCTCTCCATCACACAGGTTTATCTACGCAAAACGAATCAGTAAGCCGCCAAAGGTCACTGAGTCGCCGTGCGAAGTATGCTTGCGCCATTAAGCGTGAGCAATACTGTGCGTTTTTACCATGTAATGAAAGTTTTCGTACGATCGATCTACCGGATTGGATCGGTCAGGCGCCGTACACGCCCTGCAGTTTTTCGAAGATTTCCGGCGCGATCTCATACTGCCGCGCCTTGCCACGACCTATGGACGTCCTCCCCAGGATTCCTTTAAGAGGCCTCGGACGACTAGTGGATCAATCGCTTCTGGGCCGCTTTCCTTGTCATTCCAGTCACTTCGGTGACATTGGTGATAGTCAGCGCGCGGTCCGCTTTTTGCAGCGTGTACAAAAGATTCATCATCCCGAGCTGGCGAAGACGCGAATTAGGGTCTCGTCCGGCAAGGGCTTTGACATGATCTCGTGCGTAGCCAGGGTCGCAAAAACCGTGTTGTGCCAGCGTTGGTTCAAAGGGCTTGGCATCTTCTTATCTATTCGTTATCGTGCAGTATGACAAGGTGGTAAAGCCTCGCAGGCGAATAGCCGGTCGGAAGGCAAACGAGGGTCTGAGCATGAAGAATGCAGTCATTCGGGCACTTCCGCTATTGCGATTGGTGTTTCATTGTACACGTTTTCGTCCCCCATTGCGCGAGCGGATGACTGGGGTTGCCAAGTTCTCCTTTGTCTTTCTAATCCAGGCGGCGCAACACAGTACGCCGAGTGCCGCCCCCCGATCGAACGGCTGTGGTCGCACTTAGCGAAAGGACGGTCTTTCTACCTGGCGGGTCGGTTTCACGGCAACGAAGCCACGGTATGAGCCGTACTATTGCGATGCCGGCTTCCGTCTCGTCACGCGCAAGATGATCGCGGCGTTGGCCAAATGGGATGCGTTTCCACCGAGCTACAGACAGTTAGTGCCGATCAGTGCAGCAACAATGGCAGCGGTCGCCATTCCGGCGCTGTTGGGGCCGGTCGATGGGATTTTTCGGACGGCAAGCGCGTTTGCAAAGCTTATGTGACGGCGCGCCGCATGTCCGCGAACAACCCCGCTACATCGACCTGACGATCGACGGCGCCAGGCCAAGCAACGAGTCTGGTTCTAGCCCATGCCGGTAGCCTTCCTTGATCTCGCCCAGCAATGCGCTCCGCAAATCGCCACGGAAACAATAGCCGCGGTCATAAGCGTCGAGAGCGGCTCACCCCTTCGCCATTCGAATCAACAACACAGACCGTCCGCTCGTCGAGCAGCCTAAAACCAGAGCTGAGGCGATAGAGACAGCGACTGCCTTGATCGCCGAGGGTCACGATATCGACTTGGGACTCGGCGGGATCAATTCTGGAAATCTGGGTAGGCTGGGTCTGTCCGTCAGCGACGCCTTCGACTTCTGCCTCAACATCAAGGCCAGCGCAGCGCTGCTTGACGGCTACTACCAAGTCGCTTTCAGGATGGCGCAACAAAGACACAGGCTGAAGCCGTCATGCTGCGAAGTTATTTTGGCAGTGGCGACCCCTCTGCCGGCGAAATGGTGGGTTACGACAAAAGAGTATTGGCGGAGCGAAAGCGGCTGTCCAGTCAACTCGCGACCATCGAGATTGTCGAGGGACAGGTGCAAGCGTTGCCCACGCGCGAAGGGGCAGGGGGCTCGTCAGCTTCAACAACTGGCGGCAGCTCGCCAGAGAAGGTTCAGCCAGGGTCTCAGATCCCTGCGCCGAGGTGGGATGTCTTCAATGCGGGGCGGCAATCCGTCCTCGTTTTTTCCAACGAGCAAAAGGAGTGATGAGCACATGACCCTAACGGCGCGTATCAGGTCGGCCGCGGCAATCGTGACAATGGCAACGGTGTTTTCGCTAGCCTTGATCGAGCCGAGTTTCGCCCAGGCAGGTGGCATCGAAAGCGTCCTGCAGAATATCGTCAATATGCTGACCGGCAACGTAGCGCGCCTGCTAGCAATTATTGCTGTGATCATCGTCGGCATCGCGTGGATGTTCGGCTACCTCGACCTGCGCAAGGCGGCGTTTGTCGTTCTCGGCATCGGAATCATCTTTGGCGCGACCGAGATCGTCAACATGATCTCAGGAGGAGGTTCATGAGCGAGAAGAATGCCCTCGAGGAAGATACGTTGTTCCTGGCCTGCACGAGGCCGGCAATGATCGGGGGCGTTACGATGGAGGCGATGGGGATCAACATGATTTTACGACGATCCTCTTCATCGTCGCCGGTTCAGTCGCCTATGCCTCGTCGTGGGCGTCGTATTTCATTTTATCTTCAAGGCGGTCGTCAAGCACGATCACAACATGTCCGCGTGCTGCTTGGTTGGATGGAGACCCGGGGGAGGGCGCGCAATACCGGGGTTTGGGGTGGAGCTAGCCTTACTCCGATGAAGCTCGTCCGGCGCTATGACGAAAGGGATATCGGCTTTGCCTAGCATCGCGATCGTCAAGAGCCGGGAGCTCGAACCGGAGACCTTCATTCCTTACACTCGCCACGTCGATGAAAGGATCATCGCGCTCGATTCGCGTGCAATGATGGTGATCAACCGCCATGAACCGGGGATCCTGCGGAAGGTCCGGGCGCTGACTTCGCTACACGCCCAGCCAGGCTGACCACGCGCTGAAATCAAGCTGCGTCTCTGGCGCACGATAGCAGGAAGGCGGCCGGCAACCGCGCATCCAGCTCTCGTTTCACACGGGATCAGCGTCCGAGAGAGAGACGTTCGTGCAGGGGGGGACACCCAGCGGCAGGCCTTGGTGTCCTATCGTTGACACGACGATCGACCGGACGGGAACGGGTGACCCGGATCGAAACGGAAAACGTCTCGCTTCAGGGGACCGCGGTGAGATCGGTCTGCCGGAACTCGTCGGCCGTGGCAAGAATTGGCACCGCGAAATATTTCGCGCATGCGTAATGCAGGCAATCGCCGAGGTTGAGACCATGGCGCCCGGAGCGATACCGTTGTGCGGCGGAGAGCGCCAGCTTTGTGGTTTCGGACGCGGGCGGCAGATCCCTAATTTCGATGCCGCGCTCGTCAAGAAACTCGACCACGATCGGCTCAACCTCGGATACGGCGAGAGCGAACTTGTCGGGGCGCGCAAGACCAAGGACCGCCTCCAGTACGGCGACCGGAGAGGTAAATGCACCCTTCCCGACGCGAGCGCATCGGAGACGCGCTTTGCTTCCGGCTCGTCGGACATCACGGCAATGATCGCGCACGCGTCGACGAACATTATTTCGATTCCCACATCTCGTCGAAGGCCTCGCGCGGAAGCGGCTTCTTCGCCGCCTTGCGCAGCGCCACCCCATGCTTCTCACGAAGACGCGCCGCGGTCTGAAGCGGGCTTTCGGCAAACACGGCGGCGCTCGATCGCCTCCTCATGGCGATGACGATCGCGTCGGTGATGCTCACACACGGCCATATGGGCGAACCTGCGCGTGAGTGCGTCCGCCTCCGGATTGTTGACATTGATCGGCATGGAGCCTCCATGTAGATAATTCTTCCAGAGAATGTAGATGCCCTAGTCTACATTCGCAAGGTCCCTGACTGGAAGGGAGCTGGCTCTCGTCTCGGGCGTCTAGCGCGAGAACAACGCTTCTCCGCGCTCCTAGGGCGGCGAGCGGTCGATGGACCTGGTGCGTCGCATTTCAGGATCATCGGACCGGCCCCATATCACCTTGCTTCGTCCCCGCCGCCCGGATCGTGAATCGGTCCCACTTCTCGATTGACCGATCGTGACCCAGCCGTCGAAGCGGTTGAGATTACCGCTGTGCAGGACCGAATCCTGATAACTGACGGCCCACTGGCAACCACGGGCAGCAGTGATCGCCGGAAAGACGAAGGATCGCCAAAAGACGGAGCCCGACACCGCATAGGTCGGGCTTGGCGGCGCAGAGGCGGGCGAGCTCGATCGCATCGTGCCGCGTAAGGCCGCCAACGCGCTCACGCATGAGTGTGTCGGCCGAGACAACGGCGAGCAGCTGGCCTTCATGGCGCAAGCCGTGGGACCAGCCTTACGTCGGGTGGCGGATTTCGCCCATCCTGTGTCCCCACAAAATGAGATGAGCGTTGAGCTCGTAGCGCGCGATAGGCTCGAATGTTATAGGCGTGGATCCGGGGTCATACACCGCACATGCCCTCGCACTCGTTCGGCCAGAGATCGAGTGGCGCGGGTCGGTGGCCGTCGAGAGATCGACGTCCTCGAGCGGAACGCATGATCGATGCAGGTAAACCTCGCCACGGATACTCCGCAGTCCGGTCGAAGGGACCGATCGACCTCGACGGCATCCTCCCAGGCCGCCGCGTCGCGTTCGCGCATCGATCGCCACATGGCGTTGCTGTGAAACGGGCAGCCGATACATGAGCTCTTTGGCGCATCGGGATAATCGTAGCGGCGCAACCAGGCGAGGCAGTCTCGTCGGCTCATGCGTTTTTCGATCAGCGGAAAACGCTTGATCTGCCACGCTTCGAAGCTCGGCTTCGCGCGAACAATCTCGTCCGTCGAGATGCCTATCCAGCATTCCACCACTGGAAAGGAAGGAGAGCGTTTGCGCGTCAAGTCCGCGAGCTCACGCACTTTCCGACGGATCGGGACAATTTTATAGTCAGTCGTGCATTGACGCCGGATCATGCCAATCGAGACCGTCTCACTCGTCGTCCGGCGGGTGGCGACTTCGATCAGCTCGCCTTCGTCGTTCTCGTCGAAGACAGGAACATCCGCACCCGCCGGCGTCACGGTCTTGGCGAAGGCGGGTATCGAGGCCAGCGGTTGCCTTGCCCGGCCGCGATCAGCTGCTCACGAATATTCCCGGCCGAGACGATATGGACCGGGAACACGGGAGAACATTGGGAGACATCAGCCATGCGAGATGATCGTAGACGGCCCGCGGTTCCCAGCCGGTGTCTGCAAAAATAGCGCAATCGGGCATTGGCCCGATCTCGCCATGGGCCGCCATCAGGGCGAGGGTGGTCGATTGCACGCCGGCGCCGAGCGAAAAGCGCGCGCAGGCGAAGCGGGGAAGGCTCGGTGCCCTCCCCCATGGTGTTCGGAGCGTGCAACATCATGCTGCCTCCGCGACCTGTGCCGCGCCCGGCTGGAGTTCGTGCATGTAGTTGACGGCGCGCTGGGCATGGGCAGCGCGGCGAAGATGAACCGCTTCTCGTTCTTGAGAATTTCAAGCCAACTCGCCAGGTAGCTCGCATGATCGGGCCTTGGCTCCAATTCGGGAACGATGCCAAGGTCGGCCGCCAAAAAGCAGCCGCCAAATCAGCCACGAGCTCCTCGTGCGCCCTGAAGGAGCGATCCTTGTGATAGCGGGAGAGGTTGCGATCAAGCCGCTTTTCCGAGCCGACCCAATGGGTTAGCTCATGTCCCAAGGTTGCATAGTAACTCGGCGCATCGCGAAAGCTCTCGAACGGCGGCATTGCACGATATCGAGCGCCGGATTGAAGAAGGCCTTGTCGCCACCGTGCCGGATCACCGCTCCGGTATTGGCAAAGAAGGCATCTGCGTGCTCGACCCGCTCCACCGGATCGTGCGCAGGCGCGGGATTGCCATAATACTGCGCCGGCAGGTCCTCGATCTGATCGGCGCAGAACACGGTGTAGGCCTTAAGGAAGGGAATGCCGCGCTCGACCTCCTCCCCCGCGCGCATCGGTTTCGGTGCGCGTGAAGCGGCTGGCGTAAACCACCATCGAGCCTGTCTCGCCCTTGCGGACATGTCCACCCAGCTCAACGCTCTGCTTGAACGTCATCCAGGTAGGCGAGACATAGCCCTGCGCCACACTCTCCGACCAGAGAAGCAGCGTATTGATGCCCTGGTAGGGCAGAGACCATTATGGCGCAGCGGCCGTGTGAGCGACCCGCAGTATCCCCGGCGTTCCAAGGCTGTCCAAGGACGAACGCCCTTCTCCAGATCCGCGACGAGCGGTCGGTGATTTTCGCGTAGATATCGACGCGGGGGTTTGTTTTCTTTCCTGCTCATTTTCCAAAAACCTCCATTCGAGGCCGCGCCAGTCGCGGCTCGTCAGCGCCGTCACGAGGCCGCACGGCAGGACCGCAGGTCCGCGAACCCGCAGATGAGCAATCGGAAAGAAGAGAGATGTCGCAGGAGGGAGGGGCCGAAACGCAGTGAAGGACGGCGCAGCCGTTTCGCGGACGAGGACCGGAGCAGGACCAACATTCGTGACGGCCGCGACTGGCGCGGGCCACAATGTCTATTCCTGGTGTTAGGTTTGGATCATGAAGACATGCGCGAAGAGGGCCGGCGTCCACAAGGACACCAGCCTGATTGGGTAGGAAATCGGGCGGAGCCGAAGCTCCGCCCGTTGGCGATCAGCCAAGTGCCGCCATCTGGAGATCGGCAGCATGCCGGCTGGACGTTCTGGCCGGGGTTCTCGACCTGGCGCTCGTAGTGCTTCCAGCTTCGCCGACGATGTGCTCGTAGGCAGCAATGGCACCCTCGGCCGCCATGCGCAGGGCGTGCGACTGAAGACCCATGTCGGCAGCGAACTCACGCTTGCGCTGCGCGTTGCTGTCGAAACCGACCGGACCGTCGAGGTCCTCATCGCGGATGTCGTTGGCGAGCTTAGCCGTGGCATCTTTCGCCTCGGTTACGGCCTTCGAGTAGAACTGGCCAGCTCCGTAGGCGGAGCCGACATAGGAGCCGACGATCCGCTGCAGGTGGATTTGCATAGCCTTGTCGGAAAGCCCCTCGGAGAGGGTGTCGGCGCCTTCAATCAGGCTGCGCTGGTGGAACTCGCGGATGCCGTCGCTGTCGAGGACAGGGAGGCCGAAGCTTTCGAGATGAGGGAGGCCTGGTTGCCATCCGCGGCAGCAGAGCCGGACCATTTCGAGGGTCGTGCCCTTGCGGAGGGCGACGACG
>NZ_JAKSED010000011.1:0-86905 GCF_022359935.1 Aquamicrobium sp. NLF2-7 | reverse complement strand
TTCGCCCATCCGCTCGCGTGAAAAACCCACAGTATTATGCCATACAGACCTGCGAAGACTCTCGCTTTCCGTACCGCTCACAAATAACCGCACTATGCAAAACCCGCCCTGCAGCCCGTAGTCTCGGCATGACCGCAGTGCTGACCGCAAGGGCCGCAGAATTAAATAGTTGACAGTATCCGCGCTGAACCTGCGGCGTTTCAAACCGTTTGGTTTTGACCGCACGGCAGCACTTATCTCATGGGACGTTACTAGGCCCACAGTTGCCCAATGCGCCAACCAAGATTTTTGGCTATCGGTCATGTTGTCGGATTTCGCTTGTGCAAGCTCTTCAGGAGCGACTCCGACACCTCAAGGCGTGGAGATGATGCAGAAGTTGTTGCTTCGGCAACTGGCGCTCGTTTGCTTGCGTCCAGTTTGGCTCGCAGCAGTGCCATCACCATCGGCCAGGTAGAGAATTTCCCTTCCCGTGCCTTGTCTGTCAGGCTGCGTAGATATCCCCTGCGCTAGTGATCTGATCCGTACGTTCATAGATCGCTGCCACCGCGATTGCCGCCTGAATCTCACCCATGACCGTTTGGGCATCCCGCCAAGCACTTGGGCTGATGCCGAGCATCGTCCGGCCGAGTTCAGCGGCTGCTAGAAAGTCCCGCCAGTGACGAACTTCGCCCGACTGAACAAGTCCCAGCAGGTTGGGGCATGCATCCAGCACGATACTCAACGGCAAATCTCGTTTCGGCAGACTTCGGACGTTGTCGGTTTCCGCAGCGCCGCCATCCGCTTCATTCTTTTCTCGAATGCTTGGTTCAGATTCAAATATGGATTCGGGATTTGAATTCTGTATGTGGCGCTCAGAATGAGACTCATTGGCGTTCGTATTTTCTGTTTTTGTGAAAGATTCCAATGCCCCACGTATCTCGGCATGAAGTTCCGCCAGTTGCTCGCAGATGCCCTCGATGGCTTGTCTCGGCGCGCTGCGAGGCAGATCCGAGATGATTGTCCTGTAGGTTTGAAGCACTCTGCCCCAGTTGCCTGGCACGCCCTCTTCAATCCCCATATCAATCATTTTAACGATATCGCGCCTCAGCAGCGTCAGACGCTCTCTGGCGATGCGGAACGCCTTCTTCTCTGCTTGCACGGTCTCTGCGAGTTCACGGAGCTCGTCGGCGCGCGCGATGATCGGTGAAAGGTCGAAGCCATAGGCCTGTTCAACATCCCCTGCCCTGCTTCTGCGTGCAAAACGTTTGCCATTCGGACTGTCGCGTCGAATGATCAAGCCGCATTCGACTAAGACGGCCAGATGGCGCCGAAGCGTCGCCGGTGAAATTCCATTGGCGCGCGCCATCAGCTGTTCGTTCGACGGCCAAACGATAAGTTCCCCTTGGGCCGACAGCTCAGTCTCGCGGTGGAACGACAACAACGCGTTGAGGATCGCCAGTGAGCGATCCGTCGCTCCAAGCAGCTCCCGCGCTTCACGAATGTGCTGGAAGACCTGCCACTTGTTAGCGGTTGCCTCCTTAGGCATGGCCTTTGCGGTCGCTTGGCTCGCAATCTGGCCGAGCGTTAGCGTTCGCCGCCCGAAGGGCGTCGTTGAGATATGCGTCTGCATTGTCTTTCACCTATCGCTAGGCAAAAGAAATTAGCTCACCGGAACGACGTTTTCCGTCGCGGACTCTTGACTGCGATTCGTGGAAGTGCGATTCTCTGGGTGCTAACTTGGAGAAGGGCTTCCGAACGCCGGTTTGGGGGCCTTTTTCTTTTGCTTCGTTTCGATCTCCTGCTTCTTCTTTAGTTCGTGCCTATCCGATGCTCTTGCGGTGCTCCGCGTAGAGCCGGGGGACCTCGTTCAAGACGAATTCGGCAAACTCTGGCGAGACCTTGCGATCGACGCTGAGCGTCACCTTCTGCCTTGTTTGAGAAATTTTACCAACTTCGTTGCCTTGGTGAGTGACAGGCACCTCATCCTTCGAAGAAAGCGTGCCGTCCTTGAGAGCTTTAGCGACGGTCTCGAAGCGCTCTTTCGACTTGAGGAGCTCGAATTCGGGACGATTGGCGACGCTCAACGCGTGCTTCACTTGCTGTTTGTCTGATGCCAGCGTGTCTGCCAATGCGATCCAGTTTCGGCGACCGACACCATGCGCAGGGCCGATGGCATCGACCAACTCCCCGGGTATCTTCGCCGCCACAGCCAGCATATTGGAAAGATCACTCTTATAGATTGCCAAGGCCGACATAATCACATCACGCGGAAACTGCTTTTCAAGCCGCTGGGCGAAGCGAACTTTCTCGATGTAGGAGAGGTCTTGTCGCTCGTTGTTCTCCTGCCCCTGCGCAATCACCAGTTCCTGGTCGGACATCGACCTGACGACAGCCTTAACCGGCCGCGCCAGCGCCACCGCAGCGCGCAGTCGGCGATGACCAAATGCAACTTGATATTTCGCACTGTCGTCGGGATGGGGCCGAACTAAAATCGGAACTTGTTGTCCCTCGCTTCGGATTGAGTCCACAAAGCCACGAAAGGCTTCATCGTCGGACACCATTCGGTCTGGGATAAACGAAGGTTCTACATCGGCCGTATCGAGTTCGACGATTATCTGCCCCGAGAGGAGCTTCTTTTCAATTTCATCCGCTCGCTTCGAACGCTCGCTGAGTTCACCGAGGGACTGACCTAGGGCACCAACCGGCGTGGAATCGATGGGATCGGTCAGATCAGGTGAACCAATAAGGGGACGCAGCCGTGACGGCCGGCGCTGCCCTTGCTCTTCTGGCGAAGCGGCAGTCTCTGTCTCGCGACTTTGATCCGCCGGCTTATGCGACAGGTTACCAAAGATCTGCTTCCGACTCATGCCGCTCTACCCCATGCTTTCTTGATCAGGGTCTCAATCTCAGCATTTACACTCTCTACCGACTCCAACGCTCTGTCGTAGGTTGACCGTGTGAACTGACTTCTCTCAACCTCGAAAATAGTTTGGTTGGTAAGACCTGCGTCCGAAATCGCCGTGCTTTTGAGCATCGGATGATTGAGGACGTGGTCGCCAAAAATCGAACGCAAAAAGGCAACCATCTGGTTTTGCGGACCATCGCTCGGTTCAAAGCGAGTCACCAAGTACTTCATCCATAGATATTGCGACGATGCTCCTGCCCTGCTGATTTCTTCAAGGAGATCGCCTGTCATAGCCAGGAACTGTCCCATTGACATCACGTCCAGCATCTGGGGATGAATGGTTATCAGAACCGACGTCGCAGCAGTCAGCGCTGACATCGTCAAAAATCCCAGCTGCGGTGGGCAATCGATCACCACGACATCGTAAAGCTTTTGGACTTGTGAAAGCGCCTGCCCGATGCGTGCAAAGAACAGAGTGTCCCCTGGGGCGCGAGTCATTAGGGCCTTTGGCGTATCGTGCTCAAATTCCATCAGCTCGAGGTTGCCCGGCACCAGATGGAGATCTGGAATGTAGGTTGCTCTCACGATCTCAGCGATCGGGCGCTTTTCACCGTCGTACCGGATCGCTCCGTAAAGCGTTTCGTTTGGGCCAACATCGAGTTCGGGTTGATGTCCAAACAGCGCAGAAAGGCTGGCTTGCGGGTCGAGGTCGATAGCGAGGACGCGGTAGCCACGAAGAGCAAGGTACTGAGCGAGGTGGGCTGTCGTCGTTGTCTTTCCGGACCCCCCTTGAAGTTCATCACGGTGATAACTTGGAGTTGCTCAGAGCCGGAGCGCCATGGCAAGTACCGCTTATTTCCCCGCGTCCCACTATCCAGTGTTTTTCGAATCTCATTGATCGCATCGACTGAGTATGTACGGCGCCCCCCCGCAGAGACGTTACCAACGTCCGGCATTTCGCTCGCTACCTGCCGGAGATACCCTCTGTGATACCAATAAGCTTTGCGGTCTCGGCCGGCGAAAAATTGCGAATTCCTTTTTCTGCGTGTGGCGGAAAAGTGCTTGCGTGGTGCGCCTGAAGTTCGGAGGACAGCGCTGCAGAATGACGCTGAATGAGCGTCTTGAGTTCATCGGTCACGTCAGTTGATTTTGGCGCTTCAGCAGTGGTCTCCATAAGGTTCTTCCATTCTTGCGGCAGTTGCGGAATATTTACGAGATTGCGAAAAAATCCGCAGGTAAGAGGACTATGCCCGATTCTCTCCGTTCTGCAACAAAATAAGGGTTAACGAGTTCTTAATGCCCTCCTGGCGGCGTCTAGGATTGCAGTTAGCCGCGGCTAACCGGCTTTCTCGGACGCCGCAATGCGCTGTATTAGCAACTCGCTGACATCTCGTGTTTCGCTCGGTCCTTGCGTCAAGGCATCGATCATCATCGCTGAGGTGCAAGAGGATTATATGTGCCGTGTGTACGCCGCCATTCGGACGGCATCTTGAAAACACTCGACCAAATGCCGGCGCCTGCAGCCTTTGCCCTGGCCTCAATCTCACGATAGCCGGGCGGAGGATGCTCCTGCGCCGGCACTGCCAGGACAAACATCCCCTCCTCCAGCCCAGCTGCTGCTATGTCCGTCCCATCAACGTAGCACTGAGCACGATACCCACCTCCTTGAAGAACACGCGTCGGCCGGCACTCGACCTTCCTGACCAATGTGCGAGAAGTGAGCCACGCAGTTGCCACTGCGCCACATGGCCAGCCCTCCAGCGTAATCCGACGCGCACCAGCCACCAACTTCACGACGGTGTTTGGCTTTACTTCATCTGTACTGCTCATCCCGGTCTTCTCCCGAAACGGCATGCAGGATCGTTCGCCGAAGTGGCGTATCGCCTTGACAGAAATTTTCGGGTTTGCGATTATCCAACATGTACCAGTTGGGGTTCTCGCCAAAGAGCCCGATCACGAAATCCGAACTTCGTTGAACCAGCCTCGGAAGCGCCAACTTCCGGGGCCGTTCCGTTTTTGCCGTATAGCCTCTCCATCACACAGGTTTATCTACGCAAAACGAATCAGTAAGCCCGCCAAAGGTCACTGAGTCGCCGTGCGAAGTATGCTTGCGCCATTAAGCGTGAGCAATACTGTGCGTTTTTACCATGTAATGAAAGAGTTTTCGTACGATCGATCTACCGGATTGGATCGGTCAGGCGCCGTACACGCCCTGCAGTTTTTCGAAGATTTCCGGCGCGATCTCATACTGCCGCGCCTTGCCACGACCTATGGACGTCCTCCCCCAGGATTCCTTTAAGAGGCCTCGGACGACTAGTGGATCAATCGCTTCCTGGGCCGCTTTCCTTGTCATTCCAGTCACTTCGGTGACATTGGTGATAGTCAGCGCGGTATCCGCTTTTTGCAGCGTGTACAAAAGATTCATCATCCCGAGCTGGCGAAGACGCGAATTAGGCGTCTCGTCCGGCAAGGGCTTTGACATGATCTCGTGCGTAGCCAGGGTCGCAAAAACCGTGTTGTGCCAGCGTTGGTTCAAAGGGCTTGGCATCTTCTTATCTATTCGTTATCGTGCAGTATGACAAGGTGGTAAAGCCTCGCAGGCGAATAGCCGGTCGGAAGGCAAACGAGGGTCTGAGCATGAAGAATGCAGTCATTCGGGCACTTTCCGCTATTGCGATTGGTGTTTCATTGTACACGTTTTCGTCCCCCATTGCGCGAGCGGATGACTGGGGTTGCCAAGTTCTCCTTTGTCTTTCTAATCCAGGCGGCGCAACACAGTACGCCGAGTGCCGCCCCCCGATCGAACGGCTGTGGTCGCACTTAGCGAAAGGACGGTCTTTCCCTATCTGCAGCGGCGTCGGTTTCACGGCAACGAAGCCACGGTATGAGCCGTACTATTGCGATGCCGGCTTCCGTCTCGTCACGCGCCAAGATGATCGCGGCGTTGGCCAAATGGGATGCGTTTCCACCGAGCTACAGACAGTTAGTGCCGATCAGTGCAGCAACAATGGCAGCGGTCGCCATTCCGGCGCTGTTGGGGCCGGTCGATGGGATTTTTCGGACGGCAAGCGCGTTTGCAAAGCTTATGTGACGGCGCGCCCGCATGTCCGCGAACAACCCCGCTACATCGACCTGACGATCGACGGCGCAGGCCAGCAACGAGTCTGGTTCTAGCCCATGCCGGTAGCCTTCCTTGATCTCGCCCAGCAATGCGCTCCGCAAATCGCCACGGAAACAATAGCCGCGGTCATAAGCGTCGAGAGCGGCTTCCACCCCTTCGCCATTCGAATCAACACAGACCGTCCGCTCGTCGAGCAGCCTAAAACCAGAGCTGAGGCGATAGAGACAGCGACTGCCTTGATCGCCGAGGGTCACGATATCGACTTGGGACTCGGCGGGATCAATTCTGGAAATCTGGGTAGGCTGGGTCTGTCCGTCAGCGACGCCTTCGACTTCTGCCTCAACATCAAGGCCAGCGCAGCGCTGCTTGACGGCTACTACCAAGTCGCTTTCCAGGATGGCGCAACAAAGACACAGGCTGAAGCCGTCATGCTGCGAAGTTATTTTGGCAGTGGCGACCCCTCTGCCGGCGAAATGGTGGGTTACGACAAAAGAGTATTGGCGGAGCGAAAGCGGCTGTCCAGTCAACTCGCGACCATCGAGATTGTCGAGGGACAGGTGCAAGCGTTGCCCACGCGCGAAGGGGCAGGGGGCTCGTCAGCTTCAACAACTGGCGGCAGCTCGCCAGAGAAGGTTCAGCCAGGGTCTCAGATCCCTGCGCCGAGGTGGGATGTCTTCAATGCGGGGCGGCAATCCTCCGTCCTCGTTTTTTCCAACGAGCAAAAGGAGTGATGAGCACATGACCCTAACGGCGCGTATCAGGTCGGCCGCGGCAATCGTGACAATGGCAACGGTGTTTTCGCTAGCCTTGATCGAGCCGAGTTTCGCCCAGGCAGGTGGCATCGAAAGCGTCCTGCAGAATATCGTCAATATGCTGACCGGCAACGTAGCGCGCCTGCTAGCAATTATTGCTGTGATCATCGTCGGCATCGCGTGGATGTTCGGCTACCTCGACCTGCGCAAGGCGGCGTTTGTCGTTCTCGGCATCGGAATCATCTTTGGCGCGACCGAGATCGTCAACATGATCTCAGGAGGAGGTTCATGAGCGAGAAGAATGCCCTCGAGGAAGATACGTTGTTCCTGGCCTGCACGAGGCCGGCAATGATCGGGGGCGTTACGATGGAGGCGATGGGGATCAACATGATTTTTACGACGATCCTCTTCATCGTCGCCGGTTCAGTCGCCTATGCCCTCGTGGGCGTCGTATTTCATTTTATCTTCAAGGCGGTCGTCAAGCACGATCACAACATGTTCCGCGTGCTGCTTGGTTGGATGGAGACCCGGGGGAGGGCGCGCAATACCGGGGTTTGGGGTGGAGCTAGCCTTACTCCGATGAAGCTCGTCCGGCGCTATGACGAAAGGGATATCGGCTTTGCCTAGCATCGCGATCGTCAAGAGCCGGGAGCTCGAACCGGAGACCTTCATTCCTTACACTCGCCACGTCGATGAAAGGATCATCGCGCTCGATTCGCGTGCAATGATGGTGATCAACCGCCATGAACCCGGGGATCCTGCGGAAGGTCCGGGCGCTGACTTCGCTACACGCCCAGCCAGGCTGACCACGCGCTGAAATCAAGCTGCGTCTCTGGCGCACGATAGCAGGAAGGCGGCCGGCAACCGCGCATCCAGCTCTCGTTTCACACGGGATCAGCGTCCGAGAGAGAGACGTTCGTGCAGGCGGGGGACACCCAGCGGCAGGCCTTGGTGTCCTATCGTTGACACGACGATCGACCGGACGGGAACGGGTGACCCGGATCGAAACGGAAAACGTCTCGCTTCAGGGGACCGCGGTGAGATCGGTCTGCCGGAACTCGTCGGCCGTGGCAAGAATTGGCACCGCGAAATATTTCGCGCATGCGTAATGCAGGCAATCGCCGAGGTTGAGACCATGGCGCCCGGAGCGATACCGTTGTGCGGCGGAGAGCGCCAGCTTTGTGGTTTCGGACGCGGGCGGCAGATCCCTAATTTCGATGCCGCGCTCGTCAAGAAACTCGACCACGATCGGCTCAACCTCGGATACGGCGAGAGCGAACTTGTCGGGGCGCGCAAGACCAAGGACCGCCTCCAGTACGGCGACCGGAGAGGTAAATGCACCCTTCCCGGACGCGAGCGCATCGGAGACGCGCTTTGCTTCCGGCTCGTCGGACATCACGGCAATGATCGCGCACGCGTCGACGAACATTATTTCGATTCCCACATCTCGTCGAAGGCCTCGCGCGGAAGCGGCTTCTTCGCCGCCTTGCGCAGCGCCACCCCATGCTTCTCACGAAGACGCGCCGCGGTCTGAAGCGGGCTTTCGGCAACACGGCGGCGCTCGATCGCCTCCTTCATGGCGATGACGATCGCGTCGGTGATGCTCACACCGGCCATATGGGCGAACCTGCGCGTGAGTGCGTCCGCCTCCGGATTGTTGACATTGATCGGCATGGAGCCTCCATGTAGATAATTCTTCCAGAGAATGTAGATGCCCTAGTCTACATTCGCAAGGTCCCTGATCTGGAAGGGAGCTGGCTCGTCTCCGGCGTCTAGCGCGAGAACAACGCTTCTCCGCGCTCCTAGGGCGGCGAGCGGTCGATGGACCTGGTGCGTCGCATTTCAGGATCATCGGACCGGCCCCATATCACCTTGCTTCGTCCCCGCCGCCCGGATCGTGAATCGGTCCCACTTCTCGATTGACCGATCGTGACCCAGCCGTCGAAGCGGTTGAGATTACCGCTGTGCAGGACCGAATCCTGATAACTGACGGCCCACTGGCAACCACGGGCAGCAGTGATCGCCGGAAAGACGAAGGATCGCCAAAGACGGAGCCCGACACCGCATAGGTCGGGCTTGGCGGCGCAGAGGCGGGCGAGCTCGATCGCATCGTGCCGCGTAAGGCCGCCAACGCGCTCACGCATGAGTGTGTCGGCCGAGACAACGGCGAGCAGCTGGCCTTCATGGCGCAAGCCGTGGGACCAGCCTTACGTCGGGTGGCGGATTTCGCCCATCCTGTGTCCCCACAAAATGAGATGAGCGTTGAGCTCGTAGCGCGCGATAGGCTCGAATGTTATAGGCGTGGATCCGGGGTCATACACCGCACATGCCCTCGCACTCGTTCGGCCAGAGATCGAGTTGGCCGCGGTCGGTGGCCGTCGAGAGATCGACGTCCTCGAGCGGAACGCATGATCGATGCAGGTAAACCTCGCCACGGATACTCCGCAGTCCGGTCCGAAGGGACCGATCGACCTCGACGGCATCCTCCCAGGCCGCCGCGTCGCGTTCGCGCATCGATCGCCACATGGCGTTGCTGTGAAACGGGCAGCCGATACATGAGCTCTTTGGCGCATCGGGATAATCGTAGCGGCGCAACCAGGCGAGGCAGTCTCGTCGGCTCATGCGTTTTTCGATCAGCGGAAAACGCTTGATCTGCCACGCTTCGAAGCTCGGCTTCGCGCGAACAATCTCGTCCGTCGAGATGCCTATCCAGCATTCCACCACTGGAAAGGAAGGAGAGCGTTTGCGCGTCAAGTCCGCGAGCTCACGCACTTTCCGACGGATCGGGACAATTTTATAGTCAGTCGTGCATTGACGCCGGATCATGCCAATCGAGACCGTCTCACTCGTCGTCCGGCGGGTGGCGACTTCGATCAGCTCGCCTTCGTCGTTCTCGTCGAAGACAGGAACATCCGCACCCGCCGGCGTCACGGTCTTGGCGAAGGCGGGTATCGAGGCCCAGCGGTTGCCTTGCCCGGCCGCGATCAGCTGCTCACGAATATTCCCGGCCGAGACGATATGGACCGGGAACGGGAGAACATTGGGAGACATCAGCCATGCGAGATGATCGTAGACGGCCCGCGGTTCCCAGCCGGTGTCTGCAAAAATAGCGCAATCGGGCATTGGCCCGATCTCGCCATGGGCCGCCATCAGGGCGAGGGTGGTCGATTGCACGCCGGCGCCGAGCGAAAGCGCGCGCAGGCGAAGCGGGGAAGGCTCGGTGCCCTCCCCCATGGTGTTCGGAGCGTGCAACATCATGCTGCCTCCGCGACCTGTGCCGCGCCCGGCTGGAGTTCGTGCATGTAGTTGACGGCGCGCTGGGCATGGGCAGCCGCGGCGAAGATGAACCGCTTCTCGTTCTTGAGAATTTCAAGCCAACTCGCCAGGTAGCTCGCATGATCGGGCCTTGGCTCCAATTCGGGAACGATGCCAAGGTCGGCCGCCAAAAAGCAGCCGCCCAAATCAGCCACGAGCTCCTCGTGCGCCCTGAAGGAGCGATCCTTGTGATAGCGGGAGAGGTTGCGATCAAGCCGCTTTTCCGAGCCGACCCAATGGGTTAGCTCATGTCCCAAGGTTGCATAGTAACTCGGCGCATCGCGAAAGCTCTCGAACGGCGGCATTTGCACGATATCGAGCGCCGGATTGAAGAAGGCCTTGTCGCCACCGTGCCGGATCACCGCTCCGGTATTGGCAAAGAAGGCATCTGCGTGCTCGACCCGCTCCACCGGATCGTGCGCAGGCGCGGGATTGCCATAATACTGCGCCGGCAGGTCCTCGATCTGATCGGCGCAGAACACGGTGTAGGCCTTAAGGAAGGGAATGCCGCGCTCGACCTCCTCCCCGCGCGCATCGGTTTCGGTGCGCGTGAAGCGGCTGGCGTAAACCACCATCGAGCCTGTCTCGCCCTTGCGGACATGTCCACCCAGCTCAACGCTCTGCTTGAACGTCATCCAGGTAGGCGAGACATAGCCCTGCGCCACACTCTCCGACCAGAGAAGCAGCGTATTGATGCCCTGGTAGGGCAGACCATTATGGCGCAGCGGCCGTGTGATGCGACCCGCAGTATCCCCGGCGTTCCAAGGCTGTACCCAAGGACGAACGCCCTTCTCCAGATCCGCGACGATGCGGTCGGTGATTTTCGCGTAGATATCGACGCGGGGTTTGTTTTCTTTCCTGCTCATTTTCCAAAACCTCCATTCGAGGCCGCGCCAGTCGCGGCCGTCACGAGGTCCGCACGCGCAGGACCGCAGGTCCGCGAACCCGCAGATGAGCAATCGGAAAGAAGAGAGATGTCGCAGGATGGGCCGAAACGCAGTGAAGGACGGCGCAGCCGTTTCGCGGGACGAGGACCGGAGCAGGACCAACATTCGTGACGGCCGCGACTGGCGCGGGCCACAATGTCTATTCCTGGTGTTAGGTTTGGATCATGAAGACATGCGAAGAGGCCGGCGTCCACAAGGACACCAGCCTGATTGGGTAGGAAATCGGGCGGAGCCGAAGCTCCGCCCGTTGGCGATCAGCCAAGTGCCGCCATCTGGAGATCGGCAGCATGCCGGCTGACGTTCTGGCCGGGGTTCTCGACCTGGCGCTCGTAGGGCTTCCAGCTTTCGCCGACGATGTGCTCGTAGGCAGCAATGGCACCCTCGGCCGCCATGCGCAGGGCGTGCGACTGAAGACCCATGTCGGCAGCGAACTCACGCTTGCGCTGCGCGTTGCTGTCGAAACCGACCGGACCGTCGAGGTCCTCATCGCGGATGTCGTTGGCGAGCTTAGCCGTGGCATCTTTCGCCTCGGTTACGGCCTTCGAGTAGAACTGGCCAGCTCCGTAGGCGGAGCCGACATAGGAGCCGACGATCCGCTGCAGGTGGATTTGCATAGCCTTGTCGGAAAGCCCCTCGGAGAGGGTGTCGGCGCCTTCAATCAGGCTGCGCTGGTGGAACTCGCGGATGCCGTCGCTGTCGAGGACAGGGAGGCCGAAGCTTTCGGAGATGAGGGAGGCCTGGTTGCCATCCGGGCAGCAGAGCCGGACCATTTCGAGGGTCGTGCCCTTGCGGAGGGCGACGACGCGGGCCTTGGAGTTGGTGGAGCGGGTTGAACTGGACATGAAGCTTACCTTTCTAGCGATGCCTCCAGGTGATCGGCCCTCGGCCGGTCTTCCCTGCGGGTGCGGTCAAAAGGAACCGGCGCAAGCTGGGCGCTTCAGGGTCCGGAGCGTGCCAGGCGAGCGAGGTCGGCTTGCGGACAAGCGGGGGCAGGCCTTCCCTGGCCCCGCGCGGGACGCGGGCCGGCCTTGCCGAGATCGGCGGGTTCCGGCCGCTCCGCGGCGCGATAGCGGCCTTGAAGGGACCGGCCGCTGGTTCAGACCGCAGCAAACCCGCCGGGAAGACCGGCCGAGGGATAGTCATCGCCACCGGCATGCGAGAGCGATAAGCGCCCGGTCAATCCGCGCCCCCATCCAATGTGTTCGTCCCCGCCGCTCCGCAGTTACATTCCCCGACCTGTTCGGGTCGCCATGGAAACGACCGTCACGACCGCTACAGATCGAAGATTGGCTGACGCGCGGACGCCAGCACGCTTCACGCACACAGATCCTGCGATTGAAGCTGGGCCCTCAACGCCCTGATAGCGCTTTCCTGCCATGCGAGCTTGCGCGACAGAGCGTCGATATCCGGCTGATGCTCGGCGGTGACGGCGGCCAGGTTTGCACGATACCGTTCGAGAAACGTGCCGGGATCAGGCGGCTTTCCGCACCGATAGGTGCTCTGGCGCGGGTGCAATCGCGGTATCAGCGCTGTCATGCGCCGTCTGATCTGCCGGTCGATCATGTCCAGTTGCCGCTGGGTCTGCCGATGAGCTTCTTCCATGCGAAAGAGCTGCGCCCGGCGATCTGGCCCGGTCATCACGCAGGTCTCCCCTGCCAACCGACAAAGCTTGACGGCCCGCCATAGGCAGCGTGACGCTCCGGATCGATCACGAAGCCAAAACGACCGACGCGATATTCATCCAGAGGGACGAGAAAGCGACGTTCCTCGGCGCCTGGTCCACGCCTGCCACCGGGAACAGCGACGACCTCGGTGAAGCCGGGTTGGTGATCGCAGACGATCGCCGACACCACGATCCAGTCATCGTGGTGCTTCGCGAAGAAAGCACGCTCATCCTTCTTCCGGGATTCACCGGGTGCAAGCACGCTGTTTGTGATCGCTTCCCAAGCGTCCGGGAAGCTGTCCTTCATGGTCTTCTCGGCGGCACGACGCTCGAAGCTGGTAAACAAATGCGGGAAGCTGAACGCGATGATCGCCCACGCCTCATCCTCTTCATAAGCGGCGCCAACGGCCCGGATCGAGTGATGGACCTTGCCGTTGCGATCGGCCGAAAGGAGAAATCCACCATGGCCGGCTGTCGAGTGGAAGACAACACCGTCGGCATAAACGGTCGCACCTTGCGACTGACCCCAGGGCGTACTCGCACGGGAGCGTTCCTCGCGCCGGCAAAGAGCGACCTTCTCGCGTTGGTGCTCGGCATTCTCCAGAACCCTTGCCCGGAAGGCAATCTCGTCGGCGAGTTCGCCGCCATCACCATAGAAATCGTCGCGCTTCCATTCCGCCATGGGCCGGCGAATGCGCCAACCGGTGACAAGATAATGCCGGCCGTCGCGGGCGGGAGCCATGGCGAACGCATGTTCACCGACGAGGGCAACGGGCATGCCATCGGCGCTTCGACCAAAGGAAACCCCCAAAAATCCGTGAGTTTGGATGAGATCATGCTCGGGGTTGCGCGCATTCATGCCGCTACCCTCCCTTCCACAGCATCCGCCGCGATCGCGTCGGCCGAGATCTCCTGCATGACGGCGTTCGGATATCCGCCGTGGTCCTCCAGATAGTAAAGGCGTTCGAGATAAGATTGTTGAGCTTGTTGTCCGTCTCATTGTCATTGTCGGCGTCGACCAGGCGCAGATCGATGGCGGCATGCCGACCATCGGTGATGACGGAGAGCAGGATGTCGTCGCCCGGCTCGGGGGGCCGGTCCCGCTTCTCGATCTCAGCGATGCGCGCAGCGAGGACCATCTGGTAGTGTTTGAATGCCTGTGTCGGCTTGGAGGTGATGATCTGGCGCTTGCCGGTCGAGATCGAGGGCACCTTCACGAATTGCCGCAGATCCTCTGGCATCACGACGTCCGCAAAGGACCGGAACATCGCGATCAATTCGGGGACGTTGACGAAGCTGGCGAAGCGAGACACCGGCTTGTATTTGCCGGACGGCTGAAGCTCCAGTTCGGTCGTCGTGTCGCCGAAGGTTGACGCCCAGGCATCGAATTCATGCAGGCCGCGTTCCATCAGCGCCGCATAATCCATGAGCCGTTGAACCGTGAACATCTCCCCGAGCGTATTCGTGATTGGCGTACCAGATGCCAGCACCAGTGCCCGGCCGGGATTCCTGGTGTCGATGAACCGAGATTTCACATAGAGGTCCCATGCCCGCTGCGAGCCGTTCGGATCCACTCCCTTGAGCGTCGACATGTTGGTGGCGAAGCTGAGCTTGCGAAACTCCTGCGCTTCATCGACGATGATCTGGTCGACGCCGATCTCGGCTATGGTTAGGAGATCGTCCTTGCGGGTGGATAGCGCTTCAAGTCGTTCCTGCAGGCCCTCCTTCAGCCGCTCGAGACGTTTGCGTGAGACGCGGTCATCGCTCTCGACCTTGGTAAGGAGGCTTTCGTAGAGTTCCAGCTCATCGTGGATCATCTGCTGCTCAAAGGCCGAAGGGACGCCGATGAACCTGAACGCCGAATGGGTGATGATGATCGCATCCCATGTCGCGGTCGCCGCTCGCGACAGGAAGCGTGCGCGCTTGTCCTTCGTGAAATTGGTTTCGTCGGCGACGAGGATGCGGGCGTTGGGATAAAGCGCGAGGAACTCGCGCGCGACCTGCGCAAGGCAATGGCCCGGAACGGTAAGCATGGCCTTGGCGACAAGGCCGAGACGGCGTTGCTCCATGATCGCCGCCGCCATCGTCATTGTTTTCCCGGCGCCGACCGCATGCGCGAGATAGGTTGCGCCAGCGGAGATGATGCGCCAGATCCCACGCATCTGGTGGCCATAAAGAGTAAAGGCGCCCGAGGCGCCTGGAAGTTTCAGATGGGAACCGTCGAAGGCTCTGGGTGCGATGTTGTTGAAGCGGTCGTTGTAGACGCGCGACAACCGGTCGGTGCGGTCTGGATCGGACCAGATCCAGCGCTGGAACGCCTCCTTGATCTTGTGAAGCTTCTCCTTGGCAGCCTCGGTATCGACGACGTTGAGCACACGTCGCTCGCTGTCGCCGTCCTTGATCGTATCGAAGATCTGAGGGACGCGGCTGTTCAAGGCGTCCGCCAGCAGCTCGCCGGCATGACGACGTCCTGTCCCCCATTCGGAGGTCCCGACCGCGAGATAGCCGAGTTGGCGGGCCTCGACCGTCCATGATGCGAGTTCCGGCATGTGGTGGATTCTGATGTCGACGTCCATCGCCTCCTTGACGAAGGCGACCACATCGAGGGCGGGAATCCAGGGTGCGCCGAGGCGGGCGGTGATGTCGGAGGGGCGAAGGTCGATCGGCTGCACACCCTGCAATGCCGTAACGTTCCGCTCGTAAACCGGATCGAGCGCCGCGGCGGCTTCCGCGACTTTCAGCTTGTCGCGGACATGACCCGACAGATAGCCGTCTGCCGTCTGCCAGGAGCCATCGGCCGGATCGCAAAAGATCGCGCTACCAAGCTCGGCGACAACATCCTGCGGATCTCGGTGCAGCAACTCGGCAATATGGTCGAGATCGACCCGGCCGCGTTCGTTCAGGACAACGGCGAGCGCGTCGGCGGCACTCGTGATGATCGGCGGAGCTGGCGGGGAGATTACGCGCTCCGTGAAAATCGGCCCAGGCCTCGCTGTATCATTTTCGAGGTCGTAGTCCTCGATGGAGGCGATCAGCCAGCAATCCGGATCGTCGAGGAACGGCTGGAGGTTGGGTCGTCGATGGCTCTCGCGCGACTCGCCGGTCTCCAGATCCTCGCTGATCGAGACCGTCGTGTGGTTGATTGGACCGAAGTCGCGCACGAAGCTCGACCAAGCGATGCGGAGTTTGACCTGAAGGTCCTTCCACGGTCGATCGAGCTCCTGGGCCTTGAGCACTTCGCGCACCGCGTCGCGAACCGGGATAAGCTTGCGAATGATGCGGATATGTTTTTCCGGGATGCCATCGGCGCTGCGGCCCTTGCGGACCTTCACAGCGATGGGCTCGCCGTCGATCAGTTGCATGAGGCCTCGGGCATTATCGAAGAAGAAGCTGCCTTCACGCACATGGCGCTCGGACGGAAGATCGACAGGAGAGTCACCGACCACATCCTCAAGATCGACATCGATCTCCGTAGGCTCACCGTCATAGCGGTCTTCCGGAAGGAGATTGACCGCGGCCGACAACATGTCGGAGAGAACCTCGCCCTTGTGTGGCAGGCACGTGTAGGTTTCGCCGAACGGGCCTGATGCGAGGGCGTGCGTGCCGAGGACGAAATCTGGGTGCCGTGCAAACCATCGATTGACGCGGATCGCGCCCTCGTCATCGGTTGCCGGCCGCACCTCGTCTGTGTCGAGCCATGCAAGGTCGCCCTCCGGCTCCCCGATCTTGCGCTTTCGGAGAAACAGAATGTCGACGACGACGTCCGTGCCTGCGTCGGAGCGGAAGCTACCTTCCGGCAGGCGGATGGCTGCGATCAGATCGGCGGCTTTCGCGAGATGCTCGCGCGCGGAAACTTCGACCTTGTCCATGGTGCCGGAACTGGTGACAAAGGCTGCCAGTGCTCCCGGCTTCAATAGATCGATGGACCTGGCGATGAAGTAATCGTGCAGCCGCAAGCCGAGCGCGCGATAGGATCGGTCGGAACGGACTGTGCGATCGGAGAAAGGTGGGTTGCCAATGGCGAGATCAAAGCTCGCCGGCAGCTCCGTTCGAGCGAAGTCGCCTGTGATGATGCGCGCCCGCGGCTGCAACAGCCGGGCGATGCGGGCTGTTACGGGATCGAGTTCAATGCCAGTGACATGGGAGACGTTGATCAGGCCTTGCGGCATCAGTGCGGGAAACAGCCCCGTGCCAATCCCTGGCTCCAGCACACGACCGCCCCGCCATCCCATGCGACGGAGGCCCGACCAGATCGCCTCGATGATGAATTCGGGCGTGAAATGGGCGTACTGGGTGCAGCGCGCGAGCGAGGCATAGTCGCTCTCGCCGACGGCATCCTCCAGCTCAGAGCCTATCTCATCCCAGCCCTTACGGAATTCAACCTCGCCCGGCCGGCGGAAGACGCCGTTGGCGAGATCGGACGCACCGAAACCGGTGAAGCGGATGAGTTGCGCCTGTTCCTCTGCGGTGGCCGGACGTTCATCCGCCTCGATGTCGGCGGCGAGCCGGATCGCAGCGACATTGTCGCGGGCTCGTTCCTTCCAGCCCCGCGCGAGAACCCGGCCATCGGCGAGATGGAAGTTCGAACCAAGCAAACGGGCGCGCTTGGAAGGTGCGTGGGCGATGGCTGCGATCGGCATCGCCGGCGCCGGGGACGATGGATCAGGATCGGGATCGTCCTCGGGTTCAAAGCTGCCGGCGAAGGCCGTCACGCCGAGGCCGAGACCGGATGAAAGAGCTGTATTGCCGAAAAGATCGATGGTGAAAGGGTCGTCATGAGACATGTTGTTCTCCTTCGTGAAAGCGCACTTCGCCGGCCCGGTGGTGATCTCCAGCAGGCTCGGCACGCGCGAATTGTGGGATTGGGATGCCGGACGGCCGCCTGACGGCGCCCATCGCCGGATCGCTAGTCCTGCTGGACCGCCAGGAGTTGCATCGAGTTCGGCAGGAAAACGATCTTCAGGTGGGTACAGCCAGCGCTTGCCGCGATCAGTTTCACGAGCATGAAGCCATCGAGAAACTCGATTCCGTCATCGCCGCCGAAATGCTGACGCTTGTAGTGCCAGTAGTCGGGGTTGGTCTTCGGGTCGCACTCTTCGGCATAGACGACGAACGGACGCTGCCCTTCGGCGAGCTTGCCATTAGAGAGGATGTAGACGCCTTCGTCACCGACCAGCCAGACACCCGGCTTTTCATCGCGCCCAGGGTAAAGGCCATAATGGGGATTGCGGAAACCACCATTGAGGTGGGCGTCGAGCCGTCCGCGCATCATCACGACACGCACATCCGTCACGGAGAAGGTGAACATTTCCTCTTCCCCTCATGCCGCGATCGCGTCGGGGAGGTAGCGCAGATGCACCGGCAGCTTGGCGGCGATCTCGGAATCGGTGAGATCGTCTAGCAGTTTGACGTCGCGGCCTCGGTCGGGTCCGAAGAACAGAACTGTTCGACGGCCACGCTGCGCGTGCGGAAAACGCCAACCGGCGTAACCCCGGTATTCGTCGTGGCTTGAACTCCAGATATGCTCGATCCGCTCTTCGCGCGTCATTGCGCGGACCGGCCGGCTCTCCCGATCGACGATCGCGGCGCGCATATGCGCTGATGAATGTTTATCGGCAAGGTCGCAATAGGCGTGGAAGAACCGCATCCGGTCGTCGATCTTCAGCGTGAAGAAGACGCTGGTGATGTGGCCCACGAGGAATTCGCGCATGGCGAACATTTCGCCGTTCATGAAGAGCGGCGGCAGGATATTGAACATGTAGTCATGCTCGGTCTCCGCAAGTTCGAACCACTCACCGCTGTAAAGGCCGCCATCGGCGTCCTGGAAGCGATTGGGTCGCTGTGCATGGCGGTCGAACATGCGGAACATCTGCCGGCGAGCGGCAATACCCTGGTACACCTTACGGATCGGAGAAGAGGGGTTCATTAGCGGGCTCCTTCAGCCTCGTCGGACTTAAGCGCGGCGCATCCTCGGGGATCGCCATCATCTTCAGCCCTTCCTGACCCCTCCCCCGCGGCCGCCTCTCCGTCCGGGCGGGTCAAGTGCCGGCGAAGCCGGGCGAAGCTTCACACTTGACGCGGCTGGCGGGCATGCGGCAGCTGAGTTTCATTCATTTTTCTTCTCTTCTTCTTTCTCCCCAATTCGGCCGCATGGCCGCGCTGATATCCGTCGATGAACCGAGCACTCGTCTTCGCCTTCGTTGTTGTCGCCACCGGCGTCCCGATGGCTGCAGACGCGGAATCGCCGGACCGGGTGGATCCGGTCCTCGATTGCGCAACGCCAGTCCTCGACGCCGACACACCGGAGAAGGCAAGACAGCTGCGGGTGCGGTACGGCGCCGAGGCGATCGTGCGCCAGTTGCGACAGACCTTTGCCCTTCGGTTGGCCGGACTGTTCTGGGAGGAGACGGAAGGAGAGGATAGCAGGCTGGTCCTACGGCTGACGGGTGACGAGCCAGTTGAGAATGAGAGAATGACGGTTTGCGGGGAGCCGTTAATCGTCGAGTTCGTCCCAGGCCAGATGCATACGAGGGAAGAGCTCCAGAAGATCCACAGCAACAATCTCGAATGGTTTCGCGGCAAGTTCCCCGGCCTACAGGGGACCTATGCCGACGAACGCACGGGCGAGATTGTGTTGCAAACCTACGAGCGGGAGGCAGGATCCGACGTTGAGGCGATCACAAATGAAGCAGAGTTCCGCTTGGGCGCCCCGCTGCGGGTCGAGATGATCACGGCAAAGGTGGTGCCGCAGTAATTTCGACTGCGCTCTCAGGTGGTTGCCGCATCCTTCAACATCGCATTCCAGTCCTCGGCCAGCGGCCTTAGACGTTCGAAGTCGCAGCGAAGCTCACTGGCAAGCTCGCGCAACCGGGACACGAATGCCTCGCCCTGTGTATTCGCGTCGGTGGCCGCGACAAGTCGAGCACCGGGCCGTTTGCCAAGCAGGCGTATGGCGTTGTCGGTGGCAGGTGACCAGCCTCCGCCAGTGCTGACGTAGAGTGTGTCGCGTCGGATCTGCTCGATCGCGGCGAGACTCATCGCATCGATAGCGGCCTCAGTTACGCAGACGCGTTCGGCACACTTCGGTCCGAGCCGAAAAAGGACCTTGCTTCCGCCGGAGGCAAAGCCGCGCCATTCCGGCCCACGCTCCTCCCAGCCGGTGACGCCCCCCTCATCATCCTGATGAGCTGCCCACATGCTGCCCCGCGGCCCTTCACGCACGAGATTGTGCGCAATTCCGGCACGGATCACGTATTCGGGAAGGTGACGCTCGTCCCGCAGGTAACGCCAAGTCGCCGATCCCCGCCACGGCCTGCGTCGCGCGTTCCAGCGGTCAGGTATCGAGTGGTCGGGCTCAATCTCACGCGATTGTCGCTGCCATTCCGGTTGACGTGGCTCGAAACCGACCAGGGATGCGACCTGCACAAAGGCTTCGAGAAAATCGCAGCCGTCCAGATGCTGAACGAGCGAATAGACATCGCCCTTGGCGTCCGAGAGCGGATCAAACCAGCCCTTGCCTTCGTGGATGACGATAATGATGTCGTCGGCGCGCCGGTATTTTACCGCCTTGCGCGTGCTTTCCTTCAAATCGATCGCGAAACCGCCTGTCTCCAGCACGGCCGCACAACCAACCCGGATTCGTAGCTCTTCAATATCCGCTTTTTCCATTCTTTTCTCCCGGCCATTCTTTGGCCGACCTTTGCGCAAGTTTATCTCTTCCGCGCAATTCGCGGAACACCTTGGTGACTGCCGCAAAAAGCAAAGGGGGCAAGGGCGCGGCATCGCCGCGGCGCAGCTTCCCTTGCGGCCTGCCGCTTGCTTGCGGCCCGCTGGGCGGGAAGAGCCGGTTCAATGAACCGGCCGGCCGCCTGTGTAGGGGCAATATTCGAATATCGCGTCGACCTCGTCGCCGTCGAGGTCGTCAGCAGGAAGAACGCCGTATTCGTCTTCATCGATCTTGAATAGGATGACTCGCGTCATAAGGGTGCGGGCAAGGTTCCAGGCGTGGTTCTGAGCGAAGCTGAGTTCGTGCGACATTTGATTTGGCTCCCGTTCGCGGGGACCATTCCCCGCTCGACAGGCGCCCGTCAGGTCCAGAACGGGCCGCGATCATCGCGATGGCGAAGCCGTGAGCGACGGCACGCTTGCGTAGTCCGACCCCTTGCGGGTTGATCGACAAGGCCGGGGCTGGAACAAGGGAATAAGCCGAGCAGTGCGGGGATTGGTCTTCGCATCGAGACCACGTCCAAGCAGGAGCCCTCGGTAAAAGTTACGCTTACTGCAGGTCGCAGGCGGACGTCGGTCGGTCCCAGATCAGGCCGCAAAAACCTCAAAATCGAGACAGCGCTAGGCCAGATCGATCTCGTGGCGGTCGATTAGACGATATGCGACGCCATGATGGTGCTGCTTTTCACGGAGCATGGGATTGAAGCCCCACTCGAGATTGGTGATGGATGTCGCTGACCGCGCGAAGAGACGGCGACAAATCACCCGCTATTCGGTATGAATGGATTCGAGGCAGCGACGCACTGCCTCGAGGGCGTTGAAACCCTTGGTTAGCGGTTGGTGTCGGCCGTGACGGCACCACACTCCTTGATCCTTATGATCGGGGAGCCTGTGGCGTATGCAACAGGCTCTCTGAGCTGAAGGTCACAGGGCCGTCTAACCACGGTTTCAAACTCCCCGGTCACCAGGGGTCAATGAGCATCGACGCGGGGGCGAACCGCAGGCGATGAGTTCGAAACCGGATAATGGCAGAAAGAATTTCCAAAGCGACGGTGAAGCTTGGCTACCAGCTTGTTCATGATCTGATGCTTCATCAGATCATGACACGTCCGCTCGACAAGGAAACGCCTGGGTCCCGGTTACGGCAATTTGCGATGATCACCATCATGCTGGATCTTTGCCGAAGCGGTAAAGCAATTACAGTATCGAATATCATTGATGTAACAGGAATGACGCGAGGTGCCGTCGATGATACGCTTTCCCCACTGGAGGAGCGCGGTTTAATCGACGCATTTTGGACTAAAAATTCGTTGGGAAGAGGCCAGGCTAGAGAGTACAAACTCGCTGGTCAATTGACGGTCGATGTCTCCAGCTTGATTAGGGGTGCTGGTTCATTCTGCCAATAGTCTCGATCGTAGACATCGTTCATGCATCAATCATTGTGAACAATGAAGGGTTCATCAGGTTACACGACACGGAAGTGGCAGTCTGTCCGACAATGGTAACCAGGAGGCTTATGTGCTAGGCCTGCACCTGAAGCTCGGTCATCATGCCGGTCGCCATATGGCCTATGTGATGACAGTGAAGCATCCACGGTGCGGCTTCACCGGCATCGAATGCTATGGTGACCATGTTCATCGGCGGCACATGGACGGTGTCGCGTAGCGCCCCTGCGATACGCCGCATGCCAACGCCGACCACCTGAAAGACATGGCCGTGCAGGTGCATGGGATGTGCCATCATGGACATATTATGAAAGGTTATTTCCACCCGCTCGCCGGCGCGGACCGGGATGGGTGTATGATTGTCCCAGTTCTGCCCGTTTATCGCCCACCGATAGGGCATCATCGAGCCACTGAGCATGACGTTGTGGCGTCGAGCGACGTCTCGGGGTGCCAACGGCGTTACGGCGCGCAATGCCGCTTCTTGTGCGAGATCGCCAGAGAAGGCGGGATGTTTTGTGTCCGACACACCGGCAATGCGAGCGATCGATGTGCCAGCGGGCGCAAGAAACATCCCTGTCCGTTCCCTCGCACCCTCGCGTAGGCAAAGCACAGGCAGCGCAGATCCGTCCGCCGGCATGTCGATCTCGATGTCGAGTCTCTGGGCCGGTGCAAGGCCGAACCGGCTTGCCTCGTGTGGCACGCAGGCTTCGCCGTCGGTGGCGACGAGCCGTCCGCGGTCGGCCCCGAGGTCGATCCAGAAGGAAGTCATGGCCGAGGCGTTCACCGTGCGCAGGAGAACCCGCCCTCCGCGATCGACCCGCACTACCTGGGGGTCGTCGAGTGTGCGATCATTGGCCAGATACGCGTCAAAGTCGAAATCATTGAGGTCCATGTGCATGGACCTCATGCCCATCATTCCGCCCATGCCCTGCAAATTGCCCATCATACCGGGCATTCCCGGCATGGCTCCCGATTCTGGTGCTCTGCCATGACCCATCACGGCATGATCCATGCCCGCTCCACCCGTCAATTCGCTGAGCACGTCCTCAGGCGTCCTGAAGGAGAAGTCGTGCAGAAACAACACCACTTCCTGCCGATCGGCGACGAGATCGGCCAGCGAACGCACGATGAGCGGCGCAGCCAGAAGGCCGATCTCCTGTGCCGGAATGTGACTGTGCATCCAGAAAGTGCCGGGGCGCGCAACGTAATCGTAGGCACGCGTTTCGCCTGGCGCAAGCATCGGATTGGTGTTGGGCACGCCGTCTTGGGCATTGGGCGGAATCTGGCCATGCCAATGCACAATCGTCTCTTTTCCGAGAGCATTGGTCAAATCCACCCGGAAGCGCTGGCCGGGGTCGAGCGTAAGCCCGAGATCGCCCTGCGCGTTGACCAGTCCCATGACAGTAGCGGCACGTCCTCCGACCTCGATCGTGCGCGTGGTGGCGGATAGCGTGAGTGCTTCAGGTGCAGCAAAGGTGCGGGCCGGCAAGAGCGTCGTAGCAGTTGCCGCAGTGGAAGCTGCGAGAAATTGTCGGCGAGATATAAGATGTGTCACTATCCGATCCCCGTTTTCCGGCAACGTCACTGAGATTTCACAGAGGATCGGACGAGCGAGGTGATCAACAGAACAATCAGGGCCACGAAGCCGCCGAAAATCGAAACCATGGCGAGTGGCCCGAACAGCATCATCCAACCCATGCCATTCCACATGCCTGCCATGGGGGACATCCCGTTAAAGCCTTGCTGGGACATGAAGGGGGAAACGGGGCCGAAAGTGGGAAACAGGAACATCGTCGCAATTCCGGCGATGAGCGCGACGGTAGAAATTGCGGCCAGTTTTGCTGTGCGGGTCATAGTTTTCTCCAGGCTGATTTGGCTGTTGATCGTTGGCGATCATCTGGCCTGGAAAATGTCACCCAAGTTTCTCAGGGAAGCACCCTTTTGTGACAAATCGTTACAACCAGTCCATCAGACAATATTTGTTTCATATTTACTCGGCAGCCTCGTCTCTTTTGGGTTAGTTGGAAAGTCATGCAAAATAGCTCTCATATACTCATCGTCGACGACCATCGTGAAATCCGCGAACTGGTTTCGCGCGCGCTTGCCAAAGAGGGCTTTCGCGTCAGTGCTGCCGCCGATGGCCGGGCGATGCGGAAAGTCATGGCAGATGCGCGTATCGACCTCATCGTTCTCGATCTGATGCTACCGGGTGAGGATGGACTCTCACTTTGCCGGGCATTGCGTGCTGAATCGAACGTCCCAATTATCATGTTGACGGCGAAAGGAGACGAGATCGATCGGGTCGTAGGTCTCGAAGTGGGAGCCGACGATTATGTCCCGAAGCCTTTCGGTAGCCGCGAATTGATCGCCCGAATAAGGGCCGTCCTGCGTCGTACCCAGAATGACGGAGCAACAGACCAACCTCACCGGCCCAAGCGATACTGTTTTGACCGCTGGCGTCTCGACACCGGCGCAAGGGAACTCCAGCGCGAAGATGAGATCACGGTACCACTCAGCACTGGTGAGTTCGACCTCCTCTTGGCGTTGATAGAGCGGCCTGGGCGGGTGTTGAGTCGCGACCAGCTCCTGGATTTAGCCAGAGGGAGGACTGCCAATTCGTTCGACCGAAGCATCGACACCCAGGTGAGCCGCCTGCGCAAGAAACTGGAGGTAGAGCCCAACGACCCGAAGATCATCAAGACGGTGTGGGGCGACGGCTATATATTCGCTGCCGAGGTAACGTACGAATGAGGCGTCTGCTTCCACAAAGCCTGTTCGGTCAGACTTTGCTTGTGCTTCTCGTCGGTCTCTTCGCTTCCCACCTTATAGGCACATGGATCTACAGCGCCGACCGTGGACAGATTGTGCGTGCAGTCGGCGGCGTGGCGATCGCTCAACGAATCACAAACCTTACGCGGCTCGTGCGTGACGCGCCCGACGAATGGCGCGCTCGTATAGTTAAGGACTCTAGCGACGAGGCATTTAGGGTCACGCTTTCGCCGGGGCCGCCATTGGCGACATGGGCCGACAATGACACGCTGGCGGCTGAAGCCTTGAAACAGCTTCTTATCGAGCAGCTATCTCTGGACAGAGCGTCCGAGCCGGTTGTTTCGTCGTCACGACCGCGCGGCATGATGGTTGGCATAGCTGAGCGGATGATGCCGCAAGATTCGATGATGCACGACATGGCTCAACAGATGATGGGCAAGAGCTCGATGCACGAATTCGCCGCCTTAGGTCCGTTCGCGGGATTTCGCGAGTTGCAGGTCGCCATGCCGTTGCGGGATGGACAGTGGCTGACCTTTACAACTGTCCTGCCGGAAAGTGGGGCCGCCTTCTCCCTACGCTTCCTCGTGTCGATGGGGATCATGGCGGTGATTACCGTTCTGGTGACGATCTGGGTCGTGCGCCGGGTAATGGCACCACTGACAGGCCTTTCCAAGGCCGCTTCGAGGCTGGGCGAGGACTTAAATGCGCCGCCAATGCCGGAGGCTGGAACGGTTGAGACCAGGCAGGCCGCCCACGCCTTCAACACCATGCAGGCGCGCTTGCGCGGCATGATAGAGGATCGCACGAAGATGCTGGCTGCCATCTCCCATGATTTCCGTACGCCGCTGACGCTCTTGCGGCTAAGAGTTGAAAACGTCGACGATCCAGTTGAACGCGAGAAAATGCTGTCGACCATAGCGGATCTGGACCACATGGTCGCAGCGACGCTGGAATTCGCCAGCGGCAGCGCGAAACAGGCGCCCCGCCGCCCTACCGATCTCACAGCCCTGATCGCGAGCATCGCGGACGATTTGGCCGATGGTGGCCTCGCGGTCAGCATGGAAGCCTCCCGGCCAATAATCTACGAATGTGATCCGGCCACGCTCAAAAGAGCAATCACCAACCTGATCGATAATGCCGTGAAATACGGCGGCCGCGCGGAGATTGCGATCCGTGAGACGCTACGGGAGATCGAAATCACCATTGATGACACAGGCCCAGGGATTCCTGCGGTGGAACTCACGCACGTTTTCGAGCCGCTCTATCGCCTCGAAAGCTCTCGCAACCGGGAAACGGGTGGAATGGGTTTGGGGCTTTCAATCGCCCTGTCCATCATCCGGGCTCATGGGGGGCAGCTTACACTGTCAAATCGATCTGAAGGCGGGCTGCGCGCGTTGATATATTTTCCCAACGATTCAAAATAAGCACGATCCAAAAAAATGCCCGGGAAAGCGCAAGACCAGGTTCTGTCGGGCTGCGGGTTGCCGGCGATCAAAGGGATGGTTTCTATCTCGAACCGGCTTTCGCCGAGCTCAACAATGTCCGACAGCTCGAACACTTTCGTGTCTTGAAGTCGATCAGGTCAACCTTGCCGACACCCAATTGATCAGCGTCCCTAAACTTATTAGTCGCCACGAAGCATCACATGTTGTGGATCGGTACGGCGTTCGTCTTCCTTCTTGTCGTGTCGTCACGCGATCGATTTGAGAGGATCTTCTTGACGCTGTCGGGGGGAAGCTTTTTCCAAGCAGTCGGTTTGTACCGTATCGGAAAAGCGCATCTCCGCTCTCAGTCCGCCCTCGAGACGATTTGCGAGATAAACCTCTCCTCCAATCCGCTTTATAGCGAGATCGGCGATCGCCAAACCAAGACCACTGCCCATTACCGTCTTATTTCGGCCCCGGAAGAATCTGTCGCGGACCTTCGGTAACTCCTCCTCCGGTATGCCCGGTCCGCTGTCATCAATGATGATAGCGAATCCGTCTGCCCCGTTGCGCACCCAGCAGCGCACCACTCCGTCCCGACCCGAATGCAGGGCGGCATTCTCCAAGAGGTTTCGCGATGCAAGGGTGAACAATGAGGGATCCACAGAGAGGCAGATACTCGCCAGCGCCTGATCCATCTCGAATGTGGCGGTGTCCGAATAATGCTGATCGATGTCATCCGCCAATTGCCCGAGGATTCTGCCGAGGTTGACATCGCGTTTGGTCGTTGTGATCTCGCCACTTTCGGTATTCGTCAGATCGGTCAGCTGTCTGACCAGGCGAGACGTCCGATCCACTCCGATCACTATTTGCCGCAAAGCGTTGCTTCTTATCTCGGGGTCTTCACTTCCTAGCGCTACCTGCGCCTGTGTTTTCAGGCCGGCAATCGGCGTTCGCAGTTCGTGCGCCGCGAAGGCGGTAAAGTCGCGTTCTCGTTCGCGAGCCGCGCTCACGCGTCCAAACAGCCCGTTCAGTGATCGGATGACGGGTACAATCTCCTTGGGCGTATCGATGTCGGGTAAGGCACTTAAATCTGATGCCGGACGCGTCTCGAGTGTCCGGGCCATCGCGCTCATCGGAGCGAGACCTTGCCTGACGCTTAGCCAGATCAGGCCGGCCAGGATAGGCAGTATCAGCAACGCGGGGAGCGCAAGCCCCCGGATGACGTCTTCGACCAACCGATCGCGAACGCGCATGTTGTCGCCGACGAGCACACGCATGCCAAGATCAGCATTCGCAACCGCATAAACGCGCCAGATCTCGCCGTCGACCAATGTTTCCGAGAATCCATCGCCACTTTCGGTGAGAGGGGTCGTAGGCGCTGCGTCCGAGCGACCAACCAGCGTTCCGTTGAACGCCCATATCTGGCAGGAAAGTTGCCGTTCGTAGGACGTATGTTGAGCCGATACGACTGGAGGAATTTGCGCGGCACGGGATGGGTCGATTTCCTGGCTGGTGATCAGCGAGCTGACCATTCGCGCCGCTTCGATCAATCGCGCGTCGAGAACCCGTTCGACCTCCGCTCGAGTGCTGAGATAAATCCATGCAATCGCCGACATCCACACGACGCCTGTGGTGATCATCAAAATGAGGAACAAGCGGCTTCGGATCGATGTCATGGCGATTCCTCCGCCAGCCTGTATCCCACACCTCTCACGGTTTCGATGGTAGCAGGGCCAAGCTTTTGCCGGAGGTTATGGATATGGACCTCAATCGTATTGCTTTCTACATCCTCTTGCCAGCCATAGAGACGATCTTCCAGGTGGCCCTTGGATAGAATCTGTCCGGGCCGGTCCATCAGCGCGTGCAGGATGGAGAACTCGCGACGCGACAGCTTTACGGGGTCGCCTGACCTTGAGACCGTCATCATTGCCGGGTCGAGCCGCAACTCGCGCCAAACACGGCAAGCTGAGGCAGTTCCATTGCCGCGCCGTGTCAGAGCTCGCAATCGTGCGGCCACTTCGTTGAGATCGAACGGCTTGCCGAGATAGTCATCGGCTCCGGCATCAAGACCGGCAATGCGGTCGGGGATGCTGTCACGCGCCGTTAGGAGCAAAACTGGCGTTGCTACCTTGCGCGCCCGCATTTCGTCGAGGATGTCGAGCCCGGATCCGTCGGGAAGCATCAGATCGAGGACCACTGCATCGAAAGCTGAGCTATGCAGCGCCGCAGAAGCATCGCCACAGGTCGAAACAGCGTCGACTGTAAAGCCTGCGAGGCCGAGACCGACCTGCAAGCCGTTCAATAATACTGCATCGTCTTCGACCACTAGAACTCTCATAACACCTCTAATTACCTCCGACAGAAGATCTGCCATTCACCCGCGACCTTAAGCCAGCCTTAAGGTGACGGGCGCGGTTCTCGTTTCTAGGCGGGGCGATGCCCTGTCCGGCTCGTAACGAAAAGGAGATCGCCTATGCCAGCTATCACGCGCCGCGGCGCCATAATGACCTTCGGTGCCGCTGCCCTCGCGGTACCGCTTATGCATCGGACAGCTCTTGCGCAGTCTGCCGACGTGTCCAAGGAGATGATCCTCAACGACCCTGCCGCGCCGACGGCCGGCAACCCAAAGGGTGACGTGACCATCGTCGCTTTCCTCGACTACAACTGCCCATTCTGCAAAAAGTCCGCGCCCGATCTTGACCGCATCGTTAAGGAAGACGGCAAAATTAGGCTGGTCTATAAGGACTGGCCCGTCATCCGGCCGACCTCGATCGACGGAGCTATGATGGCGCTCGCTGCCAAATATCAAGGCAAATACGATATCGCTCACCACGCACTGATGGGTATCCCGGGATCGGGGGTCGCCAAGGACAAAATGCGTCAAGGCTTGCAGGCAGCGGGCATCGACATGCGACGCCTCGATGCCGACATGAAGTCGAAGGCCGCAGACATCGACGCCATCATCAAGCGCAACATGGCGCAAGCCGATGCGATCGGTTTCCAAGGTACTCCGGCCTACCTCGTAGGCCCGTTCCAGACCTCGACCCTCGACTATCAGGGTTTCAAACAGGTTGTGGCGGATGCGCGCAAAAAGCAGGCGGAGGGGCAGTGAGGCGACCAAGCTCTCACCAGCCTCGCTCGCGATGCTTGATGTCGATCGTGCCACCCCTCAGCATGTGAGACCAATAAAGCCAAGGCAGAAATTTTGTCTTGAGGTACCACATGCTTCGGCGTGGAACCCGTGGGTCGAGCGGGAAGCTTGGCGTCACCTTCCCGCCGTAAGCGAATTCAGCGAGAACGATCTTGCCCAGGCTCACGGTCAATGGGCACGACCCATAGCCATCGTAGGTTTTGGCCGGAGCGCTGCCCTTCATGGCGGCGAGGAGGTTTGCAACGACGACGGGCGCCTGCAGCCGCACGGCCGCCGCTGTCTTGGCGTTCGTTGTCGAGGCCGCATCCCCCAGCGAGAAAACGTTCGGATAGCGGACGTGCTGAAGGGTTGCCGGGTCGACCTCGATCCAGCCGGCCGGGTTAGCCAGTGGACTGTCGCGCACGACATCGAGCCCCATCTGTGGTGGGACGACATGGATCATGTCGAAACGCATCTCGAGGTCACGCGCTTCGCCATCTTTGTTGGTCACGGAAAACAGCGCAGACTTCGCCGGCCCGTTGATGGCGATCAGGTTGTGCTTATAGGCGACCTCGATGCCATATCCGTCGACCGCCCGCTGCAATGGCGGAACGAAAAACGGAACACCGAACAGCGCATCACCGGCAAGGCAGAATTTAAGCTTCGTGCCGCTCAGCCGCCCGCGTCGACGCAAGTGATCCGCCATCATGTACATAATCTTCTGGGGCGCTCCGGCGCATTTGATCGGCATTGGCGGCTGGGTAAAGAGCGCGGTGCCACCTTTGAAGTCCTGGATGAGGCGCCACGTGTATTCTGCCGTGTCGGCCCGGTAGTTGCTGCACACGCCGTTTTTTCCGAGCGTATCTTTCAGGCCCTGAATCGCGTCCCAGCCGACCTTCAACCCCGGGCAGGCCACGAGGTACTCGTATTCGAGCGCGCGACCGTCGCTCAGTCTGACAATATTGTTGTCCGGATCGAAGGCGCTGACTTCGGCCTTCAGCCAAGTCACACCATGGGGAACCAGCGATCGCTCGGCGCGCTCCGTCTGCCGTCGCGTGAATACGCCCGCGCCAACAAGCGTCCACCCCGGCTGGTAGGAATGGGTTTCCGAAGGTTCAACGATCGCCACGTCCAAGCTTGCATCGCGGCGCAGGAATTCGGCCGCAGCGGTGATGCCTGCGGCTCCTCCACCGACAATGACGATCCGGTGTTTCAGCACAGGTGCTCTGGCAAGGCTTGGTTGTGACGCGACGTCCATTATTCTCTCCCACTTGCATAGCTTCATATCTGATTATATGTAACTATGTAATCGTTATTGAGGTTCGTCAAGGAGCTGCCGCATGAAACCTATCCCGGTCACCCAGAAGCTTTCCGTCGCAGCGCAGCTGCAGCCCGACGATTTCCAGGAGCTGAGCCGGCTCGGGTTCAAAACCGTCATCAACAACCGGCCTGATGGGGAAGAAGCTTCACAGCCTGGAACGGATGCGGAAGCGGCGGCAGCTAAAGCCGCCGGTCTCGATTACGTCTTCATACCTGTCACCAGCAGCTCGATGACGGACAGCGACGTTCGTCGGTTCGCCGAAGCCATCGTCGCATCTGACGGGCCGGTACTCGCACATTGCCGCTCCGGGGCTCGTTCCTTTTACATGTGGGTGCTGGCCGGCGACGTGGATGTGCAGGGCTTCAGTGACGACAAGTTGGTTGCCGTCGCAAGTAACATCGGCATCGCGCCTGACGCCTCGCGGGCTTGGCTTGCCACGCACCGCCGGACCGGCAAGCCCGATGTGAAAGGGTTCTACGACTCGCGCACCGGCAGCATCCAATATGTTGTGAGCGACCCAACGACGAAGCGCTGCGCCATCATTGATCCGGTCCTCGACTATGACGAAAAATCAGCCACGACGAAAACCGAGCATGCCGACGAGATCCTCGGCTATGTCACCGATGAAGGCCTGACGGTCGAATGGATTCTCGACACCCACCCGCACGCAGACCATTTCTCCGCCGCGCGGTATTTGAAAGAGAAAACGGGCGCACCGACCGCGATCGGCGCGCATGTCGTCGATGTTCAGGCACTTTGGAAAGACATTTACAACTGGCCGGATTTTCCTGCGGACGGCAGCCAGTGGGACCGGCTTTTCAACGAAGGGGACACCTTCAAGGTCGGGACGATCGACGCCCGCGTGATGTTCTCGCCCGGACACACCCTCGCCTCCATAACCTATGTGATCGGCGAAGCCGCCTTCGTTCACGACACGCTGTTTGTACCGGATTCCGGGACCGCGCGCGCAGACTTCCCCGGCGGCAGTGCCAGGGTGCTGTGGAAATCCATTCAGGACATTCTTGCCTTGCCGGACCAGACGCGGATCTTCACCGGCCACGACTACCAGCCTGGCGGGCGCAAGGCTTTGTGGGAGAGCACGGTCGCTGTGCAGAAGCACTCCAACCCCCACATCGCCGGGCAGACCGAGGAGAGCTTTGTAGCTTTGCGGGAAGCCCGCGATGCCACGCTGCCAATGCCCAAGCTCATCTTGCATGCCCTTCAGGTAAATATTAACGGCGGCCGACTCCCAGAGCCGGAAAGCAATGGCCGAAGGTATCTCAAGATTCCACTCGATGCGCTTGAGGGGGCGGCTTGGTGATGGAAGCCTATTATTCTGCTCTCGCCGGCGGCGCACTCATTGGCTTATCTGCCAGCCTCCTCATGCTTCTTAACGGCCGGATAGCGGGGATCAGCGGCATCGTCGCCGGTATCCTGGGTAAGCGCAGTGGCCGCTTCCTTCACGACGCAGCGTTCGTCGCGGGACTTCTTCTTGCCCCCATGATCTATTTCGCGATCTACGGCGCTAGTCCGCAAGTGCAAATATCTGCCGGATGGCCGCTGCTGCTCGTTGCGGGACTTCTCGTCGGTTTCGGCACGCGCATGGGTTCGGGCTGCACCTCGGGCCACGGCATTTCGGGTCTTGCCCGTTTGTCTCCAAGATCCTTCGCGGCAGTAGCGACGTTTCTCGTCGCGGGTGTTCTTACCGTGTTGGCGATGCGGGCTGGAGGCTGGCTATGAACAGGCTGCTGCACACGCTGTCATCTCTTACGGCCGGGCTTCTTTTCGGCTTGGGGCTGGCAATCTCCGGCATGCTCAATCCGGCGAAAGTCCAAGGCTTTCTCGACATCAGTGGTGCGTGGGACCCTAGCCTCGCCTTCGTTCTTGGTGCCGGCCTTATTGTTTCCTTCGTCGGTTACAGGCTGGCCTTCGCACGCAATAAGCCCATGTTCGATGATCAACTCCATCTGCCGACCAAAACCCGCATTGACGGCCCACTCATCATTGGCTCGGCCATCTTCGGTGTGGGTTGGGGACTGGCTGGCTTCTGCCCTGGCCCTGCAATCACCGCGCTTTCGCTTGGAATGATCGCGCCAGTGATCTTTGCCGTCGCCATGCTCGCCGGAATGCTTGTGCATGATCGCTTCATGGCAGGAAAGGGGTGAGAAATGTTCGCCAACCTTGGCCCTGCGCTCGCCTCGGGCGGCCTTGTCGGGTTCTCTCTTGGACTGGTCGGCGGCGGCGGCTCAATCCTCGCGACGCCGCTTCTCCTCTATGTCGTTGGCGTGACGCAACCGCATATCGCAATCGGTACGAGCGCGCTTGCCGTTTCCGTTAACGCATTCGCCAATCTGATTGGCCACGCTAAGAGCGGCAATGTCCGCTGGCGTTGCGCTGTTATCTTTGCCGGGGTCGGCACGGTCGGCGCGCTTGCCGGATCGACACTTGGCAAACTGGTCGACGGTGAGCGGCTGCTGTTTTTATTTGGCCTCCTCATGATCGTCGTCGGTGCGGTTATGCTGCGGCCGAGGCCCAAGATCGCATCTCCCGAAAAGCCTGTCGATCTGCGCACCTGCCTCACTACCGCTGCTATCGCCTTTGTCGCTGGCATGGCTTCCGGCTTCTTCGGGATCGGCGGCGGCTTCCTTATCGTGCCGGGCTTGATGCTTGCCACCGGGATGCCAATGATCAATGCCATCGGCTCATCGCTTCTTGCCGTTGGCAGCTTTGGGCTCGCAACCGCGCTCAACTATGCCATCTCGGGGCTTGTCGACTGGCCCATCGCATTCGAATTCATCGTCGGTGGCATCATTGGCGGCGTCATTGGCATGATGCTCGCCAACCGTCTGGCGTCCGGCAAAGACACACTCAACCGGCTTTTTGCGGGGCTTATCTTCGCTGTTGCCGCCTACGTCCTTTATCGCAGCGCCGGGGGCTTGGCCGCTTGACGCTCGGAGAGTGCGACACGAACCATGGAAGAGAAAACATGATCGAAGACTGGAAAAAACTGATCGAGAATATGAATGGTGGGGTAAAGGAGCTTCGCCAAAGCGCACCGGATACGATGAAGTCGTTTTCCGAATTGTCTCGTGCCGCCCATAGCGGTGATGCTCTTGACGGCATGACCAAGGAATTGATCGCGCTCGCTCTGGGAGTGGCAACCCGGTGCCAGCCCTGCATCGCCTATCATGCCGAAGGTGCTCTCAAGAAAGGCGCCAGCCGTGAACAGGTCGCCGAAGCGCTTGCCATGGCGATCTACATGGGCGCCGGCCCGTCGGTGATGTATGCGGCCCAAGCGCTCGAAGCCTTCGACCAGCTTGGCCCCAGCCAATAGCTCTGCGATCTCGTTACTGCCGACGCGACGTCAGCTCACCCGGCCGTCGCGATTCGGATGCGCCCAGTTCTATGTCGAAGTCTGGCTAAGCGAAAGCAATTCGTGCCAGAGCAGCCGGCGGAACAGTCGCTGCGACCGGGTAGGCGTATGTGATGCGCTGCGAGTTGGTGCGGCGTGCAACTGGTCGGCCCAAGGATTCCAACGGTCGGAAAGTCATCACAGGCGGTCAGATCACGGTCGGCGTCAGATCTCTTAATCCTGCCTTAAGCTTGCACCGCAAGTGACGTGAGCGTTTACGGTTCAAGATATTCTGATTGGTGACTGAAATGAAAATGGCTTTGCTCGCAGCCGCCTTCGCAGTGACGCTTGCTGGTTGCAATGATAATGCTGGCCCGCAATCCAGCAACGGATCCTCCGGAAACGAAGCGATCTTGCAATCGCTTAAGAACCAAGGCGTCACCGTTCATGGCCCCCTGAATGTGCCGGGTGGGCTCGCGGCATTTGCTGCTAGCGCGGGCACTCAGCCACTCGCCGTTTACATCATGCCAGATGCAAAATACGCATTGATCGGCACTCTGATCGATGCCCAGGGCGTCTCCGTTGCCGACGCGGAATTGAAGCGCGTCGTGAGCGAACCGATGGAGCGGGAATCTTGGGCAGCGCTTCAAGCGGCGGCCTGGGTGCAGGATGGAGATCCGAAAGCGGGCCGCATTGTTTATGCGTTCACAGACGCGAATTGCCCCTATTGCAATGAGCTATGGCGCTCCGCGCGCCCGTGGGTAGACGCCGGAAAGGTGCAGATTCGTCACGTCATGGTGGGTGTCATCCGAGAGGATTCACCCGGCAAGGCCGCGGCGATCCTCGAAGCATCCGACCCACAGGCTGCTCTCACTCAAAATGAACGGGATCACGATAAAGGGGGCATTGCGCCTCTCAAGACCATTCCCGCCGAGACGAGCGCCAAGCTCAACAGCAATGTTGAACTGATGAGGCGACTGGGTTTCAGCGGCACGCCAGGGCTGGTGGCTCAAGGTAGCGACGGCGCACTTACCCTGCAATCGGGTGTGCCCCGTGGGGCTGGGCTTGAAGCGGTCTTCGGACCCCTCTAACGGCCGGGGTTAAAGCTTTTTCGCCATTTGGTGAAGCCAAGCACCCCTTAAGTCTGCCTTAAGCTGCCAGTCGGACCTCTCCCTGCGTAGCCACCTGAAGCGGGAGTGTGTCGTTGCTTGCAAGAACTGTCTGGACCCTTTTTGTCGCTGTCGTGATGACTGCCCTGGTGGCGATCTCGACGGCTCCCGCTTCTGCGCAAGTGACGTCGACCGGAGCGATGCCGCTGCCCGTCGATCAGGCGTTTCAGCTCTCCGTCACCCGCCAGGATGACGCGAGCGTAAAGCTTCAGTGGAAGATCGCGCCCGGCTACTACCTCTACGAGGACAAGATAGGCGTGAAGCGGGGCGACGCCGACATTGCGGTTGGCGATCTTCAGGGCAATGGGCAGAGCAAGGACGATCCGACATTTGGCCAGTCCACCGTCTTTCACGATCACGTTGCCGCCGTGGTTCCTGGGAACGCCTATACCTCGAGCCCCCTCGAAGTTCACTATCAGGGCTGCCAGGACGACGGCATCTGTTATCCGCCGATGGTCCGGCATGTCGACGTGACGACACTCGCCATTACCGATCCCGATCAGCATGATCCTGCCACCCTCGCCAATGACTGGACAGCTCCAGTCTCGACGGCGCCGGCAAGCGGCATCGCGATCGCAGCTGACAATGGCGGCATGATTGGATCTCTTCTGAAGGACGGCGGTGTCCTGATGGTATTGGGCAGCTTTATGCTGTTCGGTGCGCTACTTGCTTTCACACCGTGTGTGTTTCCCATGTATCCGATCCTGGCCGGTGCCATCGCTCGACAGGGCGAGGCAGTAACGCCGCTTCGGGGCTTCACGCTTTCTGTCGCTTATGTGCTCGCCATGGCGACAGCATTCGGCCTGCTAGGCGTGGTCGCTGCCTGGTCCGGCCAAAACCTTCAGATGGCGTTGCAGTCGCCCATCGCTATCGGCGCGGTCTCGGCGCTCTTCATTATTCTGGCGCTCTCCATGTTCGGCCTCTTCGAGTTGCAACTCCCCTCGTCCTGGGTCAACGCAATCGGTGGCCTTGGCAGCGGTAATCGCGGCTCGATCGCGTCCGCCGGCCTGCTCGGCTTCACATCGGCGCTTATCGTAGGGCCTTGCGTCACCGCACCGCTCGCGGGCGCGCTGATCTATATTGCCCAGACAGGCGACGTCGCTCTTGGCGCAGCGTCGTTATTCGCACTCGGCCTCGGCAAGGGCATTCCGCTGATTGCCTTCGGTACGCTCGGTCCGAAAGCCCTTCCAAAGGCGGGGGGATGGATGACGGCGGTGCGACAGGCGTTCGGTTTCGTTTTTGTGGCGACCGCCATCTGGATGGTCTCCCGCATCATCCCGGCGGAGGCCGGTCTCGCGCTTTGGGCGCTCTTCGCGATAGGGCTGGCCGTCTGGCTCGGGGCGTTCGACACGCTCGGTCCCGACGCCGGCGGCCGGCGCCGGACCGCAAAAGCCGCCGGGCTGGCGGCAGCACTCTACGGTATCGCCCTTGGTCTCGGCGCTGCAAGTGGCGGCAATGATCCCCTCCGGCCGCTCGGCAACCTCGTTGCGCAACGGGGAGGCAGCGGTGCGGGTGAGGAATTGTCTTTCCGTACGGCCGGCACCTCGGCGGAGCTCCAGACGCAGATCGCGGCCAGCGACGCCAAGCCAAGCCTTCTCTACGTCACCGCTGACTGGTGCGTCACCTGCGCTGTCATCGACCGCAGCGTCTTCCCCGACCCGGCAGTTCAGGCCGACCTTAACCGCTTCAATCTCATCAAGCTCGACGTTTCCGGCAACACGCCAGCGCAGCAGCAGATCATGCGGAGCCTGCAGGTCGTCGGACCGCCGACGATGATTTTTGTCGACAAACAAGGACGCGAGACAGCGGGAACCCGACTGGTCGGCGACGTCACCAAGACGACCCTGCGAGCTTCCGTCGAAAAGACGGGGATCGCGCGATGAACGCCGTCAGCATCGGCCCGTTCGTTTTTGCCACGGACCAGTTCGCGGCTCTACTCGGGATATTCGCCTTCACCATCGTGACATCGATCCTGTCTCGCAGAATCGACCCTGTGATCGGTCGATGGTCGACATGGGCGTTGATCGGCGGGTTGGTCGCAGCAAGGCTCGGTCATGTCGCGCTACATTGGCAGAGCTTCCTAGACGAGCCATGGCGGGTGATTGCATTCTGGCAAGGCGGTTTCCAGCCGGTAGCAGGTCTGATCGGGGTCGTGATCGTCAGCGCACTCTTTATCCGATCGTTGAGAGCTGGTCTCGGCGCATCGGCCGCACTCGGCCTCGCGGTGGTCATCTGGATCGGGGTCGCAGAGCTGACGAGGGCGCCCCTGGGGCAGCCCGCACCGACGATTGCCCTGCAGCAGATGGACGGCCCGCCCATCGCCGTCAGCGACGTTATCGGCAAACCCGCCGTCGTCAACCTCTGGGCAACCTGGTGCCCACCGTGCCGGAGGGAGATGCCATTGCTGGCTGAAGTGGCAGCGAGCCGCGACGATGTCTCCTTCCTGTTTGTCAATCAGGGTGAAGGGACGGAAAAAATCCGGTCCTATCTGACGTCCGAAGGTCTGAAACTTGATCGCGTCCTACTCGACCAATCGATGCAGATCACCCGACATTACGGCGCGATGGGACTTCCTATCACCCTCTTCCTCAGAGCCGATGGAACGCTCGCATCCCTGCATATGGGTGAAATCTCGCGCGAAGCTCTCACCGCCAATATCGAAAAACTCGCCGGCCCGTCCTGACTTGGGTCCTCGGCACCTTGCCAGTCATCCTTCCATCAACGTTCGATCAATTTGCTGGACTGCCAGCCTGAGCCAACAACGAGTACGTAATGCCTACAAAGAATAGAAGCCCAATACTCCTTTCTCTCTTGCTCAGTATGGCAGTTGCCGGCTGTACCGCGACAACGACAGCAACCACCGCCGTCACCAAGCCGCTTGAACAGTCCCGCGCTGTGGAAACCGCAAGCTACGTTGCTCAACCGGACGAAAAATTCCCCGTCGCAGCCGTCGATGTCTCTCAGGTCGATCCGAAAAACCTGCGACAACAGGTTGAGTATCGCACGTCCCAACCCGCGGGCACGATCGTTGTCGATACCAAGAACCGCTTCATCTATCTGGTGCAGGGCGGAGGCAAAGCTATCCGATATGGTGTTGGGGTCGGCCGGGAGGGCCTCGAGTTTGCTGGCACGGCGAATGTGGCCTGGAAGCAGGAATGGCCTCGCTGGACCCCTACCCCCGACATGATCAAGCGACAGCCAGAACATTATGCAAAGTGGGCCAAGGGTATGGATGGCGGCCCACAGAATCCGCTCGGCGCGCGCGCGCTCTATCTTTTTAAGGACGGCAAGGACACATTGTTCCGCATCCACGGCACCAACGAGCCACAGAGCATTGGGCACGCCGTCTCCTCCGGCTGCATCCGGATGATGAACCAGGACGTCATCGATCTCTATCGTCGGGTGCCGGCGGGATCGAAAGTCGTCGTCATATAAACATGCTCGCGAAGTTAAATTGTGGTTTGAAACGCAATGACCCGCAGGCCCGCCGAAGCGATGGAACGCCGCATCATGAAGAATAGCTGGGACAACAGGTTCAATCGGGAAGACTATTTATTCGGCACGGAGCCGAATGTCTTTCTTGCTTCGCAAGCCTTCAGGTTAAAGATCGGAATGAAGGCGCTGGCCGTCGCCGACGGTGAGGGCCGAAACGGTGTCTGGCTGGCCGAACGCGGACTTGACGTCGTTTCGGTTGATTCCTCAACGGTTGGGCTGGCAAAGGCGCGCGCGCTTGCGCATGACCGCGGCGTCAACTTGGAGACGGTTCAAGCCGATCTTGCCGAATGGGAGTGGGAACCCGAAACCTTCGACGTCGTCGTCGCGATCTTCGTGCAATTCGCCCCGCCGGAGCTGCGGAAGAAGATGTTCGCAGGGTTTCATACCTGCCTGAAGCCTGGCGGGCTGCTAATCATGCAGGGATACCGGACTGAGCAGCTCCGATACAGAACAGGAGGTCCGCCGAACGCCGATCACCTCTACACCGCCGACCTGCTGATCCGCTCCTTCGCGCATTGGGAAATTCGCTATCTTCAGGAGCACGACAGTCTGATCGAGGAAGGCGCGGGCCATGCCGGCATGTCCGCGCTGATCGATTTGGTCGCTGAAAAAGCAATGCACGATTCCTTGCCGATACCGGCAGCTCACGCGATCGGCACCCAGCAAGACGTCGCGCCACCATTCGCAGCGCGTGGTCGCTCAGGCTGAGCTTTGACGGGAAGCGGCGCGGATTAGAGTGGACGCCAGCGGAGAAGACAAGACTGAACGGATTCCCCCATCTACTCAGGTTTCCGCCTGCGCATGTAAGCCTGCGGGCTGCAACCCATCTGGGTTCGAAACGCATAGACAAAGGCAGAGGTCGAGCTGTAGCCAAGTTCCATCGCCACCTGCGTCACGCCAAGGCCTCCGCCAAGCAATTCGATCGACCGGAACAGCCGTAAACGCCGTCGCCACGAGCGCAGGCTCATGCCTAGGTTCGCTTCAAAGCGTCGCGCCAGCGTTCGGGGTGACACCTTAATGGTGTCCGCTAGTTCTTCCGGGCCGCGCCGATCGGATGGGTTGAGGTAAAGCTCTTCGCATAGTTTCATCAGGACGGGATCCGGAGGCCAGGGCAGCGCCGCGGCTACGCTGCGAGCCCGCTGTAGCTGGTCAAGGATCAGAGAGGTGACACGGTCGGCATAGCCATCTTGATCAGCTTTCCCCTCGATCGCGGCGGCTTCAACGATCAGCGCCTGCAGTAGAGGGGACACGCTGAACACGGAAAACGTTCGTGGCAGGATTTCGGCAGCCTCTTCCGCGATCCATAGGCTACGAAATTCGGCTCCCAGAACGGATCCGACGTGGTGCGCGAGGCCGGTGGGCAGCCACACGGCGTGGTCCGGGGTGATAGCGAAGGATTCCGCGTCGGTGACGACCGTCAGCACGCCCGAGATCGCGTACACCAACTGGTTCCAAGGATGGGAGTGCCGCGGGAAGTAATGACGCGGCGGGATCGTCTGCGCACGCACGGTAACCGGCTCTGGCGGCGCGAGGTTTTGCGGGGTGGCTATCGATGTCCAATTCATGCTCAATGTCCTTTGGCAGATATTCGACATTGATTGTCTGATTGTAGAGATACAGCCAAAAGGAAAAGAGGTAAATTCCGGAATGAAGGAATCTGTCCGATGCGGACATCAATCGATGGGCGCTGACTTTGGCCGCCCAGGTCTGAACCAGCGTCGATCAGGAATTAGGGTGCGGCTCGTGACCGATTGTCACTGATCGTCAAGTCCCCGTGTTCGGCTCCTTCTATGACCAACCGCGCTCGCGCGCCTAACCTCTCCGCATATGGTTGAAGTTCAATGTCGCAAAGTACTGCGAGCGCATCGCTCGAGCCATCATCTCCATCGCAATACGATTATGCTCGCGGAAACGTCGCGCGGTTGACCATCGCACAGGCGCTTGCTGGGGCAAATTCAACCGTCCTGTATGCGACCGGCGCAATCGTTGGGAACATGCTCGCCCCCAGTCCGGCGTTAGCGACACTGCCTATTTCGATCTTCGTCGTCGGTATGGCGGCTTGCACTTTGCCGTCCGGGATGATCGCGCAACGATATGGACGCCGAGCCGCTTTTCTGATCGGGACGGCATCCGGGATCCTGTCAGGATTGATCGCGGCTTTGGCCATCGTATTGGCTTCGTTCTGGCTTTTCAGTGTGGCCACCTTTTTCGGCGGCGCCTATGCCGCCGTCGTACTGTCATTCCGCTTCGCGGCCGCTGACTGCGTGCCGGCGGAGAAGCGTCCCCGAGCGCTTTCTTTTGTGATGGCGGGTGGTGTTTTCGCAGGCGTGATCGGCCCGCAGCTTGTCACCTACACAATGTACATCTGGATGCCTCACATGTTCGCGGCAACATTCGTTGCGCAAGCCGCAGTCGCCGCCCTATCGGCCCTCGTCTTGCTCGGCGTGCGCCTTCCGACACCGACTGCAACGGAGGTTGCCGGCGGGCGGCCCCTTGGTTTCATCGCTCGACAGCCGCGCTTCATTATCGCCGTGATCTGCGGCGTCGTCTCATATTTGCTTATGAACTTTCTGATGACAGCCGCGCCGCTGGCCATGCAGATGTGCGGCCTGTCGCAGGAATCGTCCAATCTTGGTCTACAGTGGCACGTGATCGCCATGTACGCCCCAAGCTTTTTCACAGGGCGGTTAATCACGCGGTTCGGAGCGAACTCCGTCGTGATGGTCGGCCTGGCGCTCACCGGCGCATCCGCAGCTGTCGGCCTGCTTGGGGTCGATGTAGCGCATTTCTGGCTCACGCTGATCCTGCTTGGCATCGGCTGGAACTTCGGGTTCGTCGGCGCATCAGCAATGGTGCTGGAATGCCATCGACCTGAGGAAAAGGCGCGCGTGCAGTCGCTGAACGATTTCGTCGTTTTTGGAACGATGGCCTTCGGCTCCTTCCTTTCCGGCGGTCTCCTCACTTCATATGGATGGAGCGCGGTTCTCTGGCTGTCCTTCGTTCCGCTCGCGATGGCAATGATAGCCTTGACGGGAGCGCTGAAAACGCCGCGCCTCGACGCTAGCCAACAGCGCGCAGACGAGAACGCTTAGCGACGGTCCCGCCACGCCGTTACAGCGTGTTCGCGTTCGATACTGTGGCGGCGCTTCGCGCAAGAAGATTGAAGGCCCGGAGCTGGAGGGCGGCCATCCCGAGTGGAAGGCCGCTCGGCTTGCGGTTAAGAAGGAAGCCACCTGTACAAGGCCAAGAGGAATATCTTAAAGACAATGAAGGCGCCGACCCATCTCAATGCGCTGCGGGCTTTTGAAGCGAGCGCCCGGCACGGCAGCTTCTCGGAAGCGGCTGGCGAGCTGAATGTGTCCGCCGCAGCTGTCGGCCAGCTCGTTCGCGGACTCGAGGAGTGGCTCGGCGTACCGCTCTTCCATCGCAGCCTTTCGGGAAAGTCGCGGCTCATTCCCACAGAAGCGGCCGATCGAGCACTTCCGGACATCCGTGCGGGGCTTGACCGCCTGACACTTGGACTTGAAAGGCTGAAGGAGACCACGACGAGCGGCGTGCTGACGGTGACCGTGAGTCCGGCGTTCGCGGCTAAGTGGCTGCTTCCCCGCATCGATCGCTTTCAAGCCGAATGCCCGGATGTCGATCTACGCCTGGAAACCAGCCTCAAGCTCGTCGACTATGTGGCAAATGGCATTGATGTCGGCGTACGCTACGGGACGGGAAACTGGCCAGGCCTTACGGCTGAAAAGCTTATGGATGAAGAGATCTTTCCGGTTTGCTCGCCTGCACTGCACGCGAAACTCGCTCTCACAGCACCCGCTGAGCTGACCCATCATAATTTGATCCATGACCTGTCCGTCGAGGCAAGCACGGGCTTCATGACATGGGATATGTGGTTGCGAAACGCTGGATCCGAAGTCGCGACCCAACGCGGAATGAGGATCAACAACTCGGCCGCGGTGCTTCAGGCAGCGATCGATGGACAAGGCATTGCGCTTGCTCGCAGCATCATGGCGCGCGACGACGTTGCCGCGGGCCGGCTGCTACGCCTTTTCCCGGACGTCAGCGTCAATTCTGCACTAGCTTATTACGTCGTCTATCGTCCGGAATGCTCATCGCTTTCCAAGTCCGAGGCATTTCGTCGTTGGCTGTTTGATGAAGCGGCACAAATCTGAAGCGCCTGCGGCCGCGAATTGTTACGCCATCGCCGCCGTGCCAGCTTCGAACATAGTGCGATCTTCCAGCACGTTTGCAGCAAGCATCGCACCTTCAAGCGTGGCGAGGACTTGTACCGCAGCATCTTTGGTCAAGCCGCCCTGCATCAACCGTTCGATCCCGAGAAGGAAAAAACGCTTCACTTCGTCTCGGACTTCTGTGGCAAGGTCGTGAGACGTTGCTCCCAGAGCGCCGCAAAGACACATCCGTCCATCGCGGTACAACGCGTCACGGAAGACCTCCCGCCACGCTTTGACAATGCCGTCACCGGCGTCCAATTGGCGATCCACCGCTTCCACGAAACGGTCCGTATAACGCCGTGCAACTGCCGCAGCGAGTTTCTCCTTGGTGGGGAAGTGATAATGGACGCTGGAGCTCTTCACACCAATATCAGCGGCTACCTCGCGGAAGCTGAATCCGCTGTAGCCAGCCTGCCGAATCCTCTCCTCGGCCGCATCCATAATTGCGCCTGCTGTATCGTTCATTTCAGATTCCCATCTATCTAGCGATAGATAGAGGTTGCAAAATTGGAAAGCAAGCGCTATGCAGTTGCTGTCTATCTATCGATAGATAGAGAAAAGGAGAAAGTCATGCGATTTGAAGGCAAGGTTGTAGCAATCACCGGCGGCGGTTCTGGCATCGGTAAAGAAACTGCAGCGCGGTTCATCGCCGAGGGCGCGAAAGTCGCCATCAACGGCAGGGACCTGACGAAGCTTGAGACAGCTGCGAAAGAAATCGATCCAAGCGGCAAAAACGTGGTCGTTTCCGCAGGCGATATCGCCAAGCCGGAGACTGGAGCCGCACTCGTCAACACGGCCGTTTCAAGCTTCGGTAAGCTCGATGTCCTCGTCAACAACGCCGGTGTTTTCAATCCAAAGCCGTTTATTGAGCTGACTGAGGCGGACTACGACTGGTATCTGGATACGATCCTCAAGGGCAAGTTCTTCACGGCACAGGCTGCCGCCAAGGCGATGAAGGATACGGGCGGCGCGATCGTTCAGACCGGCTCGATGTGGGCGATCCAGGCGATCGGTGCCACCCCGTCGGCCGCTTACTCGGCTGCGAATGCAGGCGTCCATGCGATGGTTCGTAACCTCGCGATCGAACTCGCTCCCTTCAAAATCCGCATCAATGCGGTGGCGCCCGCTGTGGTCGAAACCCCGGTGTACAACACCTTCATGTCTGACGAGCAGGTCAAGGAAGTGCTCCCGACCTTCGACGCGTTCCATCCTCTTGGTCGCAACGGCCAGCCGCGTGATGTTGCCGAAGCGATCCTTTTCCTCGCGTCCGAACAGGCCTCGTGGATCACCGGAGCAATCCTTCCCGTCGATGGCGGCGTCACCGCCGGACGCCAGTAAGAAGGGGAAAATGAGAAATATGCAGGATTGGAATGCTTATCGCGACGTGCTGATCGGCCGAGTTGGTGACTTCAGCAAGCAGAGCCCTGACGTCTTGCGCGGCCTCAACACCATAGAGGGCAGTGCTTCCAAGACCGGCAATCTCGAACCGAAAGTGCACGAGCTCATCGCCTTGGCCGTTGCGGTCACCACACGCTGTGATGGCTGCATCGCCGTCCATAGCAAAAAGGCCGTTGAGTTGGGTGCTACCCACGGCGAGATTGCAGAGGCGCTTGGCGTGGCCATTGCCCTCAACGCAGGCGCGGCACTGACCTACACTGCGCGCGTATTTGACGCGATCGAGGCTCTACCCTCGAAATGACACGGACCGTATGAGCGCATGAACCATGCGCTCATCTCTCCGCAGCAACACGTAAGACCTTAATGTGGGCTCCTCATCGCGACGAAAGTCACTGCAGCAGGTTTGCAGATCACTTTAACCGGCTAGCGGCGCCTCATCTGACCTCTACTTGCCGTGCGACGAGAGCCAATTTCGCATGAGGGCGATTTCGCCTTCCTGCGCTTTAACGATTTCCTCGGCGAGAGACCGGACTTCGGGATCGCTGCCATGTTCGAGAGCAACGCGCGCCATATCGATCGCACCTTGATGGTGCGGGATCATAGCGCGCATGAAATCGACATCTGGATCCCCAGTGAAGTCGATGGCCATGTCAGAGTGCATACGCTCATTGGCCTGACGGAAAGCCACTGTCGATGGCGTATCCGCGCTTGAGGCTGGGGCCGCAGTCGTATGAGCACCATGCCCTGTTTGTACTGGCTCGGTTGTCTCCAGTTGGTTCTGCGCGAACGCCAGGCCGGTCGCTATGGCAATAGCGCCAACAATAAATATCGGCGTGAGTTTGTTCATGGCAGAGTCCGTTCACTTTTCTGCGGGAAGGAAAGGGTCATCATGATGATTTCTCCGGTTAGTGGATGATGGATACTGATGTCGTCGGGAAAAATGTCGGGAAGTCAGCAGATGATTCAAACGAACTGCGCGGCCACACCTGCAAGCAGCGAGATGAATGTTGCCATCATGCCCATGCGGCGCAGAGGCTTCACTCCGCCCATCATCCCGATGGCATGGGCGGTGCGCCCGATTACCAGCGACCCGGCGATTGCGAAGACAAAAATCTGCGGCGCCCCGCGCAATTCGGCGAGCGCGAGCAGGATGAGCGCTACGGGGACGTATTCGATGAAATTTCCCTGAGCGCGAATCCGGCGCAGCAGGCCGGGGTCGTCTCCCATGCCAATGGCCTGTTTCACCTGCATGCGGCGCAGAGACACCGGAACGCTCAGTGCTATGAGACCGACGGCAGCCAGCGCGGCGACGGTAGAAGTGATGGGAAGCATATTATTCCTTTTTGGTTAGTGTAATTGGATGAGCGGTCGTGGGCGTTGCGGGCCTCAGGCAAATGGGCGCGATCTCCCGGCGAGAAACCTCGCCTTCTCACTCGACACGAAAGCGCACCTCGCCGCCGACGAGCAGCTTGTCGAACCGGCGCTATCAGGCACTTGGCTCACCATGGCGAGGCCGAGCATGTTGAAGTGCTTGATCAGGCAATGATTGATCATCAGTGACCTAAACGCTTTGTCGATTCTGCGGATTATGCCATCCGTCGCTTCTCGGCTCGCTACTATGGTGCTGCCATGGCCAGACTGCGATATGTCGCTTGTCTGCAACGAGCTTGCGCTATCGCTAGGCTGGCCGCTGTAGCCGTCGCACTAGAATTGGTGCGAGTTGCTTTATCCGGGTGCCGATCACTTGTCCGTGGCGGGAAAGCCTGCCTCTGAGAGCACCTTGCGAACGGCGTCGTTTGAGGCGGTCGTGGTGATGTTGACGGTGCGGTTTGGCGGATCGGTTTCGATCTGGGCGTTGGCATCCACGGACAGGATGGCGGCTTTGACCGAGCGCGCGCAGCCGCCGCAGGCCATGTCTTTGATGTGAAGCTGCATGAGAATCTCCTTCATTTTTGTCTCATGCCCTGCAAGCTAATCGTTCCAACGATGGTAAGGTCAAGACCCTCGATCGGAAAAACGCACCGCGACCTTCAACCCTCCAAATGCCAGACATATCCTGGCTCAGCCGGCAGGAACCGACTGCCAGGTCCCTTTCTTGAAACGAGTGCTTCCTCAAGCGCGATGCGGGGAGCATCCCGGCCCTCGTCACTGAGGCGAAAAACGCCCCAGTGAATGCCGATTGCCTGCGAGGCCCCCAAATCCTGCATGATAGTCACCGCCTCGTCTGGGTCCGTATGATAGGATCTCATGAACCAGCGCGGAGCGTATGCCCCGATTGGAAGCAAGGCCACATCGGGACTTCCCAGGTTCTGCCGGATTGACCGAAAAATACGGCCATCGCCATAAGCCGTGTCGCCAGCGAAATAGATCAGGCGCTCCTTCGCCCGGATTGCAAAACCACACCATAGCGCCATGCGTCGGTCGCGTAGCCCGCGGGCAGACCAGTGATGCGCCGGGACCAAAGTCACTTCAACATCCTCGGACACACGGTGCCGGTCCCACCAGTCGCCCGCCCTGATATTTGCAAAGGGAGCGGCAGCGGCGACGATGGTATCGTTGCCTAGAGGGGTGATGATGAGCGGCTGGTCGCGCGCGACCAATTTGCGCAACGTGGCCTTATCCAGATGATCGTAGTGGTTATGGCTGAGCAACACGACATCAATCTTGGGAAGGTCGTCGAAAGCGACTGCTGGCGGTGACACCCGCTTGGGGCCGACGAAGCCAATCGGGCTTGCCCTCTCCGACCAGAGCGGGTCGGTGACAATGTTCACGCCGCATATCTGAATGAGCACAGTGGCATGACCGATAATTGTGATCCGGGCACCGCTGACATGGCGGTCCGGCACCACAGGCGCGATTTCCACTCTGCTCGGCCACCCTGCCGGCACTGATGTTCTTCGCCAATGCAGGATATCCCGAAAACTTTTGTCAACGGTATCGCTTCCTGGATTGAAAAAACGACGACCGTCAAAGTGGTCGCTGATCGGGCCGGAATAATAGGGGTTTCGCCTCATCCCCCGAAATTACATGTTCCAACGATGGGAAGGTCAACCCGAATTTTTCGGTATTTTGCACCTTGACCTTCCCATCGTTGGAAGCCCCATATCCTTGGGCGAGCTTAGATTTCACCCCAACAAGGAGGCGGCAATGCTTTCAACCGCTCGCCCGCAGAATGCGGATATCACTACCCTGACATTACCTATCGAAGGTATGACCTGCGCATCCTGCGTCGGTCGCGTCGAACGCGCATTAAAGGACGTTCCCGGCGTTACGCAGGCCGTCGTCAATCTGGCGACGGAACGCGCCAGTGTCACGGCAAACGCCAACGTCGCGCGCGCCCAGCTTGTCGAAGCCATCGAGAGATCGGGCTATACGGTCCCGCCCGACCCCGATGCGAACAACATCGTGGAGTTGTCCATCGAAGGCATGACCTGCGCTTCCTGCGTGGGCACCGTCGAGCGGTCGCTGAAGCAAGTTCCCGGCGTCACGCAGGCCGTCGTCAATCTCGCGACCGAGCGTGCCACGGTTCACGGATCGGCTAAGTCTGCCGATCTGATCGCGGCAATCGGGAAGGCCGGATACGAAGCCGTGCCTGTGGCGGCGGCCGCCATTCAAAATGATCAAACCGCCGACCGGAAGGAGGCGGAACGCCGCGGATTGAACCGCGACTTTATCACAGCGGCGGTGCTCGCCTTCCCGGTCTTTGTGCTGGAGATGGGATCACACCTGATCCCAGGCTTCCATGGCCTGATTGTTTCCACCATTGGCACACAGTGGAGCTGGTATATCCAGTTTATCCTGACCACGTTGGTGCTGTTCGTGCCCGGCATCCGCTTTTACGAAAAAGGCCTGCCCGCTCTATGGCGCCTGGCGCCTGACATGAATTCTCTGGTCGCGGTTGGAACCCTGGCTGCATACGGTTACTCGCTGGTCGCGACCTTCGCGCCCGGTTTTCTGCCGTCCGGTACGGTCAACGTCTATTACGAGGCCGCTGCGGTCATTGTGGCGTTGATCCTGCTTGGCCGCCTGCTTGAAGCGAGAGCAAAAGGCCGAACCTCCGAAGCGATCAAGCGTCTGGTTGGCTTGCAAGCCAAGACCGCCAAGGTGCTGCGTGACGGCAAAATCATCGATATGCCGGTTGATTCCGTGAGCGCGGGAGACCTCATTGAGGTGCGTCCGGGGGAACGCATTCCGGTCGATGGTGAAGTCGTTGAGGGCGCAAGCTATGTCGACGAATCCATGATCACCGGCGAACCCATCCCGGTCTCCAAAACCGCCGGGAGCGAGGTTGTTGGCGGGACAGTGAACCAGAAGGGTGCCTTGACGTTGAAGGCCACCGCTGTCGGCAGCGATACGGTGCTGTCCCAGATCATCCGCATGGTCGAGGATGCGCAGGCCTCCAAGCTGCCCATCCAGGCGATGGTCGACAAGGTAACGATGTGGTTCGTGCCCGTCGTCATGAGCCTCGCCGCCGTGACCTTTGCAGCATGGCTTTACTTTGGTCCGTCGCCGGCTCTCACTTTCGCGCTGGTCAATGCCGTTGCTGTCCTGATCATCGCCTGCCCATGCGCCATGGGCCTGGCCACGCCGACCTCGATCATGGTCGGCACGGGGCGCGGCGCCGAACTGGGCGTTCTCTTCCGCAAGGGCGAAGCGCTGCAGCTCCTGAAGGACGCGAGGGTTGTGGCTGTCGACAAGACCGGCACCCTGACTGAAGGCAAACCGGCGCTGACCGATCTCGAAATTGCTGAAGGCTTTATTCGTGCCGATGTGCTGGCCCGGGTTGCTGCGGTCGAAACCAAGTCGGAACATCCGATCGCCCGCGCCATCGTCGAGGCGGCTGAAAGGGAAGATGTCAGCCTGCCGACGATCTCGGAATTCACCTCAATCACCGGCTTTGGTGTGAAGGCTGTGATCGATGGCGAGAGTATTCATGTTGGAGCGGACCGGTACATGGCTGAACTGCGGTTGGATGTGTCACGCTTCGACGCCACTGCGGAACGTCTGGCCAGTGAGGGTAAATCGCCGCTTTATGCCGCCATTGGCGGCAAGCTGGCGGCGATCATCGCCGTCGCCGATCCGATCAAGGAGACGACTCCCAAGGCGATCAAGGCGTTGCATGATCTCGGCCTGAAAGTGGCAATGGTCACCGGTGATAATGCACGCACCGCAAAAGCCATTGCGGCCCGGCTGGGCATCGACGAGGTAATCGCCGAGGTGCTGCCCGACGGAAAGGTTGAAGCGGTTCGCCGTCTGAAGTCTGGCTATGGCAAGGTCGCGTTCGTTGGTGACGGCATCAATGATGCGCCCGCGCTGGCAGAGGCGGATGTCGGTCTTGCCATTGGCACGGGCACGGATGTCGCCATCGAGGCTGCCGATGTCGTCTTGATGTCGGGCAGCCTGCAAGGGGTGCCGAGCGCCATCGCGCTGTCGAAGGCAACCATCGGCAATATCCGGCAGAACTTGTTCTGGGCTTTCGTGTACAATGCCGCGCTGATCCCGGTCGCCGCCGGTGTGCTTTACCCGGCCTACGGCATCCTGCTCTCGCCTGTCTTCGCCGCAGGAGCCATGGGACTGTCGAGCGTGTTCGTCCTGGGTAACGCCCTGCGGCTGCGCACTTTCAAAGCACCGAACTGATCGAATTCGGTCGGCCTGGCGGATAACGGGCCGACCAACCATCAAGGAGACACGATATGAATATTGGACAAGCCGCCAAGGCCTCGGGCGTTTCGGCCAAAATGATCCGCTACTACGAACAGAACGGCTTGATCCCTCCCGCCGATCGTACCACGTCCGGCTATCGCGATTATTCCGAGAGCGACGTTCACGAGTTGCGGTTCATCCGCAGGGCGCGTGATCTCGGTTTCTCCATCGCAGAGATTGTCGAACTATTGGGCCTCTGGCGCGACCGCTCGCGCCAGAGCGCAGACGTCAAACGACTTGCGGAAAACCATGTTGCGGCCATGGAGATCAAAATTCGCGAAATGCAGGAGATGGCCAACGCGCTCAAGGAATTGGCCAGCTGCTACCATGGCGATGATCGGCCCGACTGCCCGATCATCGAGCGCCTGGAGGCGCCGCTCGTTCGCGATGCGGTTGAGATTATCCCGAGAACCGGTGCTGTCAGGCGGACCAGGCGATGATCTATTCCAGCGCGAAGCTTTCTGCTGTTAGATCGAAATTGTTTCGCCGTCCTTTGGAATCAGTAGGTTCGAAGAGAAACCCGACTTCTCGGAGAAGGCGCGTAAATCGGCCCTGCTGAGGATGCAGTGATTGAGCGCTTCCATGTGGCTGGCGATCAATGTCGCCTCTGGCGCAGCCTTATGGACGGCGAGCACATCCTCCATCCCCATAATGATGGGATCGAGGCCAAGGAAGAGCGCATTGCCCGCGTTCAAGATGATGACCTCCGGCTTGTGCTTGGCGATGGCATCCTGGACATGGCGATTCCAAACTGTGTCCCCTGCCAGGTAGATAGTCTTGTACTGAGGCATGCTGAAAGCAACGCCGCACACCTTTCCCATCCGATCGCCGATCACCTTCATAGTTGCATCCGTGCCATGTTGTCCTTCCGTCTTGGAGAGCTTGACTCCCTTGAATTCGGAGGTTTCCGTGAGCACGCGGACGTCCTGGAATCCATCTTTCCGGATTTTTTCCGCGTCTTCGTCATTCTGCGAGAAAATCGGTAGCGATTTCGGCAACCTCTCCTTTGCGGCGCTGTCCCAGTGATCCATGTGCAAATGCGTCACTATCACTGCGTCGACGTTGATGATGTCCTCGACAGGCGTGGTCAATGGGACAAGTGGGTTGCGCAGCTCGCTATGAGCACTGCCGGGCACGCCGGGATAAGAGCCTACCTCTCCGAGCATCGGATCGACGAGAAAGCGCACATCGCCGTATTCGATACGTAAGGTGGCATTGCGCACCTGCGTTATTTTGGCGGCCTGAGCACCTTTTGAGGATACGTCTTGCGCTCCGGCCGTGCTTGCAAACGTCATGGCGGCGAAAGCGCCGCCGGCCAAAAGCATGGCGTCTCTTCGAGACAAATCGGAACGAAAGTTTGAATTTTTGCTCATAAAACTACTCCTACATTTTGGTGATCGCCGAAAAGGTCATACAAACGATGAGCTTTCCATCTGCCTGTTCTGGCGCCAATCGATGGCTGGCGGGATGTAGCGGGGCGACGGGAGCTTAAGGCAAACTTAAGGAGCGGACAGTTTTCGACTGCCTTTCTTAAGCCAGCAAGAAAAAAGCTTTCCGGAAAAGATTTTCTGTTAGGACGACGAAGAACATCCTCTTTGTCAGCAGCTTATTCGGGCGTCATTCTATGCTGTGGGCCAATGAGATTGGCACCCTGCTCGCCTTGCTGAGCAAGCATGTATTCCGGTTCTCGATCTGCCGAAGAAGTTTTTCTTCCGCGCTGGCGGACCGGTTCAGCCTAACCCAAAAGAGGACATTGCAAATGGCTTATCTGCAAATCACGCTCCAGATCGCTGCTGAAAATCGCGCGGCCGCCGCCGAAATCTACAGCAAATACAAGGGACCGTTCCTCGACGGGGTCCAGGGCGCAAAGTCCAAGGAATTGCTTATCCGAGACGAAGACGTCCAGGTTCTCCACGGCTTCGATACCGCCGCAAACGCCAAGGCCTATCTGGAAACGCCGCTGTTCAATGACGATGTCGTGACCGGCCTCAAGCCTCTCCTCGCGGCCGATCCGGAAGTCCGCGTCTACGACGTCGCCTGAGCACCGGAACGACCATCGAGGCAGTAAAGGAAGTCCCCGATCATGAACCAGATGCAAGACTGGAACGCCTTCCGCGACGCGCTCGGCGCTCGGGTCGGCGAATTTGCCGAACTGAATCCCGAAGCGATGCGGGGAATTCAGACTATTGAAAAAAGCGCCGAACAGACAGCCAGGCTCGAGCCCAAGGTCCGCTCGATGATTGCGCTCGCTGTCGCCGTCACGACCCGTTGCGACGGATGTATCGCAATGCATACGAAGAAGGCAGTCGAGGCTGGCGCCACCCGGGAAGAGATTGCCGAGGCTCTTGGCGTCGCGATCCTTCTGAATGCCGGCGCGGCACTGACCTACACCGCACGCGTCTTTGATGCGATTGATAACCTTCCGTCGGCCTGACGGATCGGGTGGGGCCGAATAGTCGGCCTCACCCCCTGAAAAGAAGAAATGATGCGACCCTCGATCATTATCATTGGAGGAGGCCTTGCGGGATTGACTGCAGCGAGGCTTCTCCATCACGCCGGAATTGGCTTCGAGCTTCTGGAGGCGAGAAATCGCCTCGGCGGGCGCATCCTTTCTGCGGACGCGACTGGCGAGCCGTCGGCGAATGGGTTCGATCTCGGGCCGTCCTGGTTCTGGCCCGCCATGCAGCCTGAATTGGCAACGCTCGTCGCCGAGCTCGGACTTTCAGTCTTCGTACAAAACAGCGAAGGCGACATCGTCTTCCAACGGACTGTTCATGAAAAGCCGCAGCGTTATCCCGGCATGCGCCAGGAACCGCCATCGATGCGGATCGCCGGGGGAACAGGCGCGCTGGTCACAGCGCTCGCGTCGCGCCTGCCCGCCGGCTGCCTTCATCTTGGATCTCGCGTGACCGATGTCAGGCTTGCCGATGAAATCGTCGAACTTCGCATCGTTGGCCCGGCAGGGGCCGAAAGGAGCTTGCGCGGCTCCCACGTCATTTTCGCACTGCCGCCGCGACTGCTCGAGGCGACGATCGCCTTTACGCCGGCGCTCGACGCGCAGACGACCGAACGTTGGCGCAGCACACCGACATGGATGGCTCCGCAAGCCAAGTTTTTCGCACTCTACCAGCGGCCTTTCTGGCGGGAGGCCGGTCTTTCCGGCGCGGCGCAAAGCCTGGTTGGGCCGCTCGTCGAAATCCATGACGCCACCACCGGTGACGGCGCCGCCGCCTTGTTCGGATTTATCGGCGTACCGGCGGAGCAGCGCATCGCGGCTGGCCGTGATGCGATCATCGCAGCATCCGTCCGGCAACTGACGACATTGTTTGGGGCCGAAGCGGATACTCCGATCGCCACGCTTTTGAAGGACTGGGCGGCGGATCCGCTTACGGCAACGATCGCCGATCGGGTCGCAAGCGGGCACCCGCTTCCTGACAGGCGCTCGTGGGTAGATGGTCGCTGGAGCAAGCACGTTCTGCTTGCCGGCAGCGAAACCAGCACGACCGAACCTGGCTATCTGGCGGGGGCCGTCGAAGCAGCAGGCCGGGTGGTCGATGAACTGATTGGCAGCCTGACTGAAGCTCAAGGTCGGCTGGCCAGATGAGAAGGAAGACAAAGCAATGAGTGAGACTTATCGAGTCATGCAGGTGAATGCGCTCGGCGCTCTGGAGCTTGCGGAGCGAGAAGTGCCGACGCCCGGGTCAGGTCAAGTGCTGATCGCAGTCGAAGCCTGCGGGATCTGTGGCGCGGATGTGAGCGACATCGAGAAAGCGGACCCAGCGCTGCAACCGCCCAGGGTTCCTGGACATGAAGTCGTCGGCCGTATTGTCAATCTGGGGCCCGGCGTGCCGTCGATCTGGCGCGTCGGCCAACGTGTCGGTGTCGGTCGGAAAGGCGGGCACTGCCTTGAATGCCAGGCGTGCCGGAGCGGGCGGTTCCATCTCTGCCCCAACCAGCCGATCGTTGGTGCGAGTTGCGACGGCGGCTACGCCGAGATGATGGTAGCCCGCGCAACCGGGCTTGTGGCCATTCCCGAAGAACTGACCTCCGAAGAAGCTGCGCCCATCCTGTGTGCCGGGCTCGCAACCTTCAATGCACTGAAGAAATCCGGCGCCGAGGCCGGCGATACCGTCGCCATCTTCGGCTTAGGCGGCCTTGGCCACATGGCGGTACAATATGCACGCAAGATGGGATTCCGCGTCATCGCGATCGGCCGCGGCCAGGACATCGCGCCTGATGCCATGGAGCTTGGCGCACACCGCTATATCGATACCGAGATTGAGGACGCGGCAGAAGCCCTGAAGACGCTCGGCGGCGCGAAGGCGATCGTGTCGACGCCGGTCCATGCAGCTCCGGTCGCAGCTCTCATGCCTGGCCTTGCACCGGAGGGACGCCTTGTCCTTCTGGGCGTCGGAAAGGAACCCTTGCCAGTTGCGATGGGCCCATTGATTGGAGGCGAGCGCGGAGTGATCGGCTCTATCACCGGTTCGCCGTACGAGAACGAACGAACGCTGGATTTCAGCGTGCTGACCGACGTCCGTCCCATGATCGAGACCATGCCGCTCGAAAAGGCGTTCGAAGCCTACACGAAGATGAAGTCCGGCGACGTAAAGTTCCGGATGGTGCTGACCATGGAGAATAACCGCTATGCGCATTCATGACGATCTGTCGCAACCCGTCATTGTCCATGCTGCGAAAATGGACTGGATCGCAAGCCCTGCGGCCGGCGTCGACCGGCGCATGCTGTTTCGCATCGGTGACGAGGTCGCTCGGGCCACCTCGATCGTACGCTATGCGCCAGGCAGCGCCTTCCCTCGTCATACCCATAGCGGCGGCGAAGAGATCGTCGTGCTCGAAGGCACGTTTCAGGACGAGCATGGCGACTATCCCGCCGGCAGCTATTTTCGCAATCCGCCCGGGACCTCGCATGTACCTGCCTCTCGGGAAGGCTGCACGATTTTTGTTCGTCTCTGGCAGTTCCGCGAAGGCGACAAGACCCAGATCGTTCGGCAGCCGGGCGAAGGTGAAAGAGGCGATGCCGCGCCAGGCGTATTGGCCAAGACAGTATTGTTCGACGATGGCCACGAGAAAGTGTGCCTTGAAGACTGGGCTTCAGGTTCGACTATTACGGTCGATAATCAACGCGGGTTGGAATTCCTCGTTGTCGCCGGAGGCATGCTCATTGGAGACGAAACGCTTGAGCCCCAGAGTTGGGGTCGACTTCCAGCCGGCATGGCGTTAACGGCCAAGGTCGGGCCGGACGGTGCGCTGATCTGGATAAAGGATGCAGCTTTAATGCATCCGGATGTTTGCCAAATGCCATGAAGGAGGCCGTGGGCTATGCTGAACGACAATACTGATATCGCATCGCAGCCCTCGATCTTCGATGAGATCATCGATCGGACGAGCTCGAACTCGATGAAATGGGCCTACGCGCAAAAGATGTTGGCGCCTGACGAGGCTGCCGCCGAACCTTTGCCGATGTGGGTTGCCGACACCGACTTCAAGGCACCGCAAGCGGTCATAGACGCCCTTCATGAGGCTGTCGATCATGGCGTATTCGGCTATCCGGGTGGCGCGACGGAATCGTATCTGAAAGCGGTCATCGGCTGGCAGGGCAAACGCTTCGGCTGGAACGTCGACAAGAACTGGATCATCCAGACATCCGGCATCATCACGACGATCAAGACTGCGGTGCAGGCATTTTCAGCGCCAGGCGACACGGTCCTCGTCCAGCCGCCGGTATACGGACATTTTCATAATGACGTTCTATTGAACGGGCGTCATCTGGCATATGCACCGCTCGAATACACCGGTGACGGCTATCGCTTCGACCCGGCGATTTTCGAGGCAGCGATCCGACCGAACACCAAGCTGTTCATCTTGAGCCATCCACACAATCCGACCGGTAATGTTTGGTCAGAGGAAGAACTACGCACCATGGGTGAGATCTGCATGCGTAATGGCGTGCTGGTCATTTCCGACGAGATCCACGAGGACCTGATCCTCAATACGGGCAAACGGCACATTCCATTTGCCTCTCTGGGCAAAGCATTTGCTGCGAACAGCATCACCTGCACCGCGCCGAGCAAGACGTTCAATCTGCCTGGGCTGCAGAGTGCAAACGTTATTGTTCCTGACGCTCGTCTCCGCGATGAACTGCGTCGTCAATACGAGCGAAACGTCTTCGACCTGGTCAACGTCCTCGGCATGGTCGCGGCCGAAGCGGCTTACACCCATGGAGAGGAATGGCTCGAAGAGATGCTCGTCTACCTCAGAGCCAACCACGCCTGTTTTGCCAAAGCCATCAACCAGGCAGATTCCCGCATCAAGGTCTTACCGGCGGAGTCGCTCTACCTCGCCTGGATGGATTGCCAAGGGCTCGGCATGGGGCCGGAAGACCTGAACAGGTTCATGCTGACGAAGGCGCGTGTCTGGCTCGACAAAGGGCAGAAATTCGGCGCCGAGGGGCATGGCTTCATGCGCGTCAATCTAGGCTGCCCTCGTTCGACCGTGATAGATGCGGTCGCCCGAATTACCTCCGCCGTAGCACAGTTGCCCGATCTCGACACGCGCTCAGGCTGACCTCAGATTGAGCTGAGATCCGGGCTTGGGAAAAGCATAAAGGCGATTTGTCCTCACGCGACGGTCGGGTCTCGTCGAGTGGCGTGCGCGAAGGTTCATGTCCCAGACGGTCGCCTTCAGAAGAGCGGGCGGCTTGCCTGACCGAGGTCAGTGCACGACGATCTTCGCGCCGGGCTTTACGCGAGCGTGAAGGTCTATGATGTCCTGATTGAGAAGGCGGATACAGCCGGCGGAGACGGACTTACCGATCGAAGACGGGTCGTTAGTACCATGGATACGGTAATAGGTGTCGACCCCATTCTGGTGCATGTAGAGCGCACGCGCGCCCATCGGATTGTGGGGACCTCCGGCAACGCCGCCAGCGTTACGCGCGTATTGCTTCGGATTGCGCTTGATCATGTTCTGTGTCGGGGTCCAGCGCGGCCATTTTGCTTTCCATGCAACCTCGGCCTCACCGCCCGGAAACGCGCGCGCCACAGGGCCGACGCCGACTGCATAGCGGATAGCCTTGTCATCGGGCAGCACGAAATAGAGATAACGCGCCGTCTGATCGACCACGATGGTTCCGGGTGCCTCGTCTGTCCGATAGTGGACGACCTGCCGTACATGCTCCAGTTTCATGCGGGTCGCATCCACGGCCGAAATGGTATGGCCGCCATCTTTTCTCGCGGCATACATTTCCGTCGGGTTACCTCCCACAGGCCAGATAGCTGATGCGGCTTCCGACTGCTTGTTTTCGAGCGGCGCGGCGACGGCCGCACCCGGTGCTTGCCAGCAAACCGCAAGTGCGACGGACGATGCGAGCGCAAGCGAAGTCGCGCGCTTGAATTTCAATATAGGCAAGGAACCCCCGATGAAGATGTTCAACAGGGATGCGCATTGCCGGTGATTCTTAAGGCTGCCTTAAGCCGCGTCCAGAATAGCACTGGGAAACTTTGAAGCGATGACCACTTCTGTGCATGTCAGCGAACCCCACGCGGTCCTGCGACGGCCTGAGAGTCGGTTGGAAAAGAGCGGTCTTGACGCCGTTTGGAGGCTGGCTGATTTGGATTTGAAACTTATAGAGCGTCGCGCCTTACTTCGGACTTTGATGGGCTCGGTGACCCTGTTAGGAGCCGCGGCGCTGTCAGGATGCCAGACCGGCTTCCTGCCCGATGTCACTACCAAGGCAAATGCTCCAATTCCCCCGAAGCTGCTTGCTGACATCCGGAAGAAGAACATGTCCGTCGGCTCGCCGATCCTGTTGCGCGTGTTCAAGGTCGAAGCAGAGCTGGAGGTCTGGAAACAGGATCGCAAGGGCCGTTTCGCTCTTTTGAAAACTTATCCAATCTGCAAATGGTCGGGCGATCTCGGCCCGAAGATCGCCGAAGGCGACCGGCAGACACCTGAGGGCTTCTACGACATTAGGCCCGGTCAGATGAACCCGGACTCGGAATACTACCTTTCCTTCAATCTCGGCTTCCCGAATGCCTTCGATCGTGCCCATGGGCGCACCGGCACGCATCTCATGGTGCATGGTGATTGTTCGTCCCAGGGCTGCTACGCGATGACCGACGCGCAAATCCTCGAAATCTTCGCGCTCGGCCGGGAATCGTTTTCCGGTGGACAGAGGTCGTTTCAGGTGCAGGCTTATCCATTCCGCATGACGCCTGCGAACCTGGCCCGGCATCGCAACAGTCCGCACCTGCCTTTCTGGCGCATGCTGAAGGAAGGCAACGACCATTTCGAGGTCACGCGCCGCCAGCCCAAGGTCGATGTTTGCGACAAGCGCTATGTGTTCAACGCGATCGGACCTGGAGATGGGACTACACCGATCAACTTCGATCCGCTTGATTCATGCCCGGCCTATGAAGTGCCGGAGGCTATCGCTCAAGACGTGCGGAAAAAGCAGCGTTCCGATGATCAGGAGTTCGAGCGGCTCGTCGCACAGGGTGCAGAGACAGCTCCCATCAAGAGCGGTCGCGATGGTGGCATGCACTCCTTCTGGGTCGATAAGTTGCGGCCCCGCGAAATCGTCGATCAGCACGGCAACCTTAAGCTGGTTGTCGACGGGACCAATGCAGCTCCGTTTAACGCCTACAAGTCTCCCACAAGACCGTAATGATAGGGATTCTGGCGGCAGTTTGAGCCCGGCCATCGTTGACCTGCCCGATCGCTATCTATTTTGTCCGAATTTCCATCGTCAGCAATCGCAGGCCGAGCCCGATCAGGACCGCGCCAGTCAGGCGCTCTTGCCAAAGCGTCAACCGCCGCCATCGTTCAAGCGCCTGGCCTAGAGCTGCGGCCGAGAGAGCAATGATCGTCTCGACGGCAAGCGCGACGAGCTTGAGCGTGATGCCAAGTACGATCAGTTGCAGCGTCACGGAACCGCGTTGGTGATCGACGAATTGCGGAAGAAACGCCAGCAGGAACACGACTACCTTTGGGTTTGTCAGGCTTGCGACAAAACCGTCGCCAAGCGAAGCCAGGCAGCTGCGTGCCGCGCCAGAGGAGTGCCTTGCGGAATATCCCGTTGCCATTCTGATTAGCTTGATGCCCCGCCAGATCAGATAGGCCGCTCCAGCGTAGCGCAGAACGTCGAATGCCAAGGGGAATGAGCGAACCAACGAGGCAACGCCGAGGGCAAGAAGCGGCACCTGAACGACGCCGGCCAAGGTGAAGCCGAAGGCGGTCAACCATGCCGACTTCCAACCTTGGCTCAAGCCCCTGCTGACCAGCAGGGCCATGTCTGGACCGGGCGTGACGCTTAATACGAGTGCGGCGAAGATAAAAGTCACGAAGGTGGTCGCATCCGGCATATCGTTCAGCTCCCCCGGATCGGCTATGGACGATCACCCCACCATGAGGTGGCTCATGGACGGATCCGCGATGACGACGATCCCGCTTCCTTCGCGCACATTCTCGGCAAGGTGGATCACATCCTGATTTATCATGCGGATACATCCGGACGACACGGCCCGGCCGATGGTCCAGAACTCCGGGTTGCCATGAATGCGGTAGATCGTATCCCGGTTGCCCTCATGGATGTAGAGCGCGCGTGCCCCCAGAGGATTGTTCAGCCCCGGGGCCATGCCGCCGTTCGCGATGCTGACCGGTTCGAGCTCCGGCTGGCGGGCAACCATCTCGTCGGGCGGATTCCATCGCGGCCATGCCCGCTTGTAGGCGATGTGGCGGCCTCGGCCGGCCCAGGAAAAGCCGTCCCTACCGACACCGACGCCGTATCGGGTCGCACGACCGTAGGGCTGGATGTGGTAAAGATATCGGTTGGGTGTATCGACAACCACCGTCCCGACCTTTTCATCGGTCGGATAGTCCACCTCAGTGCGCCACCACTTCGGATCGACCTTGGAAACATCGACTTCCGGGATCGGAAACTGCTCGTTGGGCATGGCGTAGTACATGGGGGGCGTTGCCAGGTGTGGAGTTTCAACCTGCGCAACGGGCTGCGGCTGTCTCGCTGTGGTGGTACAGCCAGCCAGGGCGAATGCTCCAGCCCCAGCAAGAAAAGTGCGCCGGGCAATGGCGCCGGAGGGCCGACTCTGCGAACTCAAAACAATGTCCTCGTATTTTCCGTTGAATATTCGCAGGACACCGGGTCAACCTTAAGCCCACCTTAAGGCAAAAAGGATCGATCGCCGCATCACGGAGAACTGAGAGGAATGGGGATGAGCTTGAGTACACAAGGCATTTGGCGAGATATCGCCTGTTCTAGCGAAGACGCTCATGCTCGTCGTTTCGTTTTACGATCGCTGTCAAGAAGCTTTGCGGCGTTTCTATTTGTCGCTGTTTCTACCATTGGCGCGAATGCCGCGTGCAACACCGTCAATCCCCTCACGGTACCCCTGCCCGATCCCGCTTCCGGCCGTCGATATGAGATCTACGTCAGTCTTCCGGACGGCTACGCTGCTAACCCGAGCAAAAGCTATCCGCTGCTCATTCTGGCAGATGGTGGCCGCGCCTTTCCCAAGCTCAGTTGCGATGTCCGCGCCCTTGCCAAAAGCGGCGCTATCGGCGAGGAGCCGGTCGTCGTCGGGCTTTCCTACGCGATCGGCGAGGATTTGGAGGACAGCCGGCGACGGGACTACACACCTGTCGCGGATGGTCCGACAAGCAGGGTCTATGGCGGCGCGGCAGCTTACCAAACCTATCTGCGCAACGTCGTCCTTCCCCATGTCGGGCGTCACTACCGGACTGATCCCGCGCGCCGCTTGTTCTGGGGCCATTCTTATGGCGGACTGCTCGGCGCACATATCCTCCTCACGGAACCCGGTCTATTCCAGACCTACCTTATCGGAAGCCCTTCGCTCTGGTTTGCCAATCACGCCATTTACGGTTTCGAGGAGGCATACGCGAAACGAAACAAACAGCTGGATGCGACCGTGATTCTCTACGTAGGCGGGTTAGAAATCTCCCGCTACGATCCTTCCCGGAAAGGCAACACGCGCGATATGGTTGCAGGCGTTCAAGGTGCTTGTTTCGGCCGCATGGGAGGCGACGAATTTGCTGTGCTGATGCCTCTCGATCCCCATGAGGATGCAAAAGACAAGACCGACCAACTCCATAGGCAGCTTTCCAGCGCCTTGTCCGATACGGGGCATGGCGCGACATGCAGTATGGGCGCCGTCGCCATTCAGCCTGATGTGGATTTGCCCCTGAAGGATATGATGCGGCGAGCAGACCGCGTAATGTATGCTGTCAAGCGCAGCAGCAAGAACGGCGTCAAGCTCGTTACCATGTCTTGCACATACGAGCAGGAAGAACTGCCACTCTTCGCCGGCGTGACGATGACGCCGGATTGGCAACGCTCGCCCAAAGAAAGCCGACCTGTCGCGGCTGCCCTGACCTTGAATTAACGTCGCTGCCTTGTCCTGCGGACGCGCCGATCATACCATTTGCGGCTATCCGCCAAAGAACCACGACTAAAGCCGTATTGCGGCGACTTTCCGCGTTTTCTTGCCCGTCGGCCATCTGCTTAAGCTTGCCTTAAGGTTGGTGTTCGAGCGCTGAACCCCGTGTGCCTGCCGCAAGAGCTCAGGACGCGAGCGGGAGGGACAGTGCATGGTGACGATGGGACTATTATTGGCGTTGAGCTTCGCCGTATCGTTGCTGGCGCTCGCCTTTCTAATTTGGGCAATCAGCAACCGGCAGTTAAAGCTCGACCAGGAAGACGCCAAGGTCATCTTCGCCGAAGGCGATGAAGGCCATCTCGACAGTCCCGACGCCGAGCATTCAACTGCCAAGCGACATTACTTCGACACCGCCACCTCAGGCATTGACCGCATTTCGACCAAGCCCGTCACCGTGCTTCTGGTTGCTGCGACAGTCTGGCTGATTGTCGGCTCGACCTTCGGTCTAATCGCCTCGCTGAAACTGCACTGGCCGGACTGGCTGTCGGCCTACGCGCCGCTTACGTTCGGCCGCGTCCGCACCCTCCATCTCAACCTCGTCATCTACGGCTGGCTGTCGCAGATTGGCATCGCCTGCATGGTGTGGATCCTCCCGCGCATCTTTCACACGCCGCTGCGCGCACCGCAGCTGCCGATCATTGGTGCAGTTCTCTGGAACATTGCCGTCTGTCTGGGCGCGCTTGCGATCGCCAACGGGTGGACCGATGGCGAAGAATGGCTTGAAATCCCCTGGCAGCTCGACATGGTGCTTGCGCTGGCCGGCGTGTTCTTTGTCATCCCTCTGGTCAAAACGGCCATCGCCCGGCAGGTCCACCATATCTATGTGTCCGGGTGGTATTTCCTCGCCGGCATTCTCTGGTTTCCCTGCCTATTCGTCATCGCCAACATTCCCTACATCCATTCGGGCGTTGAAGAGGCCACAGTCAACTGGTGGTTTGCCCATAACGTGCTAGGGCTTTGGCTGACACCGCTCGGCGTAGGTACAGCCTATTACTTCATCCCGAAGATCATCGGGAAACCGATTTACTCATATTCGGTCTCATTGCTGGGGTTCTGGGGCCTCGCGCTCTTCTACAGCCAGGTGGGCATCCATCATCTGATTGGCGGACCGGTGCCCACCTGGGTTGTGACCCTCTCGATCGTCCACTCTGTGATGATGTTCATCCCGGTAATCGCAGTCGCCATCAATCAGCATGTCACGGTGGCGCGCAATCTCTGGGCACTGAAGGAATCGCTACCGCTACGCTTCATCTCGTTTGGCGCGGTCATGTACACGTTGGCCTCGTTCCAGGGTTCGATCGAAGCATTGCGCTCGGTCAACACCGTCACGCATTTCACGCACTATACAGTTGGACATGCACATCTCGGCGCCTACGCCTTTGTGACCATCGTCATGTTCGGCGCCGCCTATCACATGCTTCCGCGCATGACCGGCCGTACCTTTCAGTGGCCAGCCTTGATCAACGCGCATTTCTGGCTGGTTGTCGTCGGCTTCGCGATCTACTTCTTCGGGCTGTCGATCGGCGGCGTGCTGCAGGGCCTCGCGATGCTCGATGCGAGCCGACCCTTTGCCGACAGCGTCACCGTGACCATACCCTATCTCGAGGCGCGCAGCGTTGGCGGCAGCCTCATGACGCTCGGCCATGTCCTGTTCGCCGTAAACGTGGTCATGATCCTGTTTCCAAGGCCGGCATCGGCAGCCGCGAAGGTGGCGCCCGCAGAATGAACCGCTATCTCCCCCTCTCCATCATCGCTCTCGGTATTCTCGCCTTCGCAACGCTGATGCTGGTCATCGCGCCCGGCATTCAGATCGCCCGTCACGGCATCCCGCCGGAGCTCAAGCCCTATACCGATCAACAGGCGCGCGGCCGTGAAGTCTACGTTTCGCTTGGCTGCGTCTACTGCCATAGCCAGCAACCACGCTCACCCGACCAGGCTCCAGACGGAGTGCGGGGCTGGGGTCGGCCGGCGGTTGCCGCCGACTACACCTATGACAGCCCGCACCAGCTCGGCACGATGCGTACAGGGCCTGACCTCCTCAATGTCGGCGCGCGCCTTCCATCGCGCGACTGGCACCTGACTCATCTTTACCAGCCCCGCGCCATCTTCAGCTGGAGCATCATGCCGGCCTATCCCTTCCTGTTCGAGGAAAAGGGCACGGCTGCACCCGGGGACGTCGTCGTTGCACTTCCGTCAGAATTCGCTCCGAAATCCGGCGTGGTGATCGCAAAGCAGGATGCTCTTGACCTGACGGCTTACCTGCAATCGCTTGATCGCACCTATCCAGCACCCGCCGATGCACTGCGCGACGACGGGTACAACGGACAGGAGGGTGCGCGATGACAACGGACAAGTCTGCCGGCAAGGGCTCCACCGAACATCAAGACGAGAACTTCGAACCCTATGAGTTGCACGGCAAGATGCCATGGCCGCTTATCGCTATTGCGGTAGGGCTTGGCATTTGGGGCGCTGCGACGCTGCTGGATACGCGAGAAGATATTGCTGAGGCACGCAATGAGCGTGTCGCAGAAAGCCGCGAGGCGACAGGCGCCAGCACGGAGCCAGGCGCCGCGCTGTTTGCCGCGCGATGTTCGACATGCCATCAGTCTGACGGCTTGGGCGTTCGCGGTGCGATCCCGCCGCTCGCCGGCTCCGCCTTCGTCGCGCATGGGCCAGAGTTGGTTTCGACCATTCTGCTCCGTGGCATCGACGGATCGATCCGCGTCGGCGATCACAATTTCGACGGCCATATGCCGAGTTTCGCCAGCGTTCTCAGTGATGTCGAGCTTGGTGAACTCGCAACTTATGTCGCGCACAGGTTTGGCCAGTCCACCGAGAAAATCGAAGCGGCGGCCGTCGCCAGGTTGCGCGGCGAGGTGGCGGACAAGGGCAGCTTCAAGGGGGGAGCGGAGATCGCATCATCCTTCCGGCTCGACCTTGGTAGTCAGCCGCCATTTGTGGCGCAGACGACCGTTTCGATGTCTCCGGAGGCCTCGGCGGCAATCTTTACCGGGCGCGGCGAGCAATGGGCCTGCGCCAGTTGTCACGGCGACCTCGGCCAGGGCAAGGCGAACGTCCCGCGCCTTGCTGGTCTTCCGGCCGACTACATCGTCAAGCAGATGAACGACTTCGCGCAGGGGCGCCGTCTGAACGAATCGATGCGTATCGTTGTGGCGTCGCTGTCGGATGAAGAAAAGCGCCAGCTCGGCGAATACTACGCCGGCCTACGTGTGCCATCCAACGCCAAACCGGAGCTCGGCGGTGATCTCGCTCGAGGCGAGGCACTCGCGCTTCACGGCGATTGGAGCCGCAACGTTCCAGCCTGCTTCTCCTGTCACGGGCCGTCGGGCTTTGGCGTCTCGCCGGAATTCCCGGCACTGGCCGCCCAGCACGCCGCTTATACGGCAAGCCAACTGGCGGCTTGGGTAGGCGGACAACGACACAATTCCGCGCTCGACCTGATGGGCCGAATTTCCCGGGAGCTTTCGGACAACGATCGCAGAGCCGTCGCAGATTATCTCGCCTCGCTTCCTCCCGTGCCGGCAGGAGAAAACGCCAAGATCACCAGGATTGGAGAACGGCCATGACCCAGCCAGAAAAAAGCGAATCAGCCAAACCTGCCGATCCCCGAAAAGGGCGCGTCGCGCGAACGTGGATCCACGCGGGCGGAGCGGGTCTGATCGTCGTTGCGCTCGGAGCGCTGGCCTACGAGAGTGGTTTCATTCCCGGTCGACAGGCTGCGCAGGACAAGGCGGGCCACGCCACTGCCGGCTTCTTCCAGCCCCCGACCGACGACGAGATTCCGAACGATCAGTTCGGGGCAGCTGTGCGGCGCGGCCAGGCGATCTTTACGAACACATCGACCAACGCCTCGCAATATGTTGGCAACGGTCTGTCCTGCTCCAATTGCCATATGGGAGCTGGGCGGCAGCCATTCTCGGCCCCTATGTGGGCCGCCTGGGTGCAGTACCCGAAATATCGATCCAAGAACAAACAGATCAACACGATGGAGGATCGGGTCAAGGGATGTTTCACCTACTCGATGAATGCCCAACATTCCGTGAAAGGCGGGCCGCCGCCGGCGGGCGATGATATCTATCGGGATCTGCAAAGCTACTTCTATTGGCTCGCCACCAATGCACCGACCAATGAGGCCCTTGAGGGCGGCGGGTTCGGCAAGGTTGCCAAGACCGCGCTTGGATATTCGCCCGAGCGCGGACAACAGGTCTTTGCGGCGAACTGCGCCGTTTGTCACGGTGGCGATGGCCAGGGCCAGAAGGACATCAATGGACGCTACGTCTTTCCGCCCCTCTGGGGCGCCAATTCATTCAACTGGGGCGCCGGCATGGCCCGCATCGACACTGCGGCAGCCTTCATCAAGAACAACATGCCCCTCTCGCAGCCCGGGCGTCTGACGGACCAGGAGGCTTGGGACGTCGCTGCCTACATCGACAGCCTGGAGCGGCCGAAAGATCCGCGCCAGAAGGGAAAAACGATAGAGGAAACGCGCAAGCTGTATCACGACGGCGACCAGATCTATTACGGTCAGACTGTCGACGGCGTGCTGCTCGGTGTCGGCACGCCGGATCCGGATCGCCCGGTCGGCGCCGTGGACTAAGCGCTTTGCGCCGCCTGTTCGGCGTCAGTGGTATGGCCTGCGGAGGCTGTGCGCGCGGGCTTGAGCGTCACGTTGGCCGGCTCGAAGGCGTCAGCGCCGTCGGCGTGCATCATCTGACCGCCTCGATGCTGATCGACTGGGATGGGCAGCGTCTCTCCATCGCCGACATTGCCGCTGCTGTCTCGCAGGCCGGATACACATTGATCGATCGCCACCGGCCGGAAGAGCTCTCGGCGATTCTGTCCGCAGATATAAGCCGCCTCTCGCTGCGCCTGGCGGTCGCGGTCGTGTCGGGGATGTGGTCGATGGCGCTCGCCATCGTGCTTTATGTGTCTGTTCTCGATCCACGCATAGCGTGGTGGATCGCGTTCGGATCGGGGGTTCTCGCCTTGCCTGTCGTCGTGTGGGCCGGAGCCGGAATCTTCTGGATGGCGTTTAGGTCGATCCGGCTGCGCGCTCCGGGCATGGACCTGCTGATCGCACTCGGCGCTGGCGGCGCCTTCATTCTCTCCAGCCTAGCGCTCGCGGCTGGATCGTCTCATGTCTATTTCGACACGGCGACGATGCTCATCACGCTGCTACTGATCGGTCGCCTCATCGACCTGATGACGCGACGTAGCGCTATCGATGCGCTGAAGGCGCTTGAGGACACTTCCCTTGAAACAGTGGTGAGGCGATCGCCTACCGGCGATGGGTCCATTCCAGCCACGGAGATCGGAATTGGCGACAAAATAGTCGTCGATGCAGGTTCGACTATTGGGATGGACGGTGTGATCGACGAAGGGGACACCCTGATCAATCGCGCTGTTCTGACCGGTGAAAGTCGCGCAATTCATGCCGGCGTCGGTCAGCGTGTCGAGGCGGGCTGCATCAATCTCGAACGTCGAATTGTGGTGACGGTCGATCGTACTTATGGCGATCGCGACATCGATCGCATGGGCGGAGCGGTCGCGTTGGAGCTTGCACAGCGGGGAGCGACGGCGTCACGCGCCGATCGGATAGCGGCTGCGCTCAGTTGGGGAATTCCGAGCCTTGCTCTCGTTACAATGACAGTCCTGCCGTTTTCGGGCATACCCGCCACTGATGCCGTTATCAGGGGGCTTACAGTGCTGGCCGCGGCCTGCCCATGCGCACTGTCCATCGCAGGGCCCCTAGCGCAAGCCCGCGCGGCAGGCATCGCGGCGACGTTAGGCCTTCGCCTGCGCGACCCTGTCGCATTCGAGGCACTCGCGCATGCCGCAACGGCGATCTTCGATAAGACCGGCACGTTGACAGCTGGACGCCCGACGGTCGTCGAGGTCAAACCTGCTGAAGGCTGGGCTGAGGGCGACGTATTGCGTCTGGCGGCACGCGCCGAAACTGGTATCGATCATCCCCTTGCGCGCGCGATCGTCGCACGCCATGGCCGTGAGGAGGGAACGGGAGGGAGGCGCCGGGAGCGTAGCGCCGAGGGTGTCGATCAGGATGGCCGCCGTATCTCCGTATCCGGATTGAGCGCAGAGGACGGGATGACATCGCTTGCCGTGAACCTCGACGACCAGCTGATCGGCAAGTTAAGCCTTGCAGATGCTCCGACCGACGAAGCGCGCGCGACTGTAAATCGCTTGAGCCGGAGCAACATCGACGTCTGGATCGCCTCGGGTGACGCCGCAGGGCCAACACTTAGCGTCTCTACAACGCTTGGCGTTGCTCCGCGCCATGTGCGTTATGGCTGCACGCCCGCCGACAAGGTCGAGTTACTCAAAGCCGCGACAGGTCCGGTTGTATTTGTGGGGGATGGCGTCAATGACGCGCCAGCACTTGCCGCTGCTGATTGCGGCGTCTCGGTCGCCGGAGCCCATGGAGCCGCCGCGCAGACGGCCGATGTGGTCGTCGTCAGAGGTGGAATCACCCAGCTTCTGACAGCGATCGCGCTGTCGCGCCGGATGACGGTGATCGCCCGGCAGAATGTGGGTCTTGCCATCGTCTACAACGTCGTCGCCGTACCGGTAGCGATCACAGGTATTCTCACACCGTCGATGGCTGCGCTGGCCATGCTTGCCAGCTCCGTGTCGGTGGCGCTCAATAGCCTGCGGCTCTCGCGATTACCGGCAACGCCATCGATCGAAGGCTGCGGAGGACGGATCGATGTCCCCGGCGAAGAGCCGGCGGGCCAGGAAGCGATCATTTAACAGCCAGCAAACCCTGCGGGTCGAAGCTCAGATCGGAATGAGCCTCCCCGGCGTCGTTACGGGCGGGGGGCTCTTCGCAAGGTAGGCTTGCAGCGCTTCAATTGCGGACACCGGCATTTGCCCTCGGTCGCGGCCGAACCGACCGGGTACGCCCTGAGCGGTGACGAAAGCCACCTCGTAGGCTGCCTGCGCATGAAGCTTCTCCTCACCGACAAAGATATCGACGACGCGGCTGCCGAACGGGTTCTCGATCTTGGCGAAAATCGTCAGTCCGCAAAAACGTTTGACGTATCCGCCCATCTGACCGAACGGATCCGCGCAGAATGTCCGGTCCAAATTTTGCTCGATCATTGCGCGGATCTCCTCCCCGGTCATCGTGACCGTCGATACGGGCGGATTGACCGGGATGATGTTCCAGAGGTCATTCATCGTGACCTCGCCTGCCGGTATCGGTGCGCCGTAGCGCCAGCCGTTCGAAAAGGCGATGGCGCGTCCGGATGCATCGCACAAGGCGGCCAACAGCAAATCGTCCATGGTGCAGTCGAGGGTCGTATTGCGATGGAGCGCCGTGTCGATGCTGCCGACGGAAATTGAGAGTCGCTCGCGCAACGGCGCCATCACGCTTTCCACAAGCACTTCCATCGCCGGATCGGGCTTGATCGAGTCATCCATGGCAATCAGCTCGTGACGCTCGAGATGAACGCCATCATCGCCGACGCTCAGATCCAGCCGGCCGATGAAGGCACCGTGGCAGCCGGACTGAATGATGATCGCACCATTGGTGACCACCGGCCGTTCCAGCCGGTCATGTGTATGGCCGCTCAGGATGACATCGATCCCCTCAACCAAATCTGCAAGCTTGATGTCTTGTGGCAGGCCGAGATGCGAGAGAACGACGATCAGATCGACCTGCTCCTTCTGGCGGAGTCGGCGGATTTCGCGTGGCAATTCCTTGTCACCATTGGTGAAGCGAAGGCCCTCGCTGAAATGCGGCGGCATGGTCTTGTCAATGATGGTCGCAGCGACACCGATCACACCGATTTTCACGCCGCAGCGCTCGATGACGCGCGAGGCTGCGAACGGACGCCGGCCACTCTTCTTGTCGAAGCAATTGATCGCCAGGACTGGATAATCAAGCCGCTTTGCGAGCGCCTTGAAGTGGGCCGGTCCCCAGGCAAACTCCCAATGCGCCGTCATCGCGTCAAACGCGAGCGCGTTGGTCAGCGGGACCAGTGCCTCGCCCCTTGATGAGACGGCGGCATATGTGCCGTGAAACGTATCGCCGTTGTCGAGGGCGAGAACTGCATGCGGGGATTCCGATCGAACGCCGTTCAGGTAACCGGCGATTCGGGCATAACCTCCAAGAATTGGAAACTGCGGATTGGCACCGTGCCACACCAGCTCAGGGTGTGGCTCCAGATAACCATGCGTGTCGTTGACCTGAAGAAGCGTAATTTTGCGGCGTGTTGTTTCGGCCATTCTGGCGTTCTCCTCCGGCATTCCGTGCCTGAGTAAATCGCCTCCCCCACAAGCTTAAGAGCGGCTTAACAAATGCCTTTCACTCAGCGAATTCGAGCAAAATTGGCCGCGCCACGCACGATCCCGTTCCGCTCCGAGGGCACGTCCGGCCAAACAACGCTCATGAGTGCGCGCTCCGGATCCCCGGCGCCGAACACCGCCTCGATGCTGCGTACGCATAGAACGACGGTGTCATCGGCGAGACTATAATAAACCTGTTTCGCCTGTCGGCGCGTGGACACCAGTTCGGCCTTTCGCAGCTCCGCAAGTTGCTGGCTGAGTGCGGGCTGACCGATGCCGGTCGCCATGTCGATTTCAGTGACTGATTTTTCCCCTTCGAGCAGATGGGAAAGGATCATTAAACGTTGTGGCTGCGCGAATTTGCGCAGCTTCTCAGCGGCGAAATCCGCTTGCGCGCGCGACTGCCAAAGCGTTTTCATGCCTCCCTCCGGCAGAACCAGTCAGCTTCATGCTGAGCCTTTTCATCGGCAGGTTGGAGAAGGGGGTCGCCAGGCTGCCAGTCAACGGGTGCAAGCTTCTCTTCAGAATAGGTTGCCTGCAGGGCCGCAACCATGCGTACCATTTCATCAACAGAGCGGCCGATCGTCAAAGGGTAATGTGTTATCGCACGAATGACTCCCTTCGGATCGATAAAGTAGGTCGCCCGCACCCCGGCGCTGTTTTCAGACGTCTCATCGATCATGCCGTAGGCGCGCCCGACCAACATCGACGGGTCCTCGATGACCGCGAAGGGTATGTCGACAGAAAACAGCTCACGGATAGCTCGGCTCCAGGCGAGATGGGCGTAGAGACTGTCGACAGATAGTCCCAAAAGCGCACAGTCAAGTGCGGCGAACCGATCGTGCGCCTTGGCCAGTGCGACGAATTCCGTCGTGCAGACAGGCGTGAAGTCAGCTGGGTGCGAAAAGAAGAGCAGCCAACGGCCCTTATAGTCGGAAAGCCGCACCGCCCCTTGCGTGGAGCGTGCTTCAAAATCTGGGGCGGCGTCGCCCATTCGCAACGTAGGGGAAGGCAAGCGGGTCGGGGCGTCGTTCATCAAATAGCGATCTCGAAAACGTGATTTTGAAACCATGTTGCATGTCACACGGCTTGACGCAACTCGATTACATAATTACATAGTTAGATATATCAGTAAATTAAAAACCTGACGGTCTGGTTTGGCGGCGCATGGTGCCTGATCCACCGCCAAAGAGGCAAATATGTCGCATGCCTTGCCGACACCCGATAAGGCAGTTCTGAACGGTTCGCGCGATCCCGTGGCCCGACGCGCGCGAAATTCCGTCTCGCCCCGGCTGGCCGCGCTCCTGCAAGTGGTGGCGGCCCTAATCTTCATCCCCCAAGCGGCCATAGTTTCCCTGTCCGTCGGTCGGATCGCGAACGGTGGTGGGATAGCCGATGTGTTGTGGCCGGCCTTCTCCATCGTTGTTCTCGGTTTCGCCAGGAGCTGTCTCGATGCAGCCGGCGGCCGCCTCGCGTTCAAAGCGGCCCGCGCTGAGCTAGGCAGGCGTCGCGCCGCTGCAGTCACGGCCCTTGCCCGGCGGTCGCCGCTCGATCGTTCACGGCCAGCGTCTGGAGAAGCTGCCAGCATCATCGGCGAACAAGCCGAACTGATCGTGCCCTATATCGCCCGGTTTCAGCCGGCGCGCTTCAAGGCGACGGCAGTGCCGTTAGTGATGCTTGTCTGCATCTTTCCCATTTCCTGGATTGCAGCCCTCATCCTGCTGATCGCCATGCCGCTGATCCCGCTTTTCATGGCGCTGATCGGCTGGCGCGCCCAGGCTGCTAGCGAAAAGCAGCTTGCCGCAACCGGCGGCCTTAACGGCTTCCTCCTCGACAGGCTGCGCGGTCTGACGACAATCCGCGCGCTCGACGCTGTCGATCAGACGGCAACTCGCCTACCCAGTACAACCCGACGTGAAGGGCCGTCCGTCAAATAGCTGCTCTTCGCCGGAACCTGTGTTGACAGACCAAGGGCATTCGCGGCACGCGCGCCGGCGATCTGCACCTGAGATCCGGTTTCCCGCGCCAACGCCTGCGCGACATCGTCAGGGGCCGGCGAAAGCGGGCCAAGTTGCGGATGCATCTTGGGGAAGTCGTATAGACCGCGCGCCAGGCGGCGAAGCTTTCCATTCTTCGCCAGACGGGAGAGGGCTTGATCGATCGTCGCCCGCGCAGCCACGTCAAGGAAGTCAGTGGGCGTGAAAACACCGCCGCGTCCGGCTGCACGCGCGCGCTTCATGATACGATCAGGAACGGATATTGATACGGGTTTCATGTGTCAGAAAATAGCCTAGTTTTTTCTGACATTCAATGGCTTCAATTTTGCGGTCGAGGTTCCTGCCTGGGCACGCCCGACACCTCGGCCTGGAAATGCGTTTCGGGGAGGTATCGATAAGCTAATCCCTCCCATCACAGTCAGCCGATCGACCAGGCTTGGTCAATTTCATGGCTCGCCTGCACCAACATCGTCGGTCCAGATATCTTCGCGCAGATCATCCGGTATGACATCTGGTAGCTCGGCTGAACCTAGTTCACCTCTAGAAAGAAGCCCCGCATCCTCCAGCGCTTCCATCTCCGGAAGGTCGCGCAGCGTGTCCATACCGAACGCCGAGAGAAAGTGTGGCGTCGTCACATAGGTGTAGGGTGCACCCGGCGTCGGGCTGCGCGGCCCGGAGCCGATGAATCCAGCGCCGCGCAGATTACCAATCACGTCACGGCTAACCTCCTTGCCAAAAATCTTCGACAGCTCGCCGCGGGTGACTGGCTGGAAATATCCCACCGCCATTAGCACCATCGCCTCGAACTCGGACAACGCCGCCGCCCCTCCCCGCGTGGGCGCCGACGAGGCGCGGATCGTCTCGGCGAACCGCGGCCGGGTTCGATGCTGCCAGCCGCCGGCGACCGAGACCAGTTCGTAGGGCCGGTCTCGAAGCTCCTCGACGAGGTCGTCGATCAGCAGGTCGATGCTGCAATCCTTACCGACCACGCGCGCCAGTGTCTCGCGGCTGACCGGTTCGGCCGAGGCAAAGATCACCGCCTCCACCCGCATCATCCATTCCCTCCAGCGTAGCTCCGGCGGCAGATCCTCGAGCTCCCGATCGTACAAGACCTCTTGCTGTCGCTCCTTCGCTTGACGCCGGTTGGCCTTGGCCGCGCTCGCTCCCGCCATCGTCACAACCCGAAAATGCGGAAGGAGGAGCGGCCGGACAATTCGCGCACAGCATCGAGACTCTCGAGCCGATCGAACAGCCGGTTCGCTGCCCATCGCGACAGGGCGCTGCCCGGCGCCGACGCTGCGATCGCATCATCGGTCAGCAGCTTGCGGATCACCGGATCGGCGCCCTTGGTTCGCACTTTCGGCGCGACCGCCAACAGCCGCGCAGCGCGGCGGTCAATCTCGACGGCGGACCGGAGCGCGGTGTCAACGCCTTCCACCATCGCCAGGCAGATTGCTTTTGGATAGGCAGGCTCTCCCGGTCGAACGCGACCGCGACCACCAATGGTGCGGAAGGCGGACCCGAAGCGCTCTGGCAACAGCAGTGGCACAGGTTTCGGCCAGTTCAGCTTGTGCGCCAGCACGACCTCGGCCAACCCAAGGGCCAGCACTTCGGCGTCCGGGCGAACGGCAGAGATCGCCGTTATCAGGTCCGCCACCGCGAAGGGTGCTGCTCGCCCGGACTGATTTGCAGAATCGACCATGTCGGCGCACGATGCAAGGCTGTCGTCCCAGTTCACTCCCAACAGCGCGGCGACTTCCCTAACGAGGGGAGTGGTAAGTGTCCCGGATCGGCGCGTCAGCATTCGTGTGGCAAGAAACAGCTTGCCGGCTGGACCCGGATCATCGCCTGGTGTCGTGAGCAGGATGGCGTCACGCAACGTGTGTTCGTCCTCGTTGCGGCCGAGCATCCTGGCCGCTATCGCGGCCGATTTAAGGGCAAGGCGATCACGCCAGCAGCCGAGCCATGGCGGATCGGCGCGCATCAGATCATCAAGCGATTTCAGAGCGATACCGGCCGCGAATGCCGCGTCGGACTCGCGGCTGTCGTGAGTTCGTGGCCGCGTCCAGGCCGGCAGTCGGGCTGACCAGGAGGCAGTCGTATCTGTGGTGAGCAAGAAAGAATCCATGCGACGGAGCGTAACTCATGTGCGCGCTTTACACCATCAGAATCGTTTGAAACCGCACGGCTCGTCGCCGATTAATAACGTCCGATAATCTTGCATTATCGGACGTTTTTGTCATTATAGAGAAATGGCCCAAATCGTCGAGCAAAACACCGAAAATCACGTCGAGGAGACCTCAGCGCCGTCTCTCAGCACGGCGGCTGGGCGTGATGTTTCCGCGCTGGAGGTGTCAGGCGCAAGCCCCCTCTCCTCTCTCGCCGGCGGCGACGAGACACCGGCTCATCTCGCCAGCCTCGCCGATCGCGCTCGCGGCTATGTCCAGGCGGCCAGTTCCGCCAACACGCGCAAGGCCTACGCGGCCGACTGGAAGCATTTTTCGGCGTGGTGCAGGCGCTCCAATCTGGCCCCCCTGCCCCCGCATCCGCGAACCGTCGGACTTTACATCACTGCCTGCGCTTCCGGTACGGCTGAACGAGGCGCAAAAGCGAACTCCGTCTCAACCATCGAACGACGCCTCTCCTCGCTCTCCTGGAACTATGCCCAGCGTGGCCTTTCGCTCGATCGCAAGGACCGGCATATCGCCACAGTAATGGCCGGAATCCGCAACAGCCACGCCAAGCCACCCGTCCAGAAGGAAGCTGTCATGGCTGAAGACATCATTGCCATGGTCGAGACGCTCAATCGCGGCTCTCTTCGCGGCCTGCGAGATCGTGCAATGTTGCTCATTGGCTTTGCCGGAGGTCTTCGTCGCTCCGAGATCGTTGGCCTCGATCTGAAGGCCGACCAAACTGAGGACGGGCGCGGTTGGATCGAGATCCTCGAAAAAGGGATGCTTATTACCCTGCGCGGGAAAACCGGATGGCGAGAGGTCGAGGTCGGACGCGGCTCGGCCGATGCGACCTGCCCAGTCGTGGCAATCGAGACCTGGATCAAGTTCGCCAAGCTGGCACATGGCCCACTCTTTCGCCGCGTGAAGGGGCAGGGCAAGGCTGTTGGATCTGAGCGGCTGAATGACAAAGAGGTTGCCCGGCTAGTGAAGCGGGCTGCAATGGCTGCGGGCGTTCGCGGTGATCTTGGCGAAATGGAGCGTACCCTCAAATTCTCTGGTCATTCACTGCGAGCTGGTCTCGCCTCTTCGGCAGAAGTCGATGAGCGATACGTGCAGAAGCAGCTCGGTCATACTAGCGCGGAGATGACTCGCAGATATCAGCGACGACGCGACCGCTTCCGCGTAAACCTGACTAAGGCTTCCGGCCTCTAGTTCGCCCATCCGCTCGCGTGAAAAACCCACAGTATTATGCCATACAGACCTGCGAAGACTCTCGCTTTCCGTACCGCTCACAAATAACCGCACTATGCAAAACCCGCCCTGCAGCCCGTAGTCTCGGCATGACCGCAGTGCTGACCGCAAGGGCCGCAGAATTAAATAGTTGACAGTATCCGCGCTGAACCTGCGGCGTTTCAAACCGTTTGGTTTTGACCGCACGGCAGCACTTATCTCATGGGACGTTACTAGGCCCACAGTTGCCCAATGCGCCAACCAAGATTTTTGGCTATCGGTCATGTTGTCGGATTTCGCTTGTGCAAGCTCTTCAGGAGCGACTCCGACACCTCAAGGCGTGGAGATGATGCAGAAGTTGTTGCTTCGGCAACTGGCGCTCGTTTGCTTGCGTCCAGTTTGGCTCGCAGCAGTGCCATCACCATCGGCCAGGTAGAGAATTTCCCTTCCCGTGCCTTGTCTGTCAGGCTGCGTAGATATCCCCCTGCGCTAGTGATCTGATCCGTACGTTCATAGATCGCTGCCACCGCGATTGCCGCCTGAATCTCACCCATGACCGTTTGGGCATCCCGCCAAGCACTTGGGCTGATGCCGAGCATCGTCCGGCCGAGTTCAGCGGCTGCTAGAAAGTCCCGCCAGTGACGAACTTCGCCCGACTGAACAAGTCCCAGCAGGTTGGGGCATGCATCCAGCACGATACTCAACGGCAAATCTCGTTTCGGCAGACTTCGGACGTTGTCGGTTTCCGCAGCGCCGCCATCCGCTTCATTCTTTTCTCGAATGCTTGGTTCAGATTCAAATATGGATTCGGGATTTGAATTCTGTATGTGGCGCTCAGAATGAGACTCATTGGCGTTCGTATTTTCTGTTTTTGTGAAAGATTCCAATGCCCCACGTATCTCGGCATGAAGTTCCGCCAGTTGCTCGCAGATGCCCTCGATGGCTTGTCTCGGCGCGCTGCGAGGCAGATCCGAGATGATTGTCCTGTAGGTTTGAAGCACTCTGCCCCAGTTGCCTGGCACGCCCTCTTCAATCCCCATATCAATCATTTTAACGATATCGCGCCTCAGCAGCGTCAGACGCTCTCTGGCGATGCGGAACGCCTTCTTCTCTGCTTGCACGGTCTCTGCGAGTTCACGGAGCTCGTCGGCGCGCGCGATGATCGGTGAAAGGTCGAAGCCATAGGCCTGTTCAACATCCCCTGCCCTGCTTCTGCGTGCAAAACGTTTGCCATTCGGACTGTCGCGTCGAATGATCAAGCCGCATTCGACTAAGACGGCCAGATGGCGCCGAAGCGTCGCCGGTGAAATTCCATTGGCGCGCGCCATCAGCTGTTCGTTCGACGGCCAAACGATAAGTTCCCCTTGGGCCGACAGCTCAGTCTCGCGGTGGAACGACAACAACGCGTTGAGGATCGCCAGTGAGCGATCCGTCGCTCCAAGCAGCTCCCGCGCTTCACGAATGTGCTGGAAGACCTGCCACTTGTTAGCGGTTGCCTCCTTAGGCATGGCCTTTGCGGTCGCTTGGCTCGCAATCTGGCCGAGCGTTAGCGTTCGCCGCCCGAAGGGCGTCGTTGAGATATGCGTCTGCATTGTCTTTCACCTATCGCTAGGCAAAAGAAATTAGCTCACCGGAACGACGTTTTCCGTCGCGGACTCTTGACTGCGATTCGTGGAAGTGCGATTCTCTGGGTGCTAACTTGGAGAAGGGCTTCCGAACGCCGGTTTGGGGGCCTTTTTCTTTTGCTTCGTTTCGATCTCCTGCTTCTTCTTTAGTTCGTGCCTATCCGATGCTCTTGCGGTGCTCCGCGTAGAGCCGGGGGACCTCGTTCAAGACGAATTCGGCAAACTCTGGCGAGACCTTGCGATCGACGCTGAGCGTCACCTTCTGCCTTGTTTGAGAAATTTTACCAACTTCGTTGCCTTGGTGAGTGACAGGCACCTCATCCTTCGAAGAAAGCGTGCCGTCCTTGAGAGCTTTAGCGACGGTCTCGAAGCGCTCTTTCGACTTGAGGAGCTCGAATTCGGGACGATTGGCGACGCTCAACGCGTGCTTCACTTGCTGTTTGTCTGATGCCAGCGTGTCTGCCAATGCGATCCAGTTTCGGCGACCGACACCATGCGCAGGGCCGATGGCATCGACCAACTCCCCGGGTATCTTCGCCGCCACAGCCAGCATATTGGAAAGATCACTCTTATAGATTGCCAAGGCCGACATAATCACATCACGCGGAAACTGCTTTTCAAGCCGCTGGGCGAAGCGAACTTTCTCGATGTAGGAGAGGTCTTGTCGCTCGTTGTTCTCCTGCCCCTGCGCAATCACCAGTTCCTGGTCGGACATCGACCTGACGACAGCCTTAACCGGCCGCGCCAGCGCCACCGCAGCGCGCAGTCGGCGATGACCAAATGCAACTTGATATTTCGCACTGTCGTCGGGATGGGGCCGAACTAAAATCGGAACTTGTTGTCCCTCGCTTCGGATTGAGTCCACAAAGCCACGAAAGGCTTCATCGTCGGACACCATTCGGTCTGGGATAAACGAAGGTTCTACATCGGCCGTATCGAGTTCGACGATTATCTGCCCCGAGAGGAGCTTCTTTTCAATTTCATCCGCTCGCTTCGAACGCTCGCTGAGTTCACCGAGGGACTGACCTAGGGCACCAACCGGCGTGGAATCGATGGGATCGGTCAGATCAGGTGAACCAATAAGGGGACGCAGCCGTGACGGCCGGCGCTGCCCTTGCTCTTCTGGCGAAGCGGCAGTCTCTGTCTCGCGACTTTGATCCGCCGGCTTATGCGACAGGTTACCAAAGATCTGCTTCCGACTCATGCCGCTCTACCCCATGCTTTCTTGATCAGGGTCTCAATCTCAGCATTTACACTCTCTACCGACTCCAACGCTCTGTCGTAGGTTGACCGTGTGAACTGACTTCTCTCAACCTCGAAAATAGTTTGGTTGGTAAGACCTGCGTCCGAAATCGCCGTGCTTTTGAGCATCGGATGATTGAGGACGTGGTCGCCAAAAATCGAACGCAAAAAGGCAACCATCTGGTTTTGCGGACCATCGCTCGGTTCAAAGCGAGTCACCAAGTACTTCATCCATAGATATTGCGACGATGCTCCTGCCCTGCTGATTTCTTCAAGGAGATCGCCTGTCATAGCCAGGAACTGTCCCATTGACATCACGTCCAGCATCTGGGGATGAATGGTTATCAGAACCGACGTCGCAGCAGTCAGCGCTGACATCGTCAAAAATCCCAGCTGCGGTGGGCAATCGATCACCACGACATCGTAAAGCTTTTGGACTTGTGAAAGCGCCTGCCCGATGCGTGCAAAGAACAGAGTGTCCCCTGGGGCGCGAGTCATTAGGGCCTTTGGCGTATCGTGCTCAAATTCCATCAGCTCGAGGTTGCCCGGCACCAGATGGAGATCTGGAATGTAGGTTGCTCTCACGATCTCAGCGATCGGGCGCTTTTCACCGTCGTACCGGATCGCTCCGTAAAGCGTTTCGTTTGGGCCAACATCGAGTTCGGGTTGATGTCCAAACAGCGCAGAAAGGCTGGCTTGCGGGTCGAGGTCGATAGCGAGGACGCGGTAGCCACGAAGAGCAAGGTACTGAGCGAGGTGGGCTGTCGTCGTTGTCTTTCCGGACCCCCCCTTGAAGTTCATCACGGTGATAACTTGGAGTTGCTCAGAGCCGGAGCGCCATGGCAAGTACCGCTTATTTCCCCGCGTCCCACTATCCAGTGTTTTTCGAATCTCATTGATCGCATCGACTGAGTATGTACGGCGCCCCCCCGCAGAGACGTTACCAACGTCCGGCATTTCGCTCGCTACCTGCCGGAGATACCCCTCTGTGATACCAATAAGCTTTGCGGTCTCGGCCGGCGAAAAATTGCGAATTCCTTTTTCTGCGTGTGGCGGAAAAGTGCTTGCGTGGTGCGCCTGAAGTTCGGAGGACAGCGCTGCAGAATGACGCTGAATGAGCGTCTTGAGTTCATCGGTCACGTCAGTTGATTTTGGCGCTTCAGCAGTGGTCTCCATAAGGTTCTTCCATTCTTGCGGCAGTTGCGGAATATTTACGAGATTGCGAAAAAATCCGCAGGTAAGAGGACTATGCCCGATTCTCTCCGTTCTGCAACAAAATAAGGGTTAACGAGTTCTTAATGCCCTCCTGGCGGCGTCTAGGATTGCAGTTAGCCGCGGCTAACCGGCTTTCTCGGACGCCGCAATGCGCTGTATTAGCAACTCGCTGACATCTCGTGTTTCGCTCGGTCCTTGCGTCAAGGCATCGATCATCATCGCTGAGGTGCAAGAGGATTATATGTGCCGTGTGTACGCCGCCATTCGGACGGCATCTTGAAAACACTCGACCAAATGCCGGCGCCTGCAGCCTTTGCCCTGGCCTCAATCTCACGATAGCCGGGCGGAGGATGCTCCTGCGCCGGCACTGCCAGGACAAACATCCCCTCCTCCAGCCCAGCTGCTGCTATGTCCGTCCCATCAACGTAGCACTGAGCACGATACCCACCTCCTTGAAGAACACGCGTCGGCCGGCACTCGACCTTCCTGACCAATGTGCGAGAAGTGAGCCACGCAGTTGCCACTGCGCCACATGGCCAGCCCTCCAGCGTAATCCGACGCGCACCAGCCACCAACTTCACGACGGTGTTTGGCTTTACTTCATCTGTACTGCTCATCCCGGTCTTCTCCCGAAACGGCATGCAGGATCGTTCGCCGAAGTGGCGTATCGCCTTGACAGAAATTTTCGGGTTTGCGATTATCCAACATGTACCAGTTGGGGTTCTCGCCAAAGAGCCCGATCACGAAATCCGAACTTCGTTGAACCAGCCTCGGAAGCGCCAACTTCCGGGGCCGTTCCGTTTTTGCCGTATAGCCTCTCCATCACACAGGTTTATCTACGCAAAACGAATCAGTAAGCCCGCCAAAGGTCACTGAGTCGCCGTGCGAAGTATGCTTGCGCCATTAAGCGTGAGCAATACTGTGCGTTTTTACCATGTAATGAAAGAGTTTTCGTACGATCGATCTACCGGATTGGATCGGTCAGGCGCCGTACACGCCCTGCAGTTTTTCGAAGATTTCCGGCGCGATCTCATACTGCCGCGCCTTGCCACGACCTATGGACGTCCTCCCCCAGGATTCCTTTAAGAGGCCTCGGACGACTAGTGGATCAATCGCTTCCTGGGCCGCTTTCCTTGTCATTCCAGTCACTTCGGTGACATTGGTGATAGTCAGCGCGGTATCCGCTTTTTGCAGCGTGTACAAAAGATTCATCATCCCGAGCTGGCGAAGACGCGAATTAGGCGTCTCGTCCGGCAAGGGCTTTGACATGATCTCGTGCGTAGCCAGGGTCGCAAAAACCGTGTTGTGCCAGCGTTGGTTCAAAGGGCTTGGCATCTTCTTATCTATTCGTTATCGTGCAGTATGACAAGGTGGTAAAGCCTCGCAGGCGAATAGCCGGTCGGAAGGCAAACGAGGGTCTGAGCATGAAGAATGCAGTCATTCGGGCACTTTCCGCTATTGCGATTGGTGTTTCATTGTACACGTTTTCGTCCCCCATTGCGCGAGCGGATGACTGGGGTTGCCAAGTTCTCCTTTGTCTTTCTAATCCAGGCGGCGCAACACAGTACGCCGAGTGCCGCCCCCCGATCGAACGGCTGTGGTCGCACTTAGCGAAAGGACGGTCTTTCCCTATCTGCAGCGGCGTCGGTTTCACGGCAACGAAGCCACGGTATGAGCCGTACTATTGCGATGCCGGCTTCCGTCTCGTCACGCGCCAAGATGATCGCGGCGTTGGCCAAATGGGATGCGTTTCCACCGAGCTACAGACAGTTAGTGCCGATCAGTGCAGCAACAATGGCAGCGGTCGCCATTCCGGCGCTGTTGGGGCCGGTCGATGGGATTTTTCGGACGGCAAGCGCGTTTGCAAAGCTTATGTGACGGCGCGCCCGCATGTCCGCGAACAACCCCGCTACATCGACCTGACGATCGACGGCGCAGGCCAGCAACGAGTCTGGTTCTAGCCCATGCCGGTAGCCTTCCTTGATCTCGCCCAGCAATGCGCTCCGCAAATCGCCACGGAAACAATAGCCGCGGTCATAAGCGTCGAGAGCGGCTTCCACCCCTTCGCCATTCGAATCAACACAGACCGTCCGCTCGTCGAGCAGCCTAAAACCAGAGCTGAGGCGATAGAGACAGCGACTGCCTTGATCGCCGAGGGTCACGATATCGACTTGGGACTCGGCGGGATCAATTCTGGAAATCTGGGTAGGCTGGGTCTGTCCGTCAGCGACGCCTTCGACTTCTGCCTCAACATCAAGGCCAGCGCAGCGCTGCTTGACGGCTACTACCAAGTCGCTTTCCAGGATGGCGCAACAAAGACACAGGCTGAAGCCGTCATGCTGCGAAGTTATTTTGGCAGTGGCGACCCCTCTGCCGGCGAAATGGTGGGTTACGACAAAAGAGTATTGGCGGAGCGAAAGCGGCTGTCCAGTCAACTCGCGACCATCGAGATTGTCGAGGGACAGGTGCAAGCGTTGCCCACGCGCGAAGGGGCAGGGGGCTCGTCAGCTTCAACAACTGGCGGCAGCTCGCCAGAGAAGGTTCAGCCAGGGTCTCAGATCCCTGCGCCGAGGTGGGATGTCTTCAATGCGGGGCGGCAATCCTCCGTCCTCGTTTTTTCCAACGAGCAAAAGGAGTGATGAGCACATGACCCTAACGGCGCGTATCAGGTCGGCCGCGGCAATCGTGACAATGGCAACGGTGTTTTCGCTAGCCTTGATCGAGCCGAGTTTCGCCCAGGCAGGTGGCATCGAAAGCGTCCTGCAGAATATCGTCAATATGCTGACCGGCAACGTAGCGCGCCTGCTAGCAATTATTGCTGTGATCATCGTCGGCATCGCGTGGATGTTCGGCTACCTCGACCTGCGCAAGGCGGCGTTTGTCGTTCTCGGCATCGGAATCATCTTTGGCGCGACCGAGATCGTCAACATGATCTCAGGAGGAGGTTCATGAGCGAGAAGAATGCCCTCGAGGAAGATACGTTGTTCCTGGCCTGCACGAGGCCGGCAATGATCGGGGGCGTTACGATGGAGGCGATGGGGATCAACATGATTTTTACGACGATCCTCTTCATCGTCGCCGGTTCAGTCGCCTATGCCCTCGTGGGCGTCGTATTTCATTTTATCTTCAAGGCGGTCGTCAAGCACGATCACAACATGTTCCGCGTGCTGCTTGGTTGGATGGAGACCCGGGGGAGGGCGCGCAATACCGGGGTTTGGGGTGGAGCTAGCCTTACTCCGATGAAGCTCGTCCGGCGCTATGACGAAAGGGATATCGGCTTTGCCTAGCATCGCGATCGTCAAGAGCCGGGAGCTCGAACCGGAGACCTTCATTCCTTACACTCGCCACGTCGATGAAAGGATCATCGCGCTCGATTCGCGTGCAATGATGGTGATCAACCGCCATGAACCCGGGGATCCTGCGGAAGGTCCGGGCGCTGACTTCGCTACACGCCCAGCCAGGCTGACCACGCGCTGAAATCAAGCTGCGTCTCTGGCGCACGATAGCAGGAAGGCGGCCGGCAACCGCGCATCCAGCTCTCGTTTCACACGGGATCAGCGTCCGAGAGAGAGACGTTCGTGCAGGCGGGGGACACCCAGCGGCAGGCCTTGGTGTCCTATCGTTGACACGACGATCGACCGGACGGGAACGGGTGACCCGGATCGAAACGGAAAACGTCTCGCTTCAGGGGACCGCGGTGAGATCGGTCTGCCGGAACTCGTCGGCCGTGGCAAGAATTGGCACCGCGAAATATTTCGCGCATGCGTAATGCAGGCAATCGCCGAGGTTGAGACCATGGCGCCCGGAGCGATACCGTTGTGCGGCGGAGAGCGCCAGCTTTGTGGTTTCGGACGCGGGCGGCAGATCCCTAATTTCGATGCCGCGCTCGTCAAGAAACTCGACCACGATCGGCTCAACCTCGGATACGGCGAGAGCGAACTTGTCGGGGCGCGCAAGACCAAGGACCGCCTCCAGTACGGCGACCGGAGAGGTAAATGCACCCTTCCCGGACGCGAGCGCATCGGAGACGCGCTTTGCTTCCGGCTCGTCGGACATCACGGCAATGATCGCGCACGCGTCGACGAACATTATTTCGATTCCCACATCTCGTCGAAGGCCTCGCGCGGAAGCGGCTTCTTCGCCGCCTTGCGCAGCGCCACCCCATGCTTCTCACGAAGACGCGCCGCGGTCTGAAGCGGGCTTTCGGCAACACGGCGGCGCTCGATCGCCTCCTTCATGGCGATGACGATCGCGTCGGTGATGCTCACACCGGCCATATGGGCGAACCTGCGCGTGAGTGCGTCCGCCTCCGGATTGTTGACATTGATCGGCATGGAGCCTCCATGTAGATAATTCTTCCAGAGAATGTAGATGCCCTAGTCTACATTCGCAAGGTCCCTGATCTGGAAGGGAGCTGGCTCGTCTCCGGCGTCTAGCGCGAGAACAACGCTTCTCCGCGCTCCTAGGGCGGCGAGCGGTCGATGGACCTGGTGCGTCGCATTTCAGGATCATCGGACCGGCCCCATATCACCTTGCTTCGTCCCCGCCGCCCGGATCGTGAATCGGTCCCACTTCTCGATTGACCGATCGTGACCCAGCCGTCGAAGCGGTTGAGATTACCGCTGTGCAGGACCGAATCCTGATAACTGACGGCCCACTGGCAACCACGGGCAGCAGTGATCGCCGGAAAGACGAAGGATCGCCAAAGACGGAGCCCGACACCGCATAGGTCGGGCTTGGCGGCGCAGAGGCGGGCGAGCTCGATCGCATCGTGCCGCGTAAGGCCGCCAACGCGCTCACGCATGAGTGTGTCGGCCGAGACAACGGCGAGCAGCTGGCCTTCATGGCGCAAGCCGTGGGACCAGCCTTACGTCGGGTGGCGGATTTCGCCCATCCTGTGTCCCCACAAAATGAGATGAGCGTTGAGCTCGTAGCGCGCGATAGGCTCGAATGTTATAGGCGTGGATCCGGGGTCATACACCGCACATGCCCTCGCACTCGTTCGGCCAGAGATCGAGTTGGCCGCGGTCGGTGGCCGTCGAGAGATCGACGTCCTCGAGCGGAACGCATGATCGATGCAGGTAAACCTCGCCACGGATACTCCGCAGTCCGGTCCGAAGGGACCGATCGACCTCGACGGCATCCTCCCAGGCCGCCGCGTCGCGTTCGCGCATCGATCGCCACATGGCGTTGCTGTGAAACGGGCAGCCGATACATGAGCTCTTTGGCGCATCGGGATAATCGTAGCGGCGCAACCAGGCGAGGCAGTCTCGTCGGCTCATGCGTTTTTCGATCAGCGGAAAACGCTTGATCTGCCACGCTTCGAAGCTCGGCTTCGCGCGAACAATCTCGTCCGTCGAGATGCCTATCCAGCATTCCACCACTGGAAAGGAAGGAGAGCGTTTGCGCGTCAAGTCCGCGAGCTCACGCACTTTCCGACGGATCGGGACAATTTTATAGTCAGTCGTGCATTGACGCCGGATCATGCCAATCGAGACCGTCTCACTCGTCGTCCGGCGGGTGGCGACTTCGATCAGCTCGCCTTCGTCGTTCTCGTCGAAGACAGGAACATCCGCACCCGCCGGCGTCACGGTCTTGGCGAAGGCGGGTATCGAGGCCCAGCGGTTGCCTTGCCCGGCCGCGATCAGCTGCTCACGAATATTCCCGGCCGAGACGATATGGACCGGGAACGGGAGAACATTGGGAGACATCAGCCATGCGAGATGATCGTAGACGGCCCGCGGTTCCCAGCCGGTGTCTGCAAAAATAGCGCAATCGGGCATTGGCCCGATCTCGCCATGGGCCGCCATCAGGGCGAGGGTGGTCGATTGCACGCCGGCGCCGAGCGAAAGCGCGCGCAGGCGAAGCGGGGAAGGCTCGGTGCCCTCCCCCATGGTGTTCGGAGCGTGCAACATCATGCTGCCTCCGCGACCTGTGCCGCGCCCGGCTGGAGTTCGTGCATGTAGTTGACGGCGCGCTGGGCATGGGCAGCCGCGGCGAAGATGAACCGCTTCTCGTTCTTGAGAATTTCAAGCCAACTCGCCAGGTAGCTCGCATGATCGGGCCTTGGCTCCAATTCGGGAACGATGCCAAGGTCGGCCGCCAAAAAGCAGCCGCCCAAATCAGCCACGAGCTCCTCGTGCGCCCTGAAGGAGCGATCCTTGTGATAGCGGGAGAGGTTGCGATCAAGCCGCTTTTCCGAGCCGACCCAATGGGTTAGCTCATGTCCCAAGGTTGCATAGTAACTCGGCGCATCGCGAAAGCTCTCGAACGGCGGCATTTGCACGATATCGAGCGCCGGATTGAAGAAGGCCTTGTCGCCACCGTGCCGGATCACCGCTCCGGTATTGGCAAAGAAGGCATCTGCGTGCTCGACCCGCTCCACCGGATCGTGCGCAGGCGCGGGATTGCCATAATACTGCGCCGGCAGGTCCTCGATCTGATCGGCGCAGAACACGGTGTAGGCCTTAAGGAAGGGAATGCCGCGCTCGACCTCCTCCCCGCGCGCATCGGTTTCGGTGCGCGTGAAGCGGCTGGCGTAAACCACCATCGAGCCTGTCTCGCCCTTGCGGACATGTCCACCCAGCTCAACGCTCTGCTTGAACGTCATCCAGGTAGGCGAGACATAGCCCTGCGCCACACTCTCCGACCAGAGAAGCAGCGTATTGATGCCCTGGTAGGGCAGACCATTATGGCGCAGCGGCCGTGTGATGCGACCCGCAGTATCCCCGGCGTTCCAAGGCTGTACCCAAGGACGAACGCCCTTCTCCAGATCCGCGACGATGCGGTCGGTGATTTTCGCGTAGATATCGACGCGGGGTTTGTTTTCTTTCCTGCTCATTTTCAAAAACCTCCATTCGAGGCCGCGCCAGTCGCGGCCGTCACGAGGTCCGCACGCGCAGGACCGCAGGTCCGCGAACCCGCAGATGAGCAATCGGAAAGAAGAGAGATGTCGCAGGATGGGCCGAAACGCAGTGAAGGACGGCGCAGCCGTTTCGCGGGACGAGGACCGGAGCAGGACCAACATTCGTGACGGCCGCGACTGGCGCGGGCCACAATGTCTATTCCTGGTGTTAGGTTTGGATCATGAAGACATGCGAAGAGGCCGGCGTCCACAAGGACACCAGCCTGATTGGGTAGGAAATCGGGCGGAGCCGAAGCTCCGCCCGTTGGCGATCAGCCAAGTGCCGCCATCTGGAGATCGGCAGCATGCCGGCTGACGTTCTGGCCGGGGTTCTCGACCTGGCGCTCGTAGGGCTTCCAGCTTTCGCCGACGATGTGCTCGTAGGCAGCAATGGCACCCTCGGCCGCCATGCGCAGGGCGTGCGACTGAAGACCCATGTCGGCAGCGAACTCACGCTTGCGCTGCGCGTTGCTGTCGAAACCGACCGGACCGTCGAGGTCCTCATCGCGGATGTCGTTGGCGAGCTTAGCCGTGGCATCTTTCGCCTCGGTTACGGCCTTCGAGTAGAACTGGCCAGCTCCGTAGGCGGAGCCGACATAGGAGCCGACGATCCGCTGCAGGTGGATTTGCATAGCCTTGTCGGAAAACCCCTCGGAGAGGGTGTCGGCGCCTTCAATCAGGCTGCGCTGGTGGAACTCGCGGATGCCGTCGCTGTCGAGGACAGGGAGGCCGAAGCTTTCGGAGATGAGGGAGGCCTGGTTGCCATCCGGGCAGCAGAGCCGGACCATTTCGAGGGTCGTGCCCTTGCGGAGGGCGACGACGCGGGCCTTGGAGTTGGTGGAGCGGG
>NZ_JAKSED010000010.1:0-18822 GCF_022359935.1 Aquamicrobium sp. NLF2-7 | reverse complement strand
GGCAAGGCCGTTTCCGAAGCGGCGTTCCATGTCTGCGCGGAAGCGGGCCAGGCGCTCCCACAACGCCGGTTCCATGGCAGCACCCGCGAAGAAAATATGGGACTGGTTGCGGAAACCGGCTGCGACCCGGTCCGGGTCGGCGTCATAGGCGTCCAGTATGAGCCTCAGGCCGAGCGGCACGCCGATCGACATCGTGGGGGCTGCCGCGGCCATCAGGTCCAGCATGTCCCCCATGCCCTCGGCTGAAGGCGGGGGCGCAAGATGCAGAGTGCCGCCATTCCAGATCACCTTGAACAGGTTGTCGAGCCCGCCGAAGACATGGTTCCACGGCATCCAGTCGATCAGGACCGGCGGGCGTTCCTGAAGAAACGGCCACATGGCCGCACAGGCCGCCTGGCAGGAGGCGATCATGCCGCGCGTGACCGGCACGCCCTTGGAGGCGCCGGTGGAGCCGGCCGTAAAAAATATGGCGCTCCATTCGTGCGGCGTCCCGTCATGATCCGGCAGGTCCGGCCCTTCATGCGGCAGGTCCTGCAGCGTGCGGGCAGATCCCTTGCCGGCGAGGCAATGGCCATCCGGTACGATCAGCAGATCCGGCTTTACCGTGCGCCACAGCCGTGCGGCCTCATCCCCGGCGGGCGGGCAGGTTTGCGCCGCGCGGAAAGGGTAGGGCGGCAGGGCGACATGCACGAAGCCGCCGAGAAGGCAGGCAAGGCGCAGCCGCAAGCCGTCGATGCCCGCAGGCAGAAGCGTGGCGATCCGTGCACCCGGCGAAAACCCGGCGGCTGTGAGGCGCCCCCGCAATTGCCGGGCTTCCGCCAGAGCCTGAGCGTATGTCAGAGACCGGCGGCCCTCTCTCGTCATTGCGCTGATCAGCACCCTGTCGGGATTGCGAGCCGCCCATCCGCGCAGGCGCGTGGCAATGTCGTCGAGGGCCAGGGGGAGAGGCAGGGCGATAGAGGTGGACAGGACGACTGCGCCATCCGCACGTCTGTCGAGGATCAGGGACGGGGCCATCGATCGATCCGGGTCTCAGGAGCCGGCGAGGTTGCCCGCGGCGGCCGCGGATTGCTTCTCCTCGCGGCGCTGAACGGCCATGTCATAGACGCTGCTCTGATAGTCGATGAGTGCGTCGAAGGCGGCGATCGCCTCAGCAGCATCGCGGTTCAGGATGGCGGAGAAGATCTGCCGCTGATAGGCGATGACCTTGTCGCGTTGACGGAACTGGAACGAGATCATGTTCGCCGCCGGGATCAGCGACTGGTTCACCACCACCATCATCAGACGAAGCACGGCGTTGCGGCTGGCTTCCGCCACCGCCTGATGGAACGCCACTTCGAGACGGCAGAAATCCTCGTCGGATATGTTGGTATGGTCGAGTTCCAGCAGGGCATCCTCGATGCGTTTGTGGTCCTCGCGGGTGGCGGATTCGCAGGCGATCTCGATCGCCATCCGCCCCAGCTTGCGCCGGGTCTCGACAATGTCGGGAAGCTGGATGACGCCGAGCGACACCAGCCAGTTGGTGGTCTCGTGCAGGGTCTGCGCCGCCATGTCCAGCGATGGCGTGTTGACGAAGACGCCACCCTTCGGCCCGCGCTTGGAGCGGATCAGTTTCTTGGCCGCCAGAATCTTCATGGCTTCGCGCACCGTCGGCTGTGAGACGCGGAAGCGCTCGGCCAGCTCGGCTTCCGAGGGAAGCCGTTCGGAAACGGTGAGGCGGTTCTGGAGGATGTCGTCCTGCAGGCTGTCGGCGATCTGCCGCGCCAGTCCCGGATTGCGTTCGATTGTCGTCATGTCGTCCCTTTTTGCCCTCTCTGTCAGTCTAGCATCTTATTTTCGTATTTAAATATAAAAAATATTGACCGGCTGCCTGTTCGGTGCAAATCTGATGTCAAGAAATGTCCACTCGATCATCCGATCCAGCAAGGCCATCCAAAGGGGAAATACGATGAATCTCAACAGACGCAGTTTTCTGGCGGCTTTGACGGCAAGCGCCGGTGCATTCTCCCTCAGCAGCCGCGCATTCGCACAATCGCCTTTTATCATTCCCACCTATGGCGGCACATGGGCCAAGTTCTGGGAAGAAACGCTTGTGCCGGGCTTTGCCGAGGCAACAGGCATTCAGGGCCGGCTGGATGTGGGGCTCGGCAAGGACTTCGTGTCAAAAATCCGCGCGGGTGGCGCGGCGTCGCCCTATTCGGTCTTCATGGGCAACGAGCACATCGCCGCCCTGCTGCGCGCCGAAGGCTTCTTCGAGCCGATCGACATGGCCAAGGTGCCCAACGCGACGAAGCTGCATGAAGGTCTTCTCAACTCCGGCAACAGCGGGCTGCGCGGCATCGTCTCGCCGATCGGGATTGCCTATCGCACCGACATGGTCGAAACGGCGCCGAAATCATGGACGGATCTGTGGGACAATCCCGAGTTCAGGGGACGCATCGGGCTGTACCAGATCGGCAATGCGGGTGCGCTGCTGTTCCTGCGCCTGGCGGCAAAGCTCTATGGCTCCGGCGACATGGATATCGATACGGCTTTCACCAAGCTCAAAGAGCTTGCTCCGTTTACGCAGGCATCGTGGAGTGGTGAAGTCTCGACGTCGCTCATGCGGGGCGACATTGCCATAGCGCCCGTCGACTGGACCGAAATCCTGACCTTGCAGGACAAGGGCGCTCCGGTGGAGATCGTCGTACCCGAAGAGGGCGTGCTGGCCTATGAGCAGTCCTTCAACATCGTCAAGTCCGGCGCCAGCAAGGACGATGCGCACGCCTATATCAACTATCTGATCAATGCCGATGTCCAGGCGAACATGGCGAAGGTGTTCTACACATCGCCGGTGAACACGGAGTCCGTGGTGGATGCGGACCTCGCCAAACGGCTGCCCATCGTCGGCGACAACATGTCCAGAATCATTCGTTTCGACTGGGATCCCTATGTCGATATCGCGGCGGATGTGGCCGATCGCTGGAATCGCGAGATCGGCTGACGTCGCGGTCTTTCGCCAGTCAATTCCACCGGGACACGGGAACCTAATGACGACGCTGACGCTCGACCGGATCAACAAGTTCTACGGCACCCTGCATATCCTCAAGGACATAGATCTGAAGATCGGGCAGGGAGAGTTCATCTCCCTGCTCGGGCCTTCGGGCTGCGGCAAGACCACCACCTTGCGCTGCATTGCCGGGTTCGAGAGCATCAGCGACGGCAGGATCCGGTTCGGCGAGCGCGACATGACCAATGTGCTGCCCGAACACCGCGATCTGGGCATGGTCTTTCAAAGCTATGCCCTGTTTCCGCATATGACTGTCGCGGAGAACCTGAGCTTCGGTCTGGAGGTCCGCAAGGTCCCGGCGGCCGAAAGGGCGTCACGGATCACGCGCGTGCTGGAGATGGTCAAGCTCGGCGATTTCAGCAGGCGCTATCCGCGCGAACTGTCGGGCGGGCAGCAACAGCGCGTGGCGCTGGCGAGGGCGCTGGTCATCGAGCCGCAGGTGCTGCTTCTGGACGAGCCGCTGGCCAATCTCGACGCGTCGCTGCGTGACGACATGCGCTTCTTCATCCGCGATCTGCAGCAGAGGGTCGGGATCACCACGGTCTATGTCACCCATGACCAGAGCGAGGCCATGGTGATGTCCGACAGGATCGTGGTCATGAACCGGGGCGTCATCGAGCAATGCGGCGCGCCCCGCGACATCTATGAAAGGCCGGCCTCGCTGATGGTGGCCGATTTCATCGGACAATCGAACACCATACCCGGCCAGATCCGCGGCCGCAGCGAAGCCGGCTATCTCGTCGATACGGCCGATGGTCCGCTCCACGCTGCCGGAACGGAGGGTCTCAGCGGCGAGGTGCGGGTCATGATCCGGCCCGAGAACATCGACATGGCCTCCGGCGAAAACACGCTCACCGGCCGTGTGACGAAATCCATCTATCAGGGAGAGGACTGCCTGCTGATGGTGGAACTGCCTTCGGGGGCCGGCGTGACTACCTCCGTCAGCGCGGATTTTTCGCTGTCCGCAGGCGATCCGGTAACGCTCGGCTTTCCGGCGCGCAAGAGCTGGGTGATCGCCGCATGAGCAGCGTTGCCGCCCAGATCCCGCGTGCCATTTCCGGCCCGAAGCATCGAGCGCCTGTCTGGTGGATGATCCTGCCGGCGCTGGTGCTGCTGGTCGGGTTCCTGATCCTGCCTTACGTATCGATCGTCATCATGAGCTTTCGCGAGGCCTCGACCCGGGCGGTTTACGGCGACGGCTTCACCATCGCGCACTATCGCGACATCGTCACCGATCCGTTTATCTGGGGCATCGTCTGGCGCACGATCAGGATGGCGCTGATCGTCACCGTCGCCACGCTGTTGCTGGGCTATCCGGTTGCCTATCACCTTGCCCGTACCCGCAGCCGCATGTCCAGCCTGCTCTACATCTGCGTGATCTCGCCGCTGCTCGTCGGGCTGGTCGTGCGCACCTTCGCGTGGATGATCATCCTCTCCAACAACGGCATCGCCAACGGGGCGCTGACAGGGCTCGGCCTGGTCGACCGGCCGGTGCAGCTGCTGAACACCCAGCTCGGCGTGACGATTGCGCTGATCCACGTCTTCCTGCCGTTCGTCATCCTGCCGCTGCTCGGCAATCTGCAGGCCATCAATCCCGAAGTGGCGCTGGCCAGCCGTTCGCTTGGCGCTTCGCGGATGCGCACCTTCTTCAAGGTGACGCTGCCGCTGTCCATGCCGGGCATTCAGGCGGGCTCCATTCTCGTCTTCGTCCTGTCGATCTCGGCCTATGTGACGCCGGCGATGCTGGGCGGAACGCAGGGGCGTACCATGGCGGTGCTTGTGGTGCAGTATCTGGTCGACAATTTCCGCTGGCCGGCCGGGGCGGCACTGGCGATCTTCATGGCGCTGACCACGCTGGCCATCGTCGTGGTCTATCTGGCATTGACGGCGCGCGCGATGCGGAGGCTTCCATGAACATGGGCAGGACGCTGTGGGACTATGCCTTTCTCGGCATCGTCACCCTGATCTACATCTTCCTGATGTCGCCGATCCTGCTGGTCGTGCTGATGTCGCTGTCCGGGGGCGAATTCCTGGCCTTTCCGCCGCAGGGCATTTCGCTGCGCTGGTTTGGTGAACTGTTTTCCAACGCGCGCTTCCTGTCGGCGGCCCTGCATTCAGTGCAGCTCGCCGCGGTTTCCGCTGTCGTCAACGGCGTCATCGGAACGCTGGCGGCGATCTATGTCGTGCGCTTCGCCCCGCAGAAGCTGGCCAACGGCCTGCGCCTGCTGATGAGCGCGCCGCTTCTGGTGCCGGAAATCCTGACGGCCATCGCGCTCCTGTTCTTCTTCTTCGAATTCGGCGTCGGCAACGACTATCCGATCGCCATCCAGACCGGCCATATCGTGGTGACATTCCCTTACGTGTTCCTGAACGTGGCCTCGGCGCTGTTCAATTTCGACCGCTCGCAGGAGGAGGCCGCCCGCAGCCTCGGCGCGGGCAACTGGATGACGTTCCGGCGGGTGACGCTTCCGGCGATCAAGCCCGGCGTGATCACCGGCTGCCTGTTCGCTTTCGTCATCTCCTTCGACATCTTCAACATTTCGCTTCTTCTGAAGCCCGTGGGGATGACGACCCTGCCGCTCGAACTGTTCGACTATCTGCGCTTCAACTTCGATCCGACGGCGGCGGCGGTGGCGACGCTGAGCATCGTGGTCACCTTCGTCGCGGTGCTGATCGTGGACCTGACGGTCGGCCTGCGCTCGCTGCGTTTCTGAGGCGGATTCTGTCTTTACGGGAGCCGTTGCGGCCACGGTGTGGAAACGGCCTTTGTTGCCGCCGGTCAGAGCAGTCCGGGAAACTTCCGCAGCGCTTGCGCCCAGACGGCATAGCCGGCCGCATTCATGTGGATGAGATCCGGCAGGAAACAGCGCGACATGGGCCGGCCGTTTTCTCCGATCAGGCCGGCTCCCACCTCGATCCATGTCGTATCGGCTCGCGCACCGCACCAGTCGGCGCAGAGGGCGTTGTACCTGTCGACTTCGTCGGCAAAAAGCCAGCGCGTCGGGCTGTGCTTGACCGACATCGCATAGACGTGGACTTCCGGCAGCCGGTTCGCGATCTCTTCGCGCAGGGCAAGGAAATGGGCGAAGGTGCTTTCTGCGGTCAGCCCGTCATTGGCGATGTCGTTCTCGCCGAAATAGAGCACGATCTTCACCGGATTCAGCGGCAGCAGCAGCCGCTCCATATAGTGCAGGGCGGACAGGAATGTGCCCCCGCCGAAGCCCAGGTTGACCACATCGAGCGAGCCGAGATCCTCTGCCATCGCATGCCAGAGGCGGAACGACGACGAGCCGTAGAAGGCTACCGGCTTCTGCGGAATGCCATTGCGCTCCAGCCGGGCGAGGATGGCGTGGATGTCGTTCTCGTGGCGGTTCGTGCCCAGGGGCTCGGGAAAATCATACATTGTGACCCTGCATATGCTCATCTGGCGTTGCGAAGCTGGCCGAAAGCCGTGCCCGCCAATCAGGCGGTGGCGGCGCGCAGCACTGCCAGCGCCCCCCGGATCGCTTCGTTGCCCGGCCCTTCCGGCGCCCGGAGTTCAAACACGGATGCGGCCACGCCGTAAAGCGCGTTGAGCCCGTCATTGCCGACGATGGCGATGTCGTCGCCGGGCATGAACCAGCCTTCCTCGCGCGCCTGCCGGAATTCCTGCCCGATGACGAGGCCGGATACGTAGGAACGGACCTCATCCGCCGAAAGCTGCCTGGCCAGAACGCCGGTGCGCGCGGAGAACAGCAACGAGAGCATGGCGCCGGTTCCTTTCGCCTCGCCAAGACCGCGCCGGAATGCGGCCGCGTCCTCCACGGGCGGCTGGGTGGCGCCGCGGGCGATGAAGGAGTGGTTCATCAGGAGCGCGAAGACCTCGCCGGTGACGAAGGTCTGGAACCGGTCGATGCGGCCGTTCCTGATCCGCGCCCATTTGCTGTGGGTGCCGGGCAGGACCACCGTCATGTCGCGGCCGAGCCCATATCCCACCACCTGCGTTTCCTCGCCGCGCATCACGTCGGGAAAGGGCCTGCCTGCCGGATCGGTCAGTCCCGGCAGGAATACGAGCTTCGAGCCGTTCGGCAGAACCCGGCTGACCGTTCCCGTCCCGAGTTCCGCGGGGCCGGCGGGGCAGGGCACATAGTCGACCTCGATCCAGCCGTTGCGGCTGGTGATCATGCCGAGCGCCACCACCGGAAGCGCGCCATGGGTGGCGAACCATGGCCCCAGCGCCTGCACCAGAACATCCTCGTGCTCGCCCTGCTTCAGGGTGGAGATGCCCTGCTGCGTCTCGATCTGATCCAGCACATCGCCAGCATCGGTGACCAGCGCCGCCCTGAGCGATGTGGTGCCCCAGTCAACGACAATCGAGGATGCGTCCGATGCCATGGTCATGATCCCTCTCAGGGTGATGTGGAAAACCGGGGCTTGTCATAAGGGCTGAATCTTCGTAGTGTCAATTAGTGATTTCAAAGTATCACAATATGATACCTTTTTGGAGAGTGGAATGACTTCTGATCTGAGGGGCATCCTGCCTGTTTTGCCCACGCCCTTCGCGGCAGATGGCGGCATTGACGGAGCGGGCATGGCTCGCCTGGTCCGATTTGCGGTGGAGAAGGGCGTTGACGGCGTGGTGTTCCCGGGTTTCGCCAGTGAGGTGGAGACGCTGAAGGGCGACGAGCGTGCAGCCCTCCTGAAGATCGTGGTGGCCGAGGTCGACGGCAGGGTGCCGGTCGTCGCGGGCGCCAGCGCTGCCGACTGGCGCGAGGTCGTGGATCATGGCCGTGCCGCCGCCGCTCTCGGCATTCGCCATCTGATGGTGCAGCCCCCCAAATCGGTGGGTGTGGATGCGCCCGCGCTGGTCGAGTTTCTCGGCCATGTGCTGGACGCCTTGCCCGGGGTGGAGATCATTCTCCAGAATGCGCCTGCTCCGCGCGGCTCCGACCTGTCGCCGGAGGCGATCATCGAGGTCGTGAAGGCTTTGCCGCGCGTCGCCTATGTGAAGGAAGAGACGCTGCCGGCCGGCCCGGCCATCAGCCACATCATCGCCAATGCGCCTTCGACGCTGAAGGGCGTCATTGGCGGCGGCGGCGCCCGTTACATTCTCGACGAATATGCGCGCGGTGCCACGGCGGCCATGCCAGCGCTTGAGATCATCGAGGAGCATGTCGCCATGGACCGCGCCTGGAGCGCCGGACGCCGCGATGAGGCGCGCGCGATCTATGTGCGCACCCTCCCGCTGCTTGTCCTGCAGGCAGTCTATCGCATGCGCCTTACCAAGCATGTGTTGAGGCGGCGGGGTGTGATCGAGCATACCGGCGTGCGCGCGCCCACACCTGATCTGGATGCGCCCGCGATCGCCGACATCGACAGCAATCTGGCCGAACTCGGCCTGCTGGTCGCGGAGGCTGCATGAGCAGCCCCGTCGCGTCGGTCGAGGTCTTCACCCTCACCCAGCCCCGCAAGGTGCCCTATCTCGGTGCCTTGCGGGAAGGTGAGGTGGTGAACCCCAACGGTTACATCGTCCGCAAGGGCAACCGCACCGTTTACCCGACCTTCGACCGGAGCGTTCTGGTCAGGATGGTGACGGAGGACGGCGTGGTCGGCTGGGGTGAGACCTACGGCATCGTCGCTCCCGGCGCGGTGGCGGCCATTATCAACGACCTGCTTGCCGGTTTCGTCATCGGCCGCGAAGCGTCCGACCCGTCCGCCATCTATGATGACCTCTATGACATGATGCGCGTGCGCGGCTATACGGGCGGCTTCTATGTCGATGCGCTGGCCGCCCTCGACATAGCCCTGTGGGACATTGCGGGGCAGGAGGCAGGCAAGTCCGTGCGTGAAATGCTGGGCGGCGGGCGGGAAGATTTTCCTGCCTATGTGTCCGGCCTGCCGGAAAAGACCCTCATGGCCCGCGGCGAACTGGCGAAGCAGTGGCAGGATCGCGGGTTCGACGCCTTCAAGTTCGCCACGCCGGTGGCCGATGACGGACCGGCCCGCGAAATGGAAAACCTGCGTGAAGTGCTGGGCCCGCAGGCAAAGATCGCAGCCGACATGCACTGGAACCAGACACCGGAACGCGCCCTGGAACTGATTGGCGAAATGGCGCCTTTCGATCCGTGGTTCGCGGAAGCGCCGGTCTGGACCGAGGATATCGCCGGTCTGGAGACGGTCTCGAAGGGCACCGACATTCCCATCGCGGTCGGAGAGGAATGGCGCACGCACTGGGACATGCTGGCCCGCATCGGGCGCTGCCGTATCGCCATCGTCCAGCCCGAGATGGGGCACAAGGGCATCACCAACTTCATCCGCATCGGAGCGCTGGCAGCCCAAAACGGGATCGATGTGATCCCGCATGCCACGATAGGCGCGGGAATATTCCTGGCCGCCAGCCTTCAGGCTGCGTCGACCCTGCCCACGCTGAAGGGGCACGAGTTCCAGCACTCGATCTTCGAGCCCAACCGCCGGCTTCTTAGCGGTGACATGGATTGCCGCGAAGGTCGCTACCACCTGCCCACGGGGCCGGGGCTGGGCGTAAGGCCGTCGGAGGCGGCGCTCTCTTTGCTTGAACGGATATGATCACTGGTTTTGGAGGAGGAAAAGATGAGTAAATTTCTGCGCAGGCTCGCAACGGGCGCAGCCGCCTATGCCCTCGCCGCCGCGGCCGGCCTGGCCCCGGCCATGGCCGACACCGTGCTGAAGTTCATTTCCTGGCAGACGGACGATGCCGGCACCGGCGACTGGTGGCATGCGGTCATTGCCGAGTTCGAGAAGCAGCACCCCGGCGTCAAGGTGGAGTTCACCAAGGCCGAGCGCGGCTCCTATGCCGACACGATGACAACTCTTTTCGCGGCCGGCCAGCCTCCGCACATCGTGCATCTCGCATCGTTCGAGTTCCAGATGTTCGCGGACAATGGCTGGCTGGAGCCGCTCGACGCGTGGATCAGGCAGGACGGTATCGATCTGACCGGCTGGGCCGGCCAGCAGAAGTGCCAGTGGAATGGCGAAACCGTCTGCATCATGATGAACTATTTCGGGTTCGTCATGGCCTACAACAAGAAGATCCTCGATGAGGCGGGCGTTGCCGTGCCGACCAGCTACGAGGAATTTCTGGAAGCCGCCAAGGCGACGACAAAGGACCTGAACGGCGACGGCATCATCGACCAGTTCGGCACCGGCCACGAGACCAAGGGCGGCGCAGGGCAGTATCTGACCGAGATGCTGAACTACGTCATCGATGCCGGAGCCTACTGGACGGACAACGATGGCAACATCACCATTGACACGCCCCAGATGATCGAGGGCCTGAAGCGGTGGAAGGAGATCAACAAGGCCGGCGTCGGTCCAGTCGACATGACGGCGAGCGATGTCCGCAAGCTCTTCGCCGATGGCAAGATGGCCCTTCGCCTCGACGGTCCGTGGCTCTACGGCACCACCGAGCAGGGACTGGCAAAGGACGACATCGTCTATGCGGCGCCTCCGTTGCACCCGCCCGTCGGCGGCTCGTCAAACGTGCTGGCGATACCCGTCGATATTTCCGACGATGAGAAAGCGCTTGTGCGCGACTTCATCAAGCTCACCATGACCCCGGAAAATCAGCGCCTCTACGCCACCATGGGCGGAAACACGCCGCCCAGTCCGCGGGCGGACGTATCCGGTGTGGAAAAGACGATCCCGCATTTTCCCGTGCTGATCGAGACGATGAAGGCGGCATCCGAGGCCGGGGTGGATCGCATACCGACCGGCCTTGAGCTGAACTACAACGAGTTCAGCAAGATGATCATGGAAGAGACCCAGAGGATGCTGATCCAGGATCTGGATCCGGCGGATGTGGTCAAGACCATGCAGGCAAAAGCGGAAGACCTCAAAAGCTGACAGCCAACCGGAACATGACCCGCATGGATGCGGGCATGTTCCCGCATTTCCGGCCGGAGGAGCAGTCGTGACCGATATTCCCGTTGCAGGGCGTCGCAAGTTCTTTGACCTTGCGCGCCCCAGCCGCCAGCATCTTCTGGGCTACATCCTTATCGCCCCGGCGGTGCTGATGGTGGCCGCCATCATCGTCTGGCCCCTGTTCGTGGCGGTCGACCTGTCGTTCCAGCAGGTCAAGATTCCGCGTCTGGGCGCCGCCGGCAAGCCGTTCTCGGTGGCGAACTACAGGTGGCTGTTCAGTTCCCAGGAGTTCTGGCTTGCCTGCTGGGTGACGCTGAAGCTTGTCGTGGTGGTCACCGCCGGCAGCGTCGTCGTCGGTCTCGGCACGGCACTTCTCGTCAACAACAGGTTTCGCGGCCGCACGGTCGCCCGGCTGGGCATGGCGCTGCCATGGGCCGTGCCGGAAATCATCGCGGTGGTGATCTTCGCCTGGATGTTCGACAGCTCCTTCGGGCTGTTCGGCTGGCTGGCCGTGCAGCTTGGTCTGTCGGGGCAGATGATCCCGTGGGTCTCGAATGCCGGGGCCGCGTTCTGGGCGGTGGCGATCACCATGATCTGGAAGGGCTTTCCCTTCGTGTCGATCATGTGCCTCGCGGGGCTGCAGTCTATTCCGGCCGATTACTATGCAGCGGCGAAGGTGGATGGTGCGGGTGTGTGGCAGCGCTTCCGGTGGATCACCATGCCGCTTCTCATGCCGGTGCTTGGCGTCACCGTCGTGCTGACGCTGCTGTGGGTGTTCAGGGATTTCTCGATCATCAAGGTGCTGACCGGCGGCGGCCCGCTGCGCTCGACCCAGACATTGTCGATCATGACCTACGATCAGGCCTTCCAGTACCACAATTTCGGCCGCGCCGCGGCGGTCGGTGTGCTCACGCTGATCATCTGCGTGCTGGCCAGCCTGCTCATGCTCGGCCGGCGCTCCCGGTCGATCTATTGAGGAAAGCCGCGCCATGAAACGCACCCTCGCACAAAGCCTCGCCCTTTACGGGGTGGTGATACTGACCGTCGCCATGATCCTCTTTCCGGTCTACTGGCTGGTGGTCACTGCCGTTACCACGACGGACGAGCTTTACCGCCTGCCGCCGACCTTCTGGCCCGACAACCCGCAATGGGATGTTTTCGTGCGTGTGTGGGAAGCCAAGCCGATCCTGAAATGGCTGGCGAATTCCACGCTTGCTGCGGTGGGTTCGGTGGCGCTTTCCATGCTGGTCTCGGTCAGCGCCGGCTATGCCTTGTCCCGCTATTCCATGAAGGGTGGCGCGACCATGGGCCTGTTCGTGCTGACCGCCAAGATGCTGCCGGCGACGCTGCTCGTCATCCCGCTGTTCTCGATCTTTTCGGGAATGGGGCTGATCGGCAGCCTGTGGACGCTGGTTCTGGCGCACTCGACCATGATCATTCCTTTCGCGACATGGATGCTGAAGGGCTATTTCGACACCATCCCCCGTGAGCTTGAGCAGGCTGCCATGGTGGATGGATGTTCTCCGGTCGGCGCGATGCTGCGCGTGGTGCTGCCGATCGCAACGCCCGGACTGGCGGCGACGGCGCTGTACGCCTTCGTGCTGAGCTGGGCCGATTATGCTTATGCGCGGACCTTCCTCGTCAACTCGCCCGACAACTGGACCGCCAATCTGGGCATCACGACGATGCAGGGCGAATACGTCACCTACTGGAACGACATAGCCGCGGCATCGGTGTTCGTCGCCCTGCCGATCATCGCGATCTACCTGTTCCTCGAGCGTTACCTGGTCGGCGGCCTGACCGCTGGCGCGGAGAAATAAAGCATGGCCAATATTTCCATTCGCAATGTCAGCAAATCCTACGGTATGCTGAAAGTCCTGCAACCCTTCTCGCTAGAGATCGAAAACGGCGAGTTCGTCGTCCTCGTCGGCCCCTCGGGCTGCGGCAAGTCGACGATGCTCAAGATTCTCGCCGGCCTTGAGCCGGCGACGGAGGGGCAGATATTCATCGGCGGCCGCGAGGTGACCGATCTCGCGCCGGGCGACCGCGACATCGCTATGGTCTTCCAGAACTATGCGCTCTATCCGCACCTCACGGTGCGCCAGAACATCGGTTTCGGTCTGAAGATGCGCGGGACCGCGAAGGCGGAGATCGACCGCCGCGTCGAGGACGCTGCCCGCATCCTCGAAGTCACCCCCTATCTCGACCGCAAGCCGAAAGACCTTTCGGGCGGGCAGCGCCAGCGCGTGGCGCTTGGCCGCGCCATCGTGCGCCAGCCGCAGGCATTCCTCATGGACGAGCCGCTTTCCAATCTCGATGCCAAGCTGCGCGTCCACATGCGCGCGGAGATCGGCGCGCTGCACAAGCGGATCGGTGTCACAACCGTTTATGTGACCCACGATCAGGTCGAGGCCATGACCATGGCCGACCGGGTCGTCATCATGCAGGATGGCGTCATCCAGCAGATCGCGACGCCGGACGAGCTGTTCAATTCTCCGGCCAACCTGTTTGTCGCGAGCTTCATCGGATCGCCGGGGATGAATTTCCTCAATGCGGAGCTGAAGGGCGGCAGGCTCACCCTGTTCGGTCGCGAGGTGGCCCTGCCCGCGGCGAGGGCGCATGACGGGCGCGTCGTGGTCGGCCTGCGGCCCGAACATCTGCTGCTCGGCGAGGCTCCCGTCACCTTCCCCGTGAGCCCCACTCTGGTGGAAAGCCTCGGCTCGGAAAAATACGTCTACTTCGACGCCGAAGGCGCCCGGCTGGCTGAAGGAGACGAAGGCAGGTCCAAGGGCCTGATCGCAAGGGTTTCGCATTCGGGTTCTCTCTCGAAGGACGAGGAACTGGTCCTCGGCTTCGACCCGGAGCGTCTGTATCTGTTCAATGCTGAGACGGGGCAAAGATTGTGATTCTTGTTACTGGGTCTGCCGGCCGGGTTGGCCGGGCGGTTGCGGCTGCGCTGAAGGCGCAGGGCCGGGCGATACGCGGTTTCGATTTGCGTGCTTCGGGGCTGGAGGACGAGATCGTCGGTTCTCTGGACGATGCCGGAGCCGTTGCGAAAGCGATGACCGGCGTCACCGACGTGCTCCATCTCGGCGCTTTCATGTCATGGGCGCCGGGTGATCGGGAACGCATGTTCGCCGCCAATGTCGACGGCACCCGGTTGCTGCTCGATGCGGCTTCGCAGGCCGGCGTGCGCCGTTTCGTATTTGCGTCCTCCGGCGAGGTCTATCCCGAGAACAACCCGCAGTTCCTGCCAGTCACCGAGGAACATCCGCTGCTTCCCACCTCGCCTTACGGGCTGACCAAGCTGCTCGGCGAGGAACTGGTGCGGTTCCACCAGCGCGCGGGCCGGATGGAAACGGTGATCCTGCGGTTCTCCCATACGCAGGATGCGGCGGAACTGCTCGACGAGGACAGCTTCTTCTCCGGTCCGCGCTTCTTTCTGCGCCCGCGCATCAGGCAGCAGGAAAGCTTCGGCAACACGGCCGTGGCCGACATTTTGCGCGCCGCCGACATTGGCGGGCCGGCCCATGTCCTGGCGCGCAATCAGGACGGACGGCCCTTCCGCATGCACATCACCGACACGCGCGATATGGTGGCGGGCGTGCTTCTGGCGCTCGACCACAAGGCGGCGGCCGGCGGCGCCTTCAACCTCGGCTCTGACGATCCTGTCGATTTCGCCGAGATTCTGCCGCAGATGGCCGAACTGACAGACATGCCCATCGTGACAGTCGATCTTCCCGGTGCGGGCGTCTATTACCATACCTCCAACGAGCATATCAGAAGCACCCTGGGGTTCAGACCGGAATGGACGATCAAGCGAATGCTGGACGAGGCCGCCGCCGCAAGGCGCGAACGTCAGCGGGGGGAGAGCCGGGGATGAAACCCGAGACCCCGGGCGGGACGGCCGCCCTTTCCAAGGGGCTGACCCTTCTCGACATGGTGGCCGATGCGCCGGAGCCGTTGCGCTTCGCGGAGCTTCTGAAGGCCTCGGGCCTGCCCAAGCCGACCTTCGCGCGGATTCTGAGAACCCTGATCGCCTATGGGCTGGTTCGGCAGGACGAGGCTTCCGGCACCTATGTGCTGGGCCAGCGCTTTCTGGAGATGTCGCACAGGGTCTGGGACAGTTTCGACCTCGTATCCGCCGCCCTGCCTGAACTGCAACGGCTGGCGGCCGAGCTTGGCGAGACGGCCGCGCTGTGCAGGCTCGACGGCATCATGGTGCAGTATCTGGCTGAACGGTCGGACGATGGCCTTGCCGTGCGCGTCGAGGTGGGCCGTCGCGTTCCCCTGCATTGCACGGCCGGGGGCAAGGCATTGCTGGCGTTTCAGGATCCCGCGATGGGCCGGGCGCTCATGGAGCGGCTGACCCTCGACGGTTTCACCCGCCAGACGCTGACCACGCCGGAAACGCTGCAGGCGGATCTGACCCTGACGCGCGCGCGCGGATATGCGGTGTCCTACGAGGAGCATCTGGCCGGCGTGAATTCGGTGGCGGCACCCGTAATGGGGCGCGACAACACGCCGATCGGCGCGCTTGTGGTGCTTGGACCCTCGTCGCGGCTCGACGCTTCCAACATTCATCCCGCCGGCCGCGAGCTTATCGGCGCGGCGCGGCGCATCACGGGCGCTGCCGGTGCCGTGGCGATCACCTCGCGGCCGCGGCCGCGCACCAGGACAGGCAGACAGATGGCCGAACTCACCTGCGTCCTGCCATGGGGAGCGCAACTCGGCGAAAGCCCGGTCTGGCACCCGCAGGAAGGCCTGCTCTACTGGGTCGATATCCTCCACCCGGCCGTTTACCGTTTCGATCCCCGCACCGGCCGCAACGAAAGCTGCGAGACCGGCAAGCTCGTCAGCGCCATCATCCCGGTCGAGGACGGGCGCCTGCTCGTCGCTTCGCAGGACGGGGTCGAGTGGCTCGATTTTTCCAGCGGCGCGCTGGTTCCGTTCTCCAGCCCCGAGTCCGGCATTCCCGACAACCGGCTCAACGATGCCAAGCTCGGGCCGGATGGCGCGATATGGATCGGCTCCATGCGCATCGACGCATCGAAGCCTACGGGCGCCCTCTATCGCATCGATGCGCAGGGCGCTTTCGAGCGCAAGGAAGGCGGCATCATCGTCTCCAACGGTCTCGGCTGGAGTCCGGACGGACGCACTCTCTATTTCGTCGATACGGTTCCGGGGCTGGTCCACGCCTATGACTTCGACCCCGATACGGGCGCGCTGGGCGCGCGGCGCGAGTTTGCCCGTGTCGCCGTGGCCGACGGACGACCAGACGGCCTTGCCGTCGATGCCGAGGGCGGGGTCTGGTGCGCGATCTGGGATGGCTGGTGCGTGCGCCGCTATCTTCCCGACGGCAATCTGGATCAGGTCATCGAACTGCCGGTTCCCCGTCCGACCAGCGTTTCCTTCGGCGGTGACGATCTGGGCACGTTGTTCATCACAAGCGCGCGCACGCGCCTGCCGGCGTCGACGCTTGCGGATGCTCCTCTTTCCGGCGGGCTGTTCGCATGCCGGCCGGGCGTTGCCGGCGCGCCGACCGGTCTTTTCAGGGGCGAGGCATGAACCTTGAAACTGTGTTCGGCCTTCGTGGCCGCACCGCGCTGGTGACGGGGTCGAGCCGGGGCATCGGCGCGGCCATCGCCGAGGGTCTGGCGGGCGCAGGCGCGCGGGTGATCCTGCACGGCACGAGCGAAGCGGGCACGAAGGCCGTGCGCGCGCGCATCGAGGCTGCGGGCGGCGTCGCAGACGGGTTGGCGTGTGATCTGGCCGGGCCCGAGGCAGGGCGCAGGCTCATCCGGCAGGCGGAGGCACTGGCGCCGGTGGACATACTGGTGATCAATGCGAGCGCGCAGATCAACGCCAGTCTTGCCGATCTGACGGCTGCCGATCTCTCCTTCCAGCTTGCCGTCAATCTCGGCTCAACGGTGGACATGCTGCAAACCGTGCTGCCGCTGATGGCGGCACGCGGCTGGGGGCGGGTGGTTTCCGTCGGATCGGTCAACCAGCTGAGACCGAAGGGCATCGTGAGCGCCTATGCCGCGACCAAGGCTGCGCAACACAACCTGATCCAGAGCCAGGCACGTGACTATGCGCAGAGCAATGTCCTTCTCAACACGCTGGCGCCGGGCCTGATCGATACGGACCGGAACGCCGACCGCCGGGACAACGACCCCGAAGGATGGGCGCAGTATACGCGCAGCCTCAACTGGATGGGCCGGGCCGGGCAGCCGGCCGAGATGGTGGGCGCTGCGATCTTCCTCGCCTCCGACGCATGCAGCTTCATGACCGGCGAGGCGATCTTTCTGACGGGTGGCTATTGATGGACCTGCTGACCCGACTGGGCTCGATGCTGCCGCGCGACGGCGTGCTCACCGGTGCCGACATGGCCGGTTATGTGCAGGACTGGTGGGGGCGGCAGCAGGGGCAGGCGCTCTGCGTTGTCCTGCCGCGCGACGCTGCCGAGGTCTCGGCCATCGTGTCGGCCTGCGCGGCGGCGGGTCATGGCGTGATACCGCAGGGCGGCAACACCGGCCTGACCGGCGCGGCCTCTCCGGGCCCGCAGGCGCAGGATCGCCCGCCCGTCATCGTTTCCCTTGCGAGAATGCGGCGCATCCGCGATATCGACGTGGCCAATTTCACGATCAGCGTCGATGCCGGCTGCATTCTGGCCGATGTTCAGGCGGCCGCCGAAGCTCACCAGCGCTTCTTTCCGGTCAGCCTCGGTGCCGAGGGATCGTGCCAGATCGGCGGCATTATCAGCACCAATGCCGGCGGCACCAATGTCCTGCGCTATGGCTCCACGCGCGAGAATGTGCTCGGCCTCGAAGTGGTCCTGCCCGACGGCACGATCTGGAACGGCATGAAGGGCCTGCGCAAGGACAATACCGGCTATGATATGCGCCAGCTCTTCATAGGAGCCGAAGGAACGCTCGGCATCGTCACAGGCGCGGTGCTGAAACTGCATCCCCTTGCCACGGTTCATGCCACCGCATGGCTGGCGCTCGACAGCCCCGCCGCGGCGCTGGCCGTGCTGAACCGGCTTCGCGCTGCCTGCGGCGAGAGGCTGACCACATTCGAGCTGCTCAATGCCGCCCAGCTTGCCGCCGTCATTGCCTGCCAGCCGAAGCTGCGCCTGCCGGTCGAGGCGCCTTGGCATCTTCTGGTCGAGCTGGCCGACATGACGGACGCCGTAGGGCTGGAGGGCCTGCTGTTCGACACGCTGGGAGCCGCCCTGTCCGGGGGCGAGATTGTGGATGCCATTCCGGCCGCGAGCGACGCCCAGAGGGCCGCATACTGGGCGCTGCGCCACGGAACCTCCGAAGCGAACCGGAACAGCGGCGTGGTGCTTTCGGCGGATATTTCCGTGCCGGTGGCAAGCGTGCCGGTTTTTCTGGAAAGCGCTTCCAATGCCGTCCGGAAGGTGTTTGCGCAGGCCACGACGAGGGTGGTCAGCCATATGGGGGATGGCAACATCCATTTCGGCACGCATTTCGATCCTGCCGACTGGCAGGCCATGCGCGATCCGGCGGCGACGACGCTTGCCGTGCGGCGCATCGTCAATGATTGCGCGGATGCGCTGGGCGGCAGCTTCAGCGCCGAGCACGGCATTGGCCGCAAGCTGGCCGAAGAGCTGGCGAAACGGGCCGATCCGGCGGAACTCCTCATCATGCGGCGCATCAAGGCCGCGGTCGATCCGGCCGGGATCATGAATCCCGGCTGTCTGCTTTCCTGAAAGGAACCGAAGAATGACGGCAGTGGAATGGCCGCGCATGCAGCGTGATCTGGTGGCTATCCTTCGCGGCGTGCGCCCCGACGAGGTGGAGGCGATCGCGGCGGCGCTGATCGGGGAGGGCGTCGAGGCGATCGAGGTGCCGCTGAATTCGCCGAAT